>JAJZAV010000010.1 GCA_021799255.1 Bacillota bacterium
CATGATCACCGAGATTTGCGGCACGACTCCCGAATATATCGCATTTCGGTGAAACACGTGACCGTACCCATCCAGGGAGACGACACCTTCTTGAATGCGCGCTCCTCCCGAGTCGTTCAAACCGATGATGGGGGCACCGGTTTTGACGGCGAGATCCATGATGTTCGCTATTTTCTGGGCATGCACTTCCCCAAGAGCCCCGCCGAACACGGTAAAGTCTTGCGCAAATACGAATACGGTCCGACCATCGATGGTGCCGTACCCAGTCACCACACCCTCACCGGGGGCATCAACGACTGGCTTTTCAGAATATGGAGAATGCGTGGCGGCAAAGGTACCCACTTCGCGGAAACTTCCTTGGTCAAGCAGGCAATCGATGCGTTCGCGAGCCGTCATCTTTCCCTTCTCGTGCTGCGACAGTATGCGGGCGTCTCCTCCGCCAAGCTCGATGCGCCGCTTCTTGTCTTGGTATTCGTAGAGCTTATCTTGCATCCGTCTCACCTCGTTTCGTCTGGACGAGTTCAGTAAGCGCACCACCCGTGCTCTTCGGATGAACAAAGGCGACGAGATGTCCCTGTGCGCCGACCCGTGGGGCTGAATCGACAAGTCGCATTCCAAGCTGGGTCAGTCGCGCGAGGCATGCTTCTAAGTCCTCGACCTCGTACGCGATGTGATGGACGCCAGGGCCGCGGCTTGCTAACTGCTTTGCAGCGGAACTTGCTGAATGGATGGGTTCAATCAGCTCGACGAGACTGTCGTTAGCCGCGAGGATAACGGACCTGACTCCATGCTCTGTCAACTGCTCATCCGCAACAACGTGAAACACGAGAGTTTGCAAATAAAAGGGCAGAATGTCGTCGATATTGTTCACCAAGACCCCCACGTGATGAACCCCTTTTACTGTGCAGCCGCCGATGTCGAAACTCAAGTCTCTGGTTTTCACATTCTCTTCGATGTATTTCGCGATGGACGCGATGGTCGATCCCGGTAGAAACACCTCGGAAACCCCCGCTCCTTTTAGCGTCGCAACATCTTCATCGGGAATCACGCCCCCGCCAATCAACAGGATATTCTCTGCATTCTGCTCCCGAAGTAGGCGCGCTACTTCCAAAAACGAATTCATGTGGGCACCCGACAAGCTCGACAGCCCAATGCAGGCAACATCCTCCTGAATCGCCGCGGCAACAATTTGCTTAGGCGTCTGTCGTATCCCGGTGTAAATGACCTCCATTCCCGCGTCACGAAGACCCTGGGCAATTACGAGAGCTCCCCTGTCGTGTCCGTCGAGTCCAGGTTTCGCAATGAGAACGCGAATCGCCAACGTTCATCACCTCACAAGTCGTGTCACAAAGCAGCCAATGAATAAAAAGACGCCTCAGAATACCGAAGGGTGGTATTCCCCAAAGACGTCGCGTAAAGCGTCACACATCTCGCCGATGGTGGCGTAGGCTCGAACCGCGGCGATGATGGACGGCATGAGATTGTCCGTTCCGTTCGCGGCGGCTCTGAGGGACGAGAGGCATTCGTTCACGACGGCTTCGTCACGATTGCGGCGCAAATCGGACAGCCTTTTGGTGCACGATGCCTGGAGATTTGGATCCACCTGAAGCAGGTTATGAGAAGGCGCTTCGCTGACGGCCGCAAACCGGTTGACTCCAACCACCACCTGCTCTTGTGCATCGATTCGCCGCTGCGCCTCGTACGCGGCCCGGTGGATTTCGCGCTGCATGTATCCCGAAGAGATGGCTGCGACCGCGCCACCCATCGCGTCGATTTCCGCAAGGTAGCGCGACGCCTCGCGCTCGAGCGAGTCTGTGAGTGATTCCAGATAGTAGCTTCCTGCGAGCGGATCGACCGTGTCCGCGACGTGCGTCTCGTAGGCGATAATCTGCTGCGTGCGAAGCGCGGTTCGAGCAGACTCCTCCGTTGGCAGCGCGAGGGCTTCGTCGAACGCGTTGGTATGCAGGCTTTGCGTCCCCCCGAGGACGGCGCTGAGCGCCTGCATGGTCACCCGCACCACATTGTTCTCCGGTTGCGCCGCGGTGAGAGTGCTGCCAGCCGTCTGCGTGTGGAAACGCAATTGCATCGACCGCTCGTCTTTGGCACCAAACTGATCTCTCATGATGTGGGCCCACATCCTTCTTGCCGCCCGAAACTTAGCGATTTCCTCGAAAAAATCGTTGTGAGCGTTGAAGAAGAACGATAGTCGGGGAGCGAATTCGTCGACTTCGAGCCCCCTCTTTTGTGCCGCTCTTACGTAAGCGATTGCGTCGGCCAACGTAAATGCGAGTTCCTGCACGGCCGTCGCGCCGGCTTCACGCATGTGATACCCGCTGATGGAGATGGTGTTCCACCTCGGCACGTGCCGGCGACAGAACTCCATGACGTCAACCGTAAGGCGCATCGAGGGTTCTGGAGGGAAAATGTAAGTTCCGCGAGCGACGTACTCTTTGAGGATATCGTTCTGAACGGTCCCAGCAACCTTATCCCAGGGGACCGTTTGCTTTTCGGCCACGACGAGATACATCGCCAGCAGAATGGCCGCCGGTGCGTTAATGGTCATGGAGGTGCTTACTTCATCGAGCGGGATTTCATGAAATAAGGCCTCCATATCGAGAAGCGAGGAGACGCTGACCCCGACCTTTCCCACCTCGCCGTTCGACATGGGGTGACTAGCGTCGTAACCAATCTGGGTCGGAAGATCGAAGGCGACGGAGAGGCCCGTTTGACCGGCCGAAAGGAGATAACGAAACCGCTTGTTCGTTTGTTCGGCAGAACCGTAACCGGCGTATTGACGCATTGTCCACAGCTTGCCGCGGTACATCGATTTTTTGACGCCTCGCGTAAAGGGAAATTCCCCCGGACGTCCAAGCCGCCTTTCGTACTCCTCGGCCAACACCCCGTCTTGAGGTTCGTAGACCCGCTTCGTTGGAATTCCGGACGGCTTCGAGATCTCCGTGGTCTCTCTCTCGCCGTCCTGAATCAGCCCCTCGCCCGTCAGCTTAAGAGGACGGCCTTGTCCTTCTCCCATTTGTCCATATCCCCTTCAGACATCGTCTCGAACCGCAGTCCAAAAACCGCTTCGAAGTGGCCTAGAACCCGAGTTGTCCAGTCCTCGAAGGAAGATGCGGGGACTGAGGATTTTGACATTAGTCGAGCCACCGACGTGACTCCTTTTTCCTTGATTCCGCACGGGATGATGGTGTCAAAGTGGGACAAATCCGTCGAGATGTTGAGTGCAATCCCATGCGACGTGACGAACTCCCGAGGACGACGGCGCTGGACGTGACAGCCAACTGCGCAGATCTTTTCGTCGTCCACCCAGACACCGGGGTGCGCTTCGTCCCTGCCGGCGTCAATCCCCACGTCGGCCAACGCGTCAATGACAACCTGTTCCAAATTCCGAACGTATTGTCCGACGTCGTTGCCCCATGGCGAGAGGTGGAGGACCGGATACACCACCAGTTGACCCGGGCCGTGATAGGTCACGTCTCCCCCCCTGTCGACGTGGTACACCGAAAAGCCGTGATCTCTTAAGTATTCTTCGGAGGCCACGATGTTTTCGTCCGATCCGTTGCGACCAACCGTGATGGTGGGAGAATGCTCCACGGTGTACACGGTCTGCAAATCGTCTATGCCCAGCGAGAGCGCCTTAGCCCGTCTTTTCTGGATGTCCAGCGCTTTGTCGTATTTCATTTTGCCTAAAGGCACATGGTACGCGTGGATGACCTCAGCCACGGGACGCTCTCCTCTCTTCGTCGTTTTCGCCGTTGCCCCCGTTGTCGACAGCCTGAACGGGAAGCCCGCTCTTGGCTCGCTCCACCTGCTCGTGCGCATGATACGAGCTGCGAACCAGCGGGCCCGACTCGACGTGAGCAAACCCGCGTTTTAACCCTTCCCCGCGCATCCGCAAGAACTCGGTCGGCGTATAGAATTTCTCCACAAACAGGTGATTCTCCGTTGGCTGTAAATACTGTCCAATCGTAAGAATGTCCACCTTCGCGTCCCTGAGATCGTCCATTGTCGAAAGGATCTCGTCCATGGTCTCGCCGACTCCTACCATGATGCTCGACTTCGTGCGGATGTCCGGGCGCAGATCCTTCGAGCGACGCAGCAGTTCCAGAGTCCTTTCGTATTTCGCCTTCGACCTGACTCTGTCGGAGAGTCGGCGCACCGTCTCCACATTGTGATTCAAGATGTCTGGGGACGCATCCAGCACGGTTTTCAGGGCGGCCTCGTCTCCCTGAAAGTCGGGGATAAGAACCTCAACGCCGCAACTCGGCAGCGATTCTCGGACGGCTCTAATGGTCGCCGCAAAAATCGACGCGCCTCCATCCGCCAAGTCGTCGCGAGCGACGCTCGTGATGACGACGTGTTGTAATCCCATGCGCACGACCGCTTGTGCGACACGGTTGGGTTCGCCAAGATCCAATTCGGTTGGACGGCCGCTTTTTACGGCGCAGAAGCGGCATGCTCTCGTGCACACGTCGCCGAGTATCATGAATGTGGCAACGCGATGCTCCCAACAATCGAAGATGTTGGGGCATCGGGCTTCTTCACACACGGTATGTAGCGTCTGCCCACGCATGAGTTGCTTTAATTCTTGAAAATTGGGACCTGTCTTTACTTTTATTTTCAACCATTCGGGACGCGAACTGGCGTCGGTAGAGGATCTTTCTCTACGCTCCCGGCGTCGTTCTTCAATCTTTGATTCGCCCATGCGTCAAGAACCTCCGTTACGCGGAATGTCCAGCGTCCGTCGTCAACTCGCGAACGCGAGCAATCACGGTTCCTACGAGGACAGTTTCCCCTTCGGCAACCAGAATCTCTTCCAGGATCCCATCGCATTCGCTTGGAACTTCCACGTTCACCTTATCGGTCACGATTTCAACCAGTGGTTCGTCGACAAATACGGTTTCTCCCGGCCGCTTTAGCCACTTGGTCAGCAAGCCTTTCGTAACGCTCTCGCCGACATCCGGCATGGTGATGTCTTGCAACGGTAATCCCGCCTTTCCGTCTAAATCATTGTACACGCGTCATTGCCTCAGAGTAGAGTCACAGTCGCATGGTTCGCTCGTCGGTGTGAACGGTGAAAACCGGCCTGCAAACCCTTCGCGTGAGTCATTGTAACATATGGGAAGCTGCGCTATGATGAGGTACGGATCCCAAGGCAATTCATGGGGCGGCTTGATAGTCACCGCTCTTGCCTCCGGATTTTTGAAGCAAACGGATCTCCGTGATGGTGATTTGTCTATCAATGGCTTTACACATATCGTAGACGGTAAGAGCCGCAGTGGTACAGGCCGTCAGGGCTTCCATCTCCACTCCCGTTTGTCCGGTCGTCTTGGCCGTGGCCGTGATGGACAAGCGAGCGTTGGCATCGTCATCCGATTCCAAGAACTCGCACTTGACGGATACGTGGGACAGGGGCAGAGGATGGCATAGCGGGATGAGGAAGGATGTATGTTTCGCACCCAGGACTCCAGCCAATTCGGCGACGGAGAGAACGTCTCCCTTTTTCATCGTGCCGGACAGAATCCGCCTCTTGGTGCTTTGCGCCATCAGCACCAGTCCTCCTGCAACGGCTTCCCTTGCGCTCACGGGCTTATCCGAAACGTCCACCATGTGGACCCGGCCTTCGTCGTCAAAATGATTCAAGGTTTGGCTAGACAAGAATGTTCCCCCAGTCTTTGTGCGGATGCTTACAGAGTCTAGTGTATCACCATTTTTGGAGGGTTGACCCGATGCAGCTTTCTGTCCGATTGTTCGCCGGAATGGCGCAAACCTATGGTTCGCATGAACTTCTCGTTCCCTACCAGGATGGCATGACCGCCAAAAGCCTCAAATCAGTGATTGCGACGGAAGAGCCGGCTCTTGCCGAACAACTTCAACGAGCGCTTGTGGCCGTGAACCAGTCCTACGCTGATGATGATACTGTTATCTCTCCTACCGACGAGGTGGGTCTCATTCCCCCGGTGGGCGGAGGATCCATCGATGGCAATGACCTTCCGGCAGACGCAAACCTGTGCAGGCTCGTCGAGAATAGACTCGATGTGGCGCAGGCCTTCCAGATGCTTGTGAGCCCAATGTCCGGGGGAACCGTGGTGTTCTCGGGTACGGTTCGAGAATGGACGCGCAATCGGCAGACCTCTCACCTCGAATATGAGGCCTACAAGGAGATGGCTCTGCGGATCATGGAGAAGATTCGAACGGAGACCGAAGCGAAGTTTCCCGGTGTTACAGCGCTCTGCTGGCACCGTCTGGGACATCTCGTGCCGGTCGAGGTTGCAGTCGTCTGCGGCGCGAGTGCCCCCCACCGAGATGATGCGTTTTCGGCGGCGCGTGAGTTGATTGACAGGGTCAAGTCTGAAGTCCCAATTTGGAAGAAGGAAGTATACACAAAGGGAGAGCCTGTCTGGCAAGAGAACCTCTGAGGTCCCGTCCACAGATAGCCTTGGTGGATGGTAGTTTTCGTCTGCGGCTTGTCACGCTCTTCTAAACTACCACACCCCTTCATAGACTCTCACAAGAGTCAGCATGGGAGGGTGTCTTATATGCCAACCGAATTTGCTCGTCGGACGAATCTGGGGAGAATCGTGTTCATTTCCTTCAGCGCGCTTGCTCTCTTGATCCTGTGCGTGTCGTCGGTGTTTGTTGTGTATGGCACGACGCCTGCCGGCATAGGAGCGAGGTTGACGGCACGGAGTCTAGCAAGCGCGCAAATCTCGGAAATGGTGGGAACCAACGCATATGTGGCTTCGAATCGTCCCGTCCCGCATGCCCCTCTAACCGCGCTTATGGAAACGTTTGGAGTACCCCTCTCGAACCCAATCCGCATGGTAGAAGCACAGTATCCAACCGCGATTCCGAAAGCCCCGTCCGGAGGGGTCAGCGAAACCAGCCTGATGACACCCATTACCACATGGGCGAAGACCGCACAAAAGAACATCGCCATGGGTTGGATTCCCTCCGGTCTCTCAGCAAGCGAAAGTATCAACCTCATCGCCAACAATCCTGGAATGAATGTGGTCAGTCCCACGTGGTTTGAACTTTGGTCCAAGTACGGCACAGTGAAAAATTTCGTTCAGCCCTCCGTAGTCACCTATGCCCATGATCATCACGTATCGGTATGGGCGCTGGTGGACAACCAGTACAGCTTAACGCTTACGCACGAGTTGCTTGCCAACAAGGTTGCGACCAATCGGTTTGTACGGCAATTAACGCAGGACGCCGTGAAGGCGCATTTAGATGGAATCAACCTGGACTTTGAAAACATGGACATCCAAGACGAGTCCGCTTACACCAATATGGTGGGGCAGTTGCACCAGATGCTGATGAAACACCACATAAAACTGTCGGTGGATATCACGCCAGACATCGTCTTTCTCCACGACACCGACGTGTATTTTCATGCCGGTTTGGCGGCAAACGCAGATTACCTCATCGTCATGGCGTACGACGAGCACTGGGCGAGCGATACGACGCCCGGTCCCGTTGCCGACCTGCCGTGGGTAAGAACAGCCGTGGACGACTTGCTGAACACGGGTGTTCCGGCGGACAAGCTCGTGCTCGGCGTGCCTTTTTATACACGATTTTGGCACGTCTACGCGGACGGAAGCGTGTCCAGCAGCGCCTATGCCAACAGTCAAGTTCAGGGGATCCTCGCCAGCCACAACGCGGTCTCAAAATGGAATCCTCATCTGCAGTTGAACTACGCGAGATATCCCAAACCCAACGGCTACGAGGAAGTGTGGTATTTCACCCCGCAAACTCTGAAGGATGAGCTCGACCTGGTCAATAATGAGGGTCTCGCTGGCGTCGCCGTGTGGTCGTTATCCTTTTCCGACGCTCACTCGTGGTCGGTGCTGATCTCGGCATTACGAAATTCCTTGTCGTAGGGGATGAGACGGAGAAACGCTCGGCGTGTGCGTCTCAACCATGTGTCGTCGAAAGGGGCCCTATGGACGTGGACAAGGTGTTGCTGGTGTTTGGAGGGCTAACGGTTGCCGCCTACGGAATCCTAGCGTTGGTTTGGCCACAACCTGCACGGGAGGGCTTAAATCAGGCGGGAGAAATGCTTCTTTCGGCGCTTCCCTGGATGATGGTATCCATGCTTGCCGCAGGACTCGTCGCACAGTTCTTCGAAGCAACGTCCATCGCTCGGTGGCTGGGGCGCGAGTCAGGAATCGTAGGGGTAGTGATAGGGGCGACGCTAGGACTGTTAGGTACTGGCAGCCGATGGGCTGCGTATCCTTTGGCTGCTAGCCTTCTAGCCGCAGAAGCTGGGCTCGGTCCTGTGTTCGCGTTCATGACGTCGTGGCAACTAGTATCGTTGACGCGGCTACCGGCGGAGGTTCCTTTTTTCGGAGTTCGCTTCACTCTGATTCGAGCCATCGTATCGTTTGTTGTCGCTGTCATCGGCGGAATGTTGGTCGACGCGTCCGGACGCCTATGGTAGTCGCTGCGATTGGCAAACTGAATCGGTCTCGCAAACCAGAACGGTCCTCTTGAAAAAGGGTCGGCCTGTTCTATAAAAAGTCGACGTCTACCATGTTCGCGTCCGAATTGCTGATGCGCCCCTCTTTCACAAGTCGGATTTCGAGCAGGCCGTGGGCATACGTCGCTTTCGCGTGTTGTTTGCGAACTCTGGCAGGCAATTCGATGGTTCGTTCAAACGGTCCGAGCACGCGTTCCGACTGGGTGATGGTTCCCGCTGCCATGTGCGCGGACAGCCGTCTGTCTCCCTTAATCGTGACCGACGTCGGCAACACCGAAATGCGCACTTCGGAAGCCTTCTGAAGACCCGGCAACTCGACCACAATCACGATTTCGTTTCGCATGTCGAAGACATCGACCGCAAGAATTTGAGCACTGGAGGAAGGCGCCGAATTGTTTCCCTGCGGGTTCCAACCGGCCATCCAATTTGGCCATGCGCCCCCTCCCTGCGCTTGTCCGTTGCCGTTCTGTTGAAACGGATTTTGCCCGAATCGGGGCTCGGCACCCGAGGCCGCCGGATTTCCATTCTGATTTCCCAGCGGTTGATTCCACGCGGGAACCTGCATGGAGTTCATCATGTTTTTCACAAAATCGTCACCAAACATTTGGCGAAATTGCTGCGCCATTTGTTGCAGGTACGGAAACGAATCCAGCGGATTATTGTTCATGTTCGCCACCTTTCCTTATCGCAGCCGAGGGCCGCGCACCGCTCCGCGGTAACGAAGTTCTTCGGCAGCTAGCATGTCAACCGCATCGGGGTCCTGTACGAGGGCCCTTGTTTTCTCCATATGGACTCCGTCCCCCGTGATCTTTCCATACCCTGTATTACTCTTGGAGATGGAATGCCAATCCTGCTGCATACTCTGTCCAAAGTTCACGGCCGACGCTGAATCTATATTCGAAAAGCGAATGTATCCGATGTTGAAAACAAACTTGACTCTCATTTTGGTACTCCTTTGCCCGTCGTTTAGACTCCCATGATGTGAGCAAACGTCGGCGACTTGATGTCCTGATCCATAATTGGGACATCAATCACGTCGGGGTCCGACAGCAGGTTGATATACGACCACACGGTGTTGAAGTACCCACCCGCCGAGGGGCCGGCCTGGTTTGACTTGCTGTGGCTATCCCAACCATTTTGCATGTTTTGGCCGAAAAACACGCCTGCATCCGACTGTATGCCGCCGACGTTCAAGAATCCAATATTGATGGCTACGGCCAAGTTTCCACGTCCTTTCATGCGGTCTCGGAGCGCCACAATCGTCTTTATCCGTGATAGACACTAGGTCATCTTTCACATCATATGCTCCTAGGGTTGGGTTGCCACGAGGGGAAAGGAGAATGATGGTCCATGGCAAATTTCATCGATTTCTCTGTATACTCGTTCCACGCTGGAAGCGTGAACACGGTATCGGGCATCTTTGTCGGAGAGAACTTGCAGTACGGGTGGAGGCTGTCCTCAAAGAGCAACATAGCGAGCGCAAAGATCTGTGGCGATAACAACATTTCGTCGGGTTCTAAAGACGAGATTCTGGACCCCGACATGCTGGATACGTTCGTGCAAAAGGAGAATCCGTTCACCGAGCTCACGCCACCCAGCCCGGCGTTGGCTAGGACGCTGGCCAAAGCGAAAAAGCGGTACCGTAAGGTGGACGTCGACCCTTTCGCATGGTAGGATTGACCGACCAAGACGGGTCAAGAGAGGATGGGTTCAGTGCCGGTTGACAACCCCAATCGCTGGTTTCGCCATAAGGCGCAAGGTCGCATGAAACAAGACGTGATGGATGAACTGCTGGACATCTATCAGCGCATGGAATGCCACTTCGGTGACCGCGGATGGTGGCCGGCAGAAAGCGCAGAAGAGGTTGTCATCGGTTCCATTCTGGTGCAGAGTGTTTCGTGGAAAAACGTGGAAAGGGCGATTGAGAACTTGCGTCGTCACGGCTTGCTCTCCTTGGCATCACTTCATAAGGCGCCGCTTGAGGTGATAGAACCCCACATCAAGCCGACGCTATACTTTCGAGTGAAGGCGCGAAAGTTAGTAGCCTTTGCGAACCACGTTCACGAACATCACCGCGGAGACCTTGCGCATATGCTCCACGCACCGCTCGCGCAATTACGTGCCGAATTGCTCGGAATCTACGGCATCGGTGAAGAAACGGCCGACGACATTATCCTGTACGCCGCATTGCAGCCGTCATTCGTCATCGACGCCTACACCAAACGCATCTTTCATCGACTCGGCTACGTCGACACGGAAATACCATATAGGACGCTGCGAGATTGGTTCATGGAACACCTTACGCCGGACACCCGGCTTTACAATCAATATCATGCTCTTTTGGACGCGGTAGGAAGTCATTACTGCTCCGCGAAATCGCCGCAATGTTCGTCGTGTCCGCTGCAGAAGATGTGCGATTTCGCGGAGCAGCTTCAAGCACCGCATTCGATGTCCGAAGCGACGGGGTAAACGTCACCGGACTTGGGAATCCAAACCAGGCCTTGCGATTCAGCCTACTTTGTGTTCGATTCGAAGTTTGTCCGCAATCATCGCGATAAACTCGGAGTTGGTCGGTTTCGTCTTAGACACGCTCACGGTGTAGCCGAACATGCTGCGAATGGCATCCATGTTTCCCCGGCCCCAAGCGACCTCAATGGAATGACGAATGGCTCTTTCCACGCGTGAAGGGGTCGTTTTGTACCGTTCAGCGATACGAGGATAAAGGACTTTGGTGATGGAGCCAAGGATTTCAACATCGTTGAACACGATGCTGATGGCTTCCCGCAAGTAGTGATATCCCTTAATGTGGGCTGGAACTCCAATCTCGTGGATGATTTGAGTAATGGCCGCATCAATGGTCCGCCGCGGAATTGGAGCGTTTGTGGAAATCGTCACACTGGTCAAACTCGGACTGCCCGTCGGCTTCATCATCACTTGTCGGATTCTGTCAGCCAGAACGGGTAAATCAAACGGCTTCAGGATGAAGTAGGAGACTCCGAGGTCAGCGGCTCTGCGCGTGATGTCCTCCTGACCAAAGGCCGTAAGCATAATGACCTTCGGCGCCGGGCTTACCGTTTCGCCCAAGCGCTCCAGCGTTCCAATTCCATCTAAAACGGGCATAATGATATCGAGAATGAGTACATCGGGATGGGTGTGTTGAAGCATCTCCAACACGTCGTTCCCGTTGCCAGCGACGCCACAAACGCTCATATCATCCTGTGCATTTAAGAAATCGCGTAGCATGTCCGCGAATTCCCTGTTGTCATCCGCAATCAGCACTTTCATTACTGCCACACTAAAAACCCCCCCGGGGAAATCTCCTTCAAGGGATTCGACGGGGGGCCGGTGTAGTCCTGCCAAAATCTATGAAAGAGTTTTCGCGACTATCCGGGGCGATGCAACAAAATTCGACACGAGATCAGACCGCGACGATATCTCCACTCTGCACGATGGGTTCGTTTGTCTCCTTCGCCTTGATGTCTGACATCGTGGCCATCCAGGCCGCGAAAATCCCATAACCCCGCGTAGAGTCGCTCATAAATACGTGAGTCACGGCACCGACCAAACGACCGTCCTGCAGGATTGGGCTGCCGCTCATTCCTTGTACGATTCCGCCCGTGCCTGTAAGCAGCCGTGGATCCGTTACGCGGATGATCATGCTCCTTGTGGTTGGGTGATTCTGTCGAGCCACATTTTCGATACGCACCGAGAAGGACTCTACCTGGTGGCCATGAAGCACGGTTAACATCCGCGCGGAACCGGGGTGAACCTGGCTTGGCAAGGCGACGAGAACTTCTGTTTTGCGATAAAGGTGTGCAGGCATTTCATCCATGTGACCGAACAAGCCAAAGTCCGTATTTTGGGAAATGTCGCCTAAGCGAGGGGTCCCAGCCGCAAACCTGCCGAGTTTTTCTCCGGGTTGCCCAGGCTTGCCTTTGACGATACCTGTGATGTCGCTGTCGTAAACGCTTCCCCAGCCTTCGATGGGACGACCGGTATCCGCGTCGGTAATAATGTGCCCGAGAGCCCCGTAAGTGTGGTGAACGGGATCGTAGAAGGTCAAAGTGCCGATGCCGACCGTCTTGTCTCGAACGTACACGCCCAACTGATGATGAGAGTTCAGTGGAACTTTTATGGGAAGTGTCAGGGGGGCGTCCGGTAACCCTCGACGGACAACAAGCTTGACAGACTTCGCGGACAAAGGTGTCCAGCGCTTTAAGTCGGCGGAGGATGAGACCTTATGGCCGTTGACCATTCGAATCACATCGCCGAGTTCTAGCTCCGAACTGTTCCCCGGTTCGCGTCCGACGACCATCGTACCGTTGACGTGAAGAGCCACCCCGATGGACTGCCCTCCAACGTACACCATCTGCCTGGGAAGGACGTGAACGTCGACGGACTTCCAAGGGATGAACCCAAACAACTTGGCAACAACCCTGGCATCTCCCACTCGCTTTGGAAAAACGGAAACCCCGTTGGTCAAATCAGCGGTCCCGTTCGTCCCAATGCGCACGATCGCGGCGTTAGAACTCATGACATCAGCGTACTTCGCAATGCCAATGGGTATTTGTCGCGGTTCTCCCACCGTCATCTGGACTTGTGACGGAGAGGCGGCATTGGTGTACATTGGCGGGGACAGGCAGATTGCGCTCACCAGCGCACTGGCGGCAAATCGGGCATGCTTCTTAAACCCCTTGTGCATGTTTGTCCCCTCCTGTGCGCACCACTTATTCTGTGGTAGTAAGGTTCCCGCAAGGATGGGGAATATGTCGCAGAAAACTTGCCACGCGAACGAAATGAATACCGGGGCTCCTTGCCCCGTGCCGAATTGTCTGGACAGTTTAGGGCGAAGTGGTATGAACCGATTTGGACAAAAGCGCTTTGGCGTGAGCACGGGCTGTCTCGTCGGAGACTCCCCCGCCGATTAGACGTGCGATTTCAGCCGCCCTCCCCGAATCGTCGAGCTTCGTCACCAGCGTTCGCGTCGCGTCGCCGTCTTCCGATTTTGAGATTGCAAAATGCTCGAAGGCGAAGGCGGCAACCTGAGGCGAGTGAGTCACGCACAAAACTTGCCTTGTCAGGGCGAGGGTGGCGAGTTGTTGCGCCAGACGTTCCACGGCTTGTCCACTGACGCCGGAGTCAATTTCGTCAAATATCATGGTGCCGACATCGTCGACTTCGGCCAGCACAGACTTGACCGCCAACAGCACGCGAGACAGTTCCCCACCGGAAGCGACCTTGCCGAGAGGATGCAACTCGTCCCCTCTGTTCGCGGCGAACAAGAACTGCACGGAATCACCGCCGGTTGGCGAGAATTCAGGCGACCCATCCTGATTGACTCGTTTGTCGACGGACACGACGAATCGAGCGCTCGGAATGTTGAGCGTTCGCACGATGGATTCAACCTGTTTCGACAGGTTGGCGGCGACTTTCACTCTTAACTCGTGCAGCCTTTGTGCTTTGTCGGACAGCTCTTCAAATGCAACGGATGCATCCTTTTCCAACTTGGCGAGGCGAAACTCAATCGTCTCAAGATTGTCGTACTCCACTCTCGCCTTCTGCAAATGCTGGAGGACTTCTTCGATGGAGGATCCGTACTTGCGCTCAAGCGAGCGCAGTTCCGCGAGGCGATTGGTCACTTCTTCGAGTCGCAGAGGATCCACGTCGGCAAGATCCGCGTGCTTCGAGATGGCAATTTCAGCTTCTTCGGCGTGCACGCGAGCGGTTTCCAGCAGTTGTACGATGCCTGCCAATTCGTCGTCGAATTCGCTCGCGTCGTGAATGTTGTCGAGTGCCTCTGACAGCAGATCTACGGCTCCCTGTGTACCGTCATCGCCCTTAAGACACTTCGAGGCGGTCTCAATATAGGTTCTTATCCTGTCCGCGTTCTGCAACCTCTTGCGTTCTTCCCGAAGCGCATCCTCTTCTCCCGCTTGCAAGCGCGCGGACTCAATCTCATGAATCTGAAACTGGAGGGCATCCATTCTCCGGGCCCGTTCTTGTTCGTCGACGTGCGCCTCTCGAAACCGCGCTTGTGCCTCCCGAAACCGCTGATACGCTTGTCGGAACTCTTCGAGCGCCTCCTCGTGCCGCCCGTATAGATCCAGCAACCGCAACTGCTCTTCGGGTCGCGCGAGGCCGAACGATTCGTGTTGCGCTTGCTGATCCACGAGCAGGGAGCCAACTTCCCTCAACATCTGTACAGTTGCCATCTTGCCATTGATTCGGCACACCGTCCGCCCGTTTTTGTGCAGTTCGCGCGACAGCAAAACCTCCCCGTCGGGAGCTTCGAACCCCCATTCTTGAAGCAACTCGGCTATCATGGTGTTTTTTTCGTCAACATGGAACAGCGCTTCCACGAACGCGCTCTTCTCTCCTCGGCGAATCAACGTCGAATCTCCACGTTGTCCCAGAACGAGGCCAATGGCATCCAGAAGGATGGACTTTCCTGCGCCCGTTTCCCCCGTCAGTACGGTCATTCCCTGTGAGAAGTTCAATGAGGCGTTTTCAATGAGGGCAATGGACGAAATTGAGAGCGTTGAGAGCATAATAGTCCTGGCTGATCTGACGGTAGCCAGGGTCCCTCCTTTCCTCCAACGGAAGCTCGAAGCGGCCCATGTCCGGGTTCATAGGGATCGAACGCTTGACTCATACCCGCGCAGCTTCGCGCGCAGGACCGAAAAGAACTCGGAATCACGCCATTTTACCAAGAGTGTATCATTGGGTGATCGCTTTATGCGAACCACGTCGCCTGCGTGAAGCCTTATTCCCACCTGTCCATCGATGGTCAGGGCCAAGTCATCGTGAGTCGCGTGAACGACGACTTTGATCTCCTGTCGTTCGTCGATGACGATGGGACGCGAGAACATCGTGTGCGGACAGATGGGCGTGATGACCATGACATTCAGCTGCGGGCTGAGAATTGGACCTCCACACGAGAGAGAATACGCGGTGGATCCCGTCGGCGTCGATGCGATGAGTCCATCGCCGCTGTAGGTATCCACGTACATGTCGTCCACATACAGTTCCAGCGTGACCATTCGAGTGAACGAACCTTTGGCAACTCCCGCGTCGTTGAGAGCACCCAAACTCTGTACGACATGCCCTTCTCGGACCACGGTGGCCTCAAGCATGAGCCGTCTCTCTACGTCGTAATCGCGATCCACCACCCTGCGCACCGTCTCCTCGACGTCCGTGGCTTCCGACTGGGCTAGAAATCCGAGGTGTCCCAGATTCACTCCTAAAATGGGAATTTGAAGCGTCGCCAACCCTCTGGCGACGCCGAGCAGGGTCCCGTCTCCGCCGAACACAACGGCCATTTCGCAAGACGGCGGCAATTGATCCGTAACGTCGCTGTAGCGAGTGCCGCGGCCAATATTGGTTCGCACGGTGGAGACGCCGTTTTGCGAAAGGAGCGATTCGACGAGAGAGCTCACTTCATCTGCATGCGGCTTTTCTCGGTTTACGAGGAGCCCTACCGTTCTCATTTTTGGAGTCCTCCTCTCGCCCCTAGGATGGTTTTGCAAGAAAGATGCTCGACGAGCCACTATGTTCGATGCAACAGAGCAAACATGGCAATGGCTCCGGTAAGCATCCAACCGGACTTGTAGCCGAGTTGGCGGATCCGGACGTAGCGCGGAGGTACCACTTCAAAATCAATGGTATGTGGTTCACCCGAAGACACATCGAGATGAAGGATCCCCTTGACTCCGAACGCGTCGCAGAGTGGAAACCATTCTTCGCGCAATTTGAGGCCGGAAATCTCCTGATCTTGATCCCGCGTGACCTTGACTGCGAAATAGTCGGCTCCCTTGCGCACGATGAAGTCAATCGAAAGCAATTTGCGGTACTCGTCTTTGTCGTAATACCCGACCCACTGTGCAACCTGCCGACCCCGAACGATGTGATAACCATTGTCGGCCAGCCAGGCCTTCGCTCTATCCATGTGATCGCTGAGCTTTGCGGACTCACCCTTTTTCTCGCCGGGCGGGAACAGAGCTATCCACACAAACACCAACACAGCGGCAGCACCCATTATCCCCAACCAATTGGCGAACGTCACGGTTTGTCCCTTCCTCGGCTCTTACCATGGAATTAGAAACTGACTTCTTGGTCCTTCAACGTGGACCACGCCAGCCGAACCGTTTCCTCTAACTTGAAAGTCAAATCGGCTGCATTCGGCGCGTCCCCAGAATTGCAAAGCCATAAAAAGAACTCGATGTTCCCGTCTCCCCCCGCAATCGGGGAAAACGTCACGTCCTTACATTCGAGCTTTGAGGAGGCGGCAGACTGAACCACTTCCCGAAGCACTCGGTAATGGGTGGCGGGATCCCGAACGATGCCGCCCTTTCCCACGCTCTCTTTGCCAGCCTCAAACTGAGGCTTTACCAATGTCACGATGTCCGATTTATCAGAGAGCGACTCGACGAGCTTTGGCAACAGCAATCGGATGGAAATGAACGACACGTCCATGACTGCAAAGTCCGGCTTTGGAACGAAAATAGCGGGATCGACGTGCCTAAAATTCGTACGTTCGACAAGGTGAACGCGTTCATCGTTTCGTAACGCCCAAGCGAACTGGCCATAGCCAACATCCACCGCATGAACATACCGGGCGTTTCTTTTGAGAACGCAGTCCGTGAAGCCTCCCGTGGAGGCCCCCACGTCTAGGACGACTCTGCCCTCTACGGAACAGCCAAACGCCGAGAGAGCATGTTCTAGCTTCAACCCGCCACGACTCACAAACTGATGATCCGGCTTCAGGATGGTTACATCGATGTTTTGGCGCACGAGTGTCCCGGGCTTATCCAACACCTGACCTTGCGAACGCACCAAGCCAGCCATCACGGCTCGCTTGGAGGCCTCGCGCGTGGGAAACAATCCCCGTTCCACCAGCAAAAGATCCAGTCGAGTCTTTTTATCTTCTTTCATCACTGTGTCAACAAGCGAATCCACATTTTCATTGTCTACGTGTTTGCTCCAATTCAAACGGATCCCGAGGCGGGTTTTCTCTCTGCGAGGGGCAATTCGTGTTTGATTCGCTCCACGAGTTGCTCCGGCACGAGGCCCAACGATTTCAGCAAATCACCGCGAGAACCGTGTTCTACGAACTGATCCGGCAAGCCAATTCGGACGACTCTCGTCGACATCGCAGCGTCAGACAAGGTCTCTAGGATGGCAGATCCCACGCCTCCCATCGTCGTTCCTTCCTCGACGACGATGAGAGGGATGTCCGCGCCAGCAAGCTCGAGAATGAGTTCCGTGTCGAGCGGTTTGATGAAGCGCAAATTGATGACGGACGCCGACACGCCGGACGCGGCAAGTATATCGGCGGCCCGTTCGGCAATGGCAACCATTGGGCCGAGTGCGAGAATGGCCAAATCCGATCCGCTCTTTAGCACCTGCGCCTTGCCGATGGGTATTTCTAACAGTGGTGAATCGAGTTTTGCACCGACGCCGTCGGCCCGCGGATACCGAATCGCGCACGGGCCAGGGAGCGTAAGTGCCGTGAAAATCATGTGTCGAAGTTCGTCCTCATCTTTTGGTGCCATCATGGTAATGTTGGGTATCGCGCGCAAATAGGCGACGTCAAAAGCCCCTTGATGCGTTTCTCCATCCGGTCCGACGACGCCGGCCCTGTCCACGGCGAGCAGCACGGGAAGGTTTTGTATGCAGATGTCGTGGATCACTTGATCGTAAGCTCTTTGCAAGAACGTAGAGTAGACCGCAAATACGGGGCGGTATCCGGCTGTGGACAGGCCCGCGCAAAACGTGGCTGCGTGTTGTTCTGCGATGCCCACGTCGAAAAATCGTTCTGGAAAGCGAGCTTGGAACTTGGTGAGTCCGGAGCCGGGTCCCATCGCCGCCGTTACGGCAACGATTCGTGGATCCTGTTCGGCCAAACGAATCAGGGTGTCTGCGAACACGTCCGAATACGAAGGATTGGCCTTCTCCTTCTTCGCGGTCGGCCAGGCGTGAAATTTGTCGGGCGCGTGTTCGGCCGAGGCGTATCCCTTCCCCTTCATGGTCACCACATGGACCAAAACGGGGCCGTCGAGCTGCTTGGCGTCGTTCAGCACGCGGATGAGCTCAGGAAGGTCGTGGCCATCGACGGGACCGAAGTATTTGAATCCAAACGATTCAAACAGCAGTCCAGGCACCACGAGATGTCGCATGGCGTCCTTGACCCATTCGAGGGTCTTCGTCACTTTGGTGCCAATGGCCGGAAGGCGGCGAAGCATCTGCTCTATCTCGATTTTTGCCCGCGAGTATGTCGGGTCGGTGCGCATTCTTGTTAGATATCGCGACACGGCTCCGACGTTTTCCGCAATGGACATCTCATTGTCGTTCAGAACCACAAGCAGACGAGTTCCCATGTGCCCCGCGTGATTCATGGCTTCCATCGCCATGCCACCCGTCAGGGCTCCATCGCCGATGACGCTGACCACATGGTAGTCGTCGTGGGCCAGATCCCTGGCAACGGCCATTCCGAGCCCGGCTGAGATAGACGTGCTGGCATGACCGACACCAAATGCGTCGTGAGGGCTCTCGTTGCGCTTTGGGAAGCCAGAAAGGCCTTTGAATTGCCGCAGGGTCGAAAATTGCTCTCTGCGTCCGGTCAACATCTTGTGGACGTAGGCTTGATGGCCAACATCCCAAACAATCTTGTCCCGGGGACTGTCAAACACCGAATGTAAGGCAATGGTCAGTTCTACCGCACCGAGATTCGCGCCGAAATGCCCGCCGGTCTTTGAGACCGAGTCAACAAGAAATGCGCGGACTTCGATAGCCAGCTCAAGCAACTGGTCTTCGGTAAGTCGCTTGAGGTCATCAGGTTGATTCATCGATTCCAACACGGTGCAGCATCACCACCCTTTACTTACGATCCCGCGAAGCGAGCGAAGACGCGGTCCATACCCTCGCGGCAAACAGTACAATGGGGGTTGGGGTATGTATGGCAATGGTCTTGCCTATTGCCTTCAGGCCGACCGTGACGGCCGTAATGAAAGCAGTCAAAACAATCATGATCAACTCTCGGTGCCACCCTGTGACGCCAAAGGAAGTGGAAAGCTGGGAACTGACGGCGAGCGCCCCGGCACCGCTCAAGACTCCCGCAATGTCGCCAACGACGTCGCTGCAAATGCTCGACACCTTTTCGGCGTTTCTTACGATGGTGATGGCCTTTTTCGCTCCGTACACTCTTTTCGAGGCCATCGCATGAAACGGTGTCTCGCGGGCAGCGGCTGCGGCGAGTCCCAGCATGTCAAACACGACGCCGACTCCAACAATAAGAAGTACGATAATTGCACCTATGTACCACTTGGCAGCGTTCAGAAATACGGTAGATGTATCAAATACGCCGCTTAACGGAAACGACAGTGCCGCCACGGCGAAAGCGAATCGCAAGGCTTTTTGCCATGAAACACGCTTCATTCTGACCCTCCAGTTGTCGAGGGACCTCGTCTTGCCCGAATGGGCTGGGTGGCGGCTCTTTGAGTAAACGCTGTGGCTTAGGTCCAGTAGGTTTTCCCAGAGGTGCACCGACCCGTCGCCAGGCTGGCGGTTTCCCTTTATGCGCCTCTTGGCAGCGTCACCGCATGCCAGACTAGATTACCACTTAGTCCACACTATAATCCCCAAAGAGCCACGCTTGGGCGAACAGTCTAGGCGTTTTCCGCGACAATCGGAGCCTGCTTCCTAGCCTCTTTTGCAGCGTCCATTTCAGCGGCATCGGCGCCGTTCCCTGGCCGGGGACTGGCGCCTGCCTCCCGCATCCCTGAGACGCCACTCAAGGCAGGCTACGCTGCACACAGATTGGTACCGCATGCAGGTTCCTCCCCCAAGCCATAGCCTCCTATAAAGCAGGCAACGAACTTGGGCCTCCGCGAGAGCTGGGCAGCGGTTCGCATGCCATTGCGATGCTCCCAACTCTCTTAACTCCCAGTACCGACCCAAGGCTGGGCGCCTCAAGCCGACACCAGGAACTTCATCGATGTGCCCTTTGGCGGATTTTTAGCCCCGCCTTCAGAAGCAGACGATTGACTAGAATACTGCGCCACCCAGAAACAACGTCATTATATCATACGGCAATAAGCCTCTATATCTTTGCAAACAGCGTTCACAGACGGTTGCTCCGTATCGCCCAGTTCTATTTTGTCGAATCTCATGTATGCTTCTACTTGCTCCGTCTCACCATGCGCTTCGCAAGTTCGCCCAATCGATTCGCCTTGTCCCCGAACGGAGCGAGCGCCGCTACGGCCGCTTGATACTCAGTTTCGGCCAATTCCCGCGTCTTATCCGCTCCAAAAAGAGATGGATAGGTGAGTTTGTTGCCATCGGAGTCATGTCCTGCGGTCTTCCCCAATTCTTCGGTCGTAGAAGTAACATCCAGCCAATCGTCCATCATTTGAAATGCTTGTCCGATATGCTCCCCGAAAAGGCCGAGTTGCTCTCTCTTCGATGCGTCCGCCCCGCCAAGAATGGCACCCAAGTCGATGGCTGCCCGGATGAGTTTGCCCGTCTTATGGGCGTGGATGAACGTAAGCCGAGTCGCCGTTCGCTCGCGATGGTCCATATCGGATACCTGACCGCCTACCATTCCGTATGGTCCCGCCGCAAAGGACAAAGATCTCAGCATTTCGACAATCCGCTCCGGCGACGTCCGCGTGCTGGCCAACATCCAAAAGGCATGCGTCAAAAGCCCATCGCCCGCCAACAGGGCCATGGCTTCCCCGTAGACTTTGTGGTTCGTCGGACGACCCCGGCGCAAATCGTCATTATCCATACATGGGAGATCGTCATGAATCAGCGAATACGCGTGAATCATTTCAATCGCAGCCGCGACAGGCAACGCAATCTCTCGTTCTGTACCAAACATGTCAGCAACGAAGATGCATAACATTGGACGTAACCGTTTTCCTCCGGAAAGGAGGCTGTAGGACATGGAAGGGATCAGAGGATCTACTGCAGGCATCGGCAAAAGCACGTTTTTCAGATATTCCTCGAAGGCGGTTAGGTGCGCTGACTGGTAGACGTCAAAGTCGCCGTTCAAAACAGCAGCCTCTTGCTTGGTTTCATCCGCTCTCAAGCCCATGGTGCTCATTCCACTCCTTCATTGCGAGGGACCCTAAACTCTTGTTCCGAGCCTCCATCCGTCAACTCTCGCACCTCAAGCTCCGCTTTGTCGAGCGCCCTCCTGCAAAACTGAACCAATTGCATCGAAAGCTTGTACTGGACAATGGACTCGGACAAAGGAAGGTCTCCCGCTTCCAACTTCCTTACAATATCCTCCAGTTGTTTGAGCGCTTCCTCAAATGTCAAGTTTGGACTGAATCGGTCTTCCATAATCATCCTCCTGCTTTTCGCCGCTCACTTTCGCAGGGATTGTCCCATCCTGCAATTGGATGCCAATCACGTCTCCACGTTGCACATGACTTACGGAGGTGACCACCGTGCCGTCCCTTTTCGTTACGATGCTGTACCCGCGGCCGAGAACGGCCATTGGATTTAATGCTTCCAGCGTAGCCGCGAGTTCAGAGAGCCTCGTCCGACGCACGGCAAGGAGCGCGGATGCAATCTCTCTCAGTCGGTTCGAACGGCTTTCGACAACGGCCAGTTGCCTCATCAATTGCTCGTGCGGCCGAATGCGAAGCAAAGCCAACCTTGCGTCATCAAGGCGCCTGTTCGCTTTGCGCAGAGGTTGCTGAACCCTTTCTCTCAACTGACCTTCGTGATAGTCGAGCCTCTCACGCAGTCGGTCGATGCCAACGATGGGATGAGCGCGAGCCATCGAAGAGTTCGCCATGTCCATTCGGTGTCGAAAGTGCACGATCCTCGACTGAACGGCGGAGGTGGCTCTCCCTAAGAGCCCGTTGAGTTGAACCGCCAAATCTTCGACGTTCGGTGCCGCCAGTTCTGCCGCGGCGGTCGGGGTGGCCGCTCGCACGTCGGCCACAAAGTCGCATATTGTGAAATCCGTGTCATGACCCACGGCCGAAATGACCGGCACGGCGCACGAAGCGACCGCCCGTGCCACGAGCTCTTCGTTGAAGGGCCACAGTTCCTCCAATGAACCCCCGCCGCGCCCCACGATGATCACGTCGACTTTCGGCTGAGTACCCGTGGTAAGGCGCGAAATCCCATCCACAATGGTCTTGGCAGCACCCGGACCTTGGACGAGTGCCGGGGCCAAGATCACTTTAGCCAGTGGATATCGCCTCGCGAGGGTCGAGCAAATATCTCGGATCACCGCTCCGGTCGGCGAGGTGACAACGCCAATCGTCTTCGGGAACCTCGGCAAGACGCGTTTCTTGTCTGACGCAAACAGGCCCTCTTTGTCCAACCTATCGCGCAGTTCGACGAAGGCGGCGTACAAGGCTCCGACCCCGTCCGGTTGCATATCTTCCACGTACAGTTGGTACTGACCGTCCCTATCAAATACTCCGATGCTTCCGGAACAAACGACCCGCATGCCGTCTTTGGGCGAAAACGTAAGGTTCTTATTTTTACTGGAAAACATAATCGAGCGCAAACGCGCCGTATCGTCTTTTAACGTAAAATACATATGGCCGCTGCTGTGATGCTTGAAATTAGATAGCTCACCCGTCACTTGACATCGAGACAGCTGTGGGTCAGCTTCTAACCGACGGCGAATCAGCCCGGTCAATTGGGTCACCGTGAACACGGTGGACGGCGATGGCGATATCACTTCCTGGCACCTCCCTCAACGCGGGCTATCGCGTCGTCGGCGTGTCGGTGCCCGTGATCACTTACGACTGCTGCTGTGACCCGGGCTGAGCTTCGCATTTGGATCCAGGTACGTCTTCGCGTTGTTCACGGCCGTCGGAGCTTCCCCGAAGCCTGTGGCGATAAGCTTGATTTTCCCGGGATACGTCACGATGTCTCCGGCTGCGTACACCCCAGGGATGTTGGTTTCCATCTTCGTGTTGACCACAATTTCGTTGTCCACAATTTCGAGTCCCCACTCGGTCATGGGTCCGAGCGACGCTGAAAAGCCCAGCCCGCTGATGATGGCATCAACCTTCAAGGTTACCGTTTCCTTCGTCTTGTTGTTCATGACTACGGCCTCTTCGAGTTGCTCAGCACCGGACACCGAGTCCAATTCGAAGAACGTCATGGTACGCACCGTGGAAGCCTTTAGACGCGTTACGCTCTCTTCATGAGCACGGAATTGGTCTCTTCTGTGGATGAGAGTGACTTCGGACGCTACTCCTTCCAGCATGAGCGCAAAGTCCACTGCGGAGTCTCCGCCGCCGACGACAAGGGCTCTCTTGCCCTTGTATTTTTTGAGATCATCGATATAGTAGTCGATGCCTTTTCCCGCGAAGTTCTCGACTCCCTTTGCGGGCAGCTCTCTTGGCGTGAAGACGCCGATGCCTGCGCAGATGATGATGGCGCGAGACAGATGGAGCCCTTTGTCGGTCGTCAACTCAAAGACGTTGTCGTCGTTTCTTGTCAAACCTATGACTTTCTCATTTAATCGGACGGAAGGATTGTATTGAAACGCTTGTTGCTTCAAATTTTCAATGAGGTCGCGTGCGAGGATCCGAGGGAACCCACCCACATCATAAATGTACTTCTCAGGATAAAGTTCAGCGAGTTGCCCCCCGAGCTCTGGGAGGCTGTCGATAATCTTGCACGAAGCGCCCCTCATACCACAGTAAAATGCGGCGAACAGTCCGGTGGGCCCGCCTCCTATGATGGTAATATCGTACGTCGATTCATCGCGGACAAAATCCTGAACTGAACTCACATTCTTTCCCTCCTGATAATGTGGACGCTTAGTAGATTACAATCCTGTCGAAATCAGACCGATGTGACTGAATGCGCGCCCTATTATACTCCTCCTCCCGACGAGGTTCCAATCACGTCCGATTCCCACGTGGTTACCACGTCTTCGCGTCGAGCACAAATCGCCTCGCGATGGATGCGACCCCGATGGCATTGTCTCTCGCGAACTCCGGAGGGGCAAACATCACGTTCATGGTAGGCCTCAGCGTCTGTAAACGACGGGTGACCCGATTTCGAATCCACTGATTGGAGGCCACGCCGCCGGCGACGATGAGAGTATTCAGGTTGGGATGCTCGTTCGTTGCCGCTTGAACCGCTTTGACTACGGCGTTGGCTATGGCAGCGAAAACCGCAAGCGCGACGTTCGCGGCGGGCACGCCAGAGTCTAGGGCGCGAATCGCGGCGGAACAGGAACCGGAAAAGCTGAGGCGAGATCCGATTGATCTCGATGGAAGGCGAAACGACGAATCCTCTTCTGCTTCCGCCGCCAATTGCTCAAGGCTTGGCCCGGCAGGAAACGGCAAACCGAGATGCACGCCAACTCTATCAACGAATTGACCGGCGTGAAGGTCTGCGCCCTCTCCCAACATCGAGATGGCATAGCCGAATCGAGTCGGCGTCGCGAGCAGAACATCGGAGGTGCCTCCGGATAGATGAATCGCCAAAAAAGTTTCATCTGGCGCCACTTCGAGGGAATGGAGGGCTGCCGCCACGTGCCCTTCCTGGTGAGAAGTGCGCACCAAGGGAACCCGTTCCATGCTTGCGAAGGTATACGCAAGCATCTCCCCGGCTTTAAATACGGGCATGTACGAAGTGGAGAATGGTCTAGGGCGTACGGAGACGCCTACCCCTTCCCATTCGACGTCCGTACGAGGCAGTCCTGAAATGAGCTTTGAAAGTACGTGTGGTAGATTAGAGGTGTGAAAAAAAAGGGCGTCCGATTGACGCAACCCCTTTTTGCCGTTGCCTAATTGAACCAACTCTCGTGCGTCAGAGAGAACTTCGCCCGTAAGAGCGTCCACGGCCGCGAGCGAAGCCGTATAATTACTCGTATCAACTCCGAGAACGGCATGGACGGTCATGGCTCGTTGGACCTTGTCCGAATCGATCCGACCTTGGCAAGCACCCCATTCACAAATCTCCCTGCGGCTTCGTCGCTAAACGACTTTGTGAGTTGAACCGCTTCGTCGACGATGGTTGCGAAATCAACGTCTTGTTCTTCGCGCAACTCATAGATTGCGAGGCGAAGCACACTCATCTCCACTCGGCCAATCCTATCGACGTTCCAACCTTCAACGTGTTGCGAAAGCAATTGATCGATGTCCGATAATGAAGAAGTTGTGCCATTCACCAACCGCATGACGTAGGCCTCATCGGCCTCTGAGACATGACGTTCCTCTTCCAACACGTGCCGTACGGCGTCAACAGGGTCTGCCTTGCCGACGTCAACGGCGAATAAAGCCTGCAGCGCACACTCGCGCGCCTCGTGCCGTCTCACTGAAATTTCCCCTCCCAATCGCGGACCGTGGAATTCGTCCCAAATGAAAAATCACGAACCCCGTTTCTATAGCGGTAGCTCGCCGCATGGATTATCGTCGTCAGAAATCCGGATAAATATAACGAAGGGCCCAAGCGCTGGCCCTTCGCTCTAGTTATCGCGACGGGAGAGAATCTTGGTCAAAACGTCGCGCAGGGTGATGCCGCGCTCCATCGCGAAGCCGATAATATAGCCAACTGCCGCTAGAACAAGTAGCAGAATGAGTGCCCAAAAACCAAACACCATCCAAATTAACCATACTAGGACCGCGACAACAACGCCCAGCCAGCGTTTCTGCAATGACAGAAGACGCGTCAACCAAGCCCTTAAGAGCGCTCCCATAGGTCTACTCCGCCCACGCCTTGGAGGATTTTGCACCACTATTCGCGATTTCTGTGATGTTCACCGTGATTCTCTCCACCGTAACTCCCGTAGTTCGCTCGATATGGTCTTTCACGGCAATTTGGATATCGTTGCTTGTGCTCGCAATGTCAATGTCCTTGTGAACTCGGACTCGGACGGCCAAAAGGATTCCAGTTTGTCCGTGCCTTACCCGCGTTTCGAACGATTCAACTCCGCGGATGTTCTGGCCGGTCGCGTTGGATAACTGCTGAAACGTTGTGAACGATATGCGGATATGTCCGTGCTCTCCAGGAAGCACCACAAACTCGGGGTCTACCCTTCCGAGCCGATACACCAGAAAACGCGCCCCAATCAGGGCAAACACGAGCGAAACCACAACAATGTACAGCTCGTCGCGCGCGTTTTCCGACCAAAAGGTGATGTTGACGGAACTGACCGTTCCCGTACCGAACAGCACACCCATCACGGCAGCAAATATCGCCCATAGTGCCAACAATGCCAGCAGTACTCTATCCAAGACGCTCACGAAATTCCCTCCAATGAAATCAACCGCGAATTTTGCGTTCGGCACTCACTTCGGCGATTTCTTTGGGTTTATCCGTAGGAAACACCACGGCTACAACGTGAATATCGACCACGGTGACGGAAAGACCAGTCATGCTCTCAATCGCCTGCTTGACGTTTTCCTGCACGGTTAGGCAAGTTCCAGGTATGTTGGTGCCGAATTCGAGCGCAACCGACAACCCCACCTTACACGTCTTTTCATCCTCGCCAAATTCAACATTTACGCCCTTACCGAGGTTCTTCCTGCGCAACAGTGACTCTGTTAACCCTCCGGCGAAGCTCCCGCTCATGCCGGCCACCCCTGGGACCTCGCTGGCAGCGAGACCGGCGATAATCTGAATCACCTCGTCGGCAATCTGAATTTTACCGAGTTCCGTGGTCGAGAATTGCATGTCTTGCATGTAAATTCCCCCGTCTCGCTCTTAGTTTGGAGTATAGCAAACGAATGGACATAAGCCAACCTCTACCAGTTCACGCTTCGCGTGATTTGTCCTACACGGTGTGCTCTTCCAAGAAACGAGTCGTTACGGCTCCCGCCTGAAACAACTCATTTCGCATCAACCGCTCGTGAAATCCGATGGTTGTTTTCACACCCTCAACCCGAAATTCGCTCAGAGCGCGCTCCATGCGCTTCAGGGCCTCCTTCCGGGTGGGTGCCCAAACTATGAGTTTCGCTACCATCGAATCGTAATAAGGAGTAATGGTGTAGCCTTGATAGGCGGCACTGTCGATTCGAACCCCAGGCCCCCCAGGTACTAAGTATGTCGTAATGGTCCCCGGTGACGGTAGGAATCCTCTGTCCGGATCTTCCGCGTTGATCCGGCACTCGATGGCGTGACCACTAAGGCGCACGTCCTCCTGCCTAATCGGCAGGGGCTTTCCAGTGGCCACCAGAATCTGTTCCTTCACGAGATCCACCCCAGTGACGAACTCCGTCACCGGGTGTTCCACTTGGATGCGCGTGTTCATTTCCATAAAGTAGAAATCACCGCGACCCGCGTAGATGAATTCCACGGTGCCTGCTCCGACATAATCGACAGCTCTCGCCGCGGCGACGGCCGCCTCGCCCATGCTGGCTCGCGTTTGTTCGTCAATGGCCGGCGACGGCGACTCTTCCACAAGTTTTTGAAGGCGACGCTGGACCGAACAATCCCGTTCGCCCAAGTGGATGATATTCCCATGCGTATCGCCGAGTACCTGAATTTCTATGTGGCGCATGTGTTCGATGTACTTCTCGAGATAGACTCCAGAGTTTCCGAAGTTCCTGTCCGCCTCTTGCTGCGCAATTTCAATGGCCGCCAGAAGAGAATCTTCGTCCTTTACGACTCTGATTCCTTTGCCACCGCCGCCAGCCGTCGCTTTAATCAGAACGGGAAATCCGATTTCCCGCGCGATTTTCAAGGCTTCTGCACCATCATGGATGAGACCGTCGCTGCCGGGAACCGTCGGCACACCAGCTTTGCGCATGGCGAGTCTCGCCATCGACTTATCTCCCATGACTTCGATGGCTTCAGGACTTGGACCGATAAATGTAATTCCGCACGCCTCGCAGACTTCAGCAAAATCGCTGTTTTCCGCAAGAAACCCGTATCCGGGGTGAATCGCATCCACTCCGGTCAGCGTTGCCACGGACATGATGCTCGGAATGTGCAGGTAGCTCATCTTCGCTTCACGCGGACCAATGCAGTAGGCTTCATCGGCGAGTTGAACGTGCAGGCTTTCTGCGTCTGCCTCGGAATAGATGGCAACCGTCTCAATCCCTAACTCGCGACACGCTCGGATGATCCGGACAGCGATTTCACCGCGATTCGCCACTAATACCCGTTTAAACATGCGGTAGCTCTCCTCATGAACGTCGGATTCGGAATAACGGCTGACCGTACTCCACGAGTTGACCGTTTTCTGCGAGGATCTCGATGACTTCCCCCTGCACTTCGGCCTCAATTTCATTCATTAGTTTCATGGCCTCAATGATGCAGACCACGCTCTTTTCCGAGACCTTGGATCCGGGATTCACATAGACTGGAGCATCAGGGGATGGGGCTCGATAGAAGGTGCCAACCATCGGCGCAACGATGATATGTAACGAATCGTCCGCTTGTGTCATTGACGCACTATCGCTAGGCGTAGAATCACCGCGGTTTTCTTTTTGGGGCAATGTCGATTGGGACATACCAGAATCCACGACGGGGATGGAAGGGTTGGCGAGGGGGCCGTAAGTTCCTTGCTGCGGCACCATCACTACCTGAGGGTCGGACTTCTTTAGACGAAACTTCATATCTTCGGTTTCGATAGCCAGTTCATTGATGGACGTTTCGTCCAAGAGGCGAATCAATTCACGAATCTCACCGATTTTTAACACGACGATGGTCACTCCCCGACGACTTCAAGTCAAGATGCTTGCCCCCGAGTATACCATAGTTCGGTTTTCGGGCCATAGTCGGAGCGAACAATCGTAAGACACTAGGGAAAAAGAAACCGCGAAGGGAGGCGCTTCGTTCCGAGGTAATTGGTCATCCGAAGCGCCCTCGCCCTCTTAGTTCTGGGCGGCCACGTGAATGTTGTCCACCGAGATGCCTGTATTCTGGCTGACGACGTCCAGGACTTCTGCCGCCTTCATTGGCGTGAGAGACTTGGCCTGCACATACACGGTGGCTCCTGTGCCGCTGGGCGTTGGCACGACGGCACACTGCGCGTATCCCAGACTTTCCACGGCGCTCTCTGCATTTTGTACGCCCGCCTGCAGAGCTGTGGCCTGCTGCAGGTCCTGGGTTGCCGTCTGTATGGAATCGCTGCTCGACGAACTGTTGTCAATGACCTTCATGGCCGTTTCTTCGCGTTGAGAGAGTTCCTTCAGTACTTGGGTCTGTTTCTGCACG
>JAJZAV010000238.1 GCA_021799255.1 Bacillota bacterium
TAACGGAATCCTTAGATTGGCAAACGCATATGGTTTTCCCTTTGACGAGGCACAGAAAGCCATTTCAGGAGGTCCGCATGGTGGAAACCATCCCGCAAAAGTATTCTCATCTGCTTGAATTGTTACAGTCGCTCGAAAGAATCGTCGTCGCTTACTCGGGTGGGGTGGACAGCACTTTTCTTCTGCGAGCCTCGATTGAGGCCCTCGGCGTCAACAACGTCCTTGCCATCACCGCCGATTCCGAAACTTACCCGGACAGGGAGCGCGAGGAGGCCGTCCGCCTCGCTGTTGCCATGAACGCACCTCACGAGGTGATTCAGACGAGCGAGCTTGCCATCCCGGGGTACGCGGAAAATCCTACGAATCGCTGCTACTTCTGCAAGCAAGAACTGTTTTCACACCTGATTCCGATTGCGAAATCGCGCGGCTATCAGCACGTCGTTTTCGGTGCGATTGCGGACGATCTCGGTGAGCACCGCCCCGGTCTTCAAGCCGCCCATGACGGTGGGGTGCGCGCACCTCTCCTGGAGGTCGGCCTGAAGAAATCGGAGATTCGACATCTGTCGAGAGAACTGGGCCTGCCCACGTGGGATAAACCCTCGTTCGCGTGCCTGTCTTCGCGAATCCCTTACGGCGAAAGAATCACCGAAGAAAAACTGTCGATGATTGATAGGGCCGAAGCGTTCCTTATGCAACTCGGCTTTCGCCAGGTCCGAGTACGCCAGCATGACAAACTCGCTCGCATTGAGGTTGCTCCGGACAAGTTGCAGGAGATTGTCGCCGTGGCGGACACCGTCGCCCAAAAGCTGAAAGAGATAGGGTACTCGTACGTCAGCCTCGACTTACAAGGATATCGATCCGGCAGCCTAAACGAAGTTCTTCAGCAAGAGGCCCACGAAGAAGCGGTGACATCGAGGTGAGGTCGTACCGAGACATCCTGTCGGATGTGCAAAACGGGACGCTATCCATCGAAGAAGCCGAATCTCACTTGGAACGAGCACAAACCAGCGGATCGCAAGGATGGGCTGGCGTCGAAGAGTTGGGTTTCGCAACCCTGGACCACGACAGGATGCAGCGCAAGGGATTCCCTGAAGTCGTTTATTGCGAGGGCAAGACTCCTTCGCAATCGGCGAAAATTCTGCACCGCCTCGCACTTCGCGCCGATGGCAACATCCTCGGCACAAGGGCCCCGGCATCCGTGATGGAGGAATTGCTGCCCTTGGTTCCGGATGCCCAGTTTGACGAGATCTCCCGTACCATCGTCATTCGACGCGGCGAGCAGAAAGCGGTTGGCAACGTGACCGTCGTGGCAGCCGGCACGTCGGACCTCCCGGTTGCGGAAGAAGCGGCCATTACCGCAGACGTCATGGGCAACCAAGTGGAACGAATCTACGACGTCGGTGTAGCGGGTCTTCATCGCTTGTTGCGACAACTCCCAAAAATACGAGCTGCCCGCGTCGTCATTGCAGTTGCCGGCATGGAGGGAGCGCTTACCAGCGTGATCACCGGACTGGTGGACAGACCCGTCATCGCGGTGCCGACGAGCGTCGGCTACGGGGCTCAACTGCAGGGACTCACGCCACTTCTCAGCATGCTGACCGGGTGCGCGCCGGGCATGGCGGTAGTCAACATCGACAATGGTTTTGGCGCCGGCTACATGGCCAGCCTGATCAATCAGATGGGAGCGATACAGAATTGACAGTCGCGTGGATTGAGTGTACGGCGGGAGCGAGCGGTGATATGTTTCTCGGGGCGTGGCTGGACCTGGGTGTACCGGAGGCGGCGCTTCGCGAAGGGCTTGCTGGCCTTGCCGTCGACGAATACGACCTCACGGTCCATTCGGTGAAGAAAAGCGGCATCACGGCAACCAAAGTCGACGTGGTGACCCAACACAGCCATCATCACCGTCACCTCTCGCACATCGAGAAGATCCTCGATGACAGCAACCTGCCAACCGCCGTCCAGGAGAAGAGTCGCGAGGCCTTTTGGCACCTGGCCGTGGCTGAAGCGGCGGTGCATGGAACGGAGCCGGAGAAGATTCATTTTCACGAAGTCGGAGCCGTCGATGCCATCGTCGATATCGTCGGGAGCATGATTGCGTGGCATCTGCTCGGACAGCCTGAGTGCGTGGTTACCCCCATCGAGATAGGCGGCGGAACCGTACGCTGCGAGCATGGGGTCATGCCGGTTCCGGCCCCCGCGACGGCGCGGCTGCTGGAAGGCTTCCCTACCTATTCCTCCGGCGTCTGGGGAGAGACCACAACCCCGACGGGCGCCGCCATCATCCGGACGCTCTGCAAACCCTACGCGAAGCGCCCGTTTGTCAACCGCAAAATTGGCTACGGCGCGGGAACCAAGGAATTGCCCGTCGCTAACCTCCTACGAATCCAACTGGGAGAATGGGCCTCAACGCAAACCTACTCGGGCGGTGAGCATTCGTACCAACACGGTCATCCCCATCATCACGAAGACGTCTCGAGCCTCCCGTCCCCCGTCGAGGCGACGGTCATCGAGGCCAACGTTGATGACATGAGCCCAGAGATAGCCGGGTATCTCATTGATAGGCTACTCACCTTGGGAGCCATGGACGCGACGTGGACGCCGATGGTGATGAAAAAGGGACGCCCCGCCATACAACTGCAAGTCCTCTGCGCCCCAGAAAAGTTACCCATACTGCAGACCGCGATTTTCGAGGAAACGTCAAGTATTGGTCTGCGATTCTATAACGTGGGAAAACTGGAACTAAAGAGACAGATGAGCGAGGTACAAACCCCGTTCGGCCCCATCGCAGTAAAGACAGCTACGTTGGGGGACAAGGCCGTAAACGTGGCCCCGGAGTTCGAGGCGTGTCGACGGATTGCCGAAGCGAATCAAGTTCCTTTGAAGCAGGTGTACCAATCGGCTGTCGCGGAGGCACTCGCGCGATAAATCCGGGCCATCAAAAGGAGGAAATTTAGAATGGAAAAACGCAGGCTTGGACGCATCGGGCACATGAGTTCTGTCATTATCTTCGGGGCGGCGAGCCTCAGCGACGTGACGCAGGACGAGGCGGACGAATCCATTCAGTTTGCCCTCGATTCGGGCATCAACCACTTCGACGTCGCCGCGTCGTACGGGGACGCTGAGCTTCGAATGGGGCCCTGGATGCCAAAGATCCGCAATCAGATCTTCCTCGCCACGAAGACGGGCGACAGGGACAGGGACAACGCAAAGAGATCCATCGAAAGATCGCTGGAACGGCTGCAGGTAGACAACGTGGATCTGATTCAACTGCACGCGGTCACCAGTTTCGAGGAACTGGATCTCTGCACCCAAAAGGGCGGCGCCCTCGAGGCGGCTATTGAAGCGAAGGAAGAAGGCCTCGTCAAGCACATCGGCATTACGGGTCACGGTCACCTCGCTCCATCCGTTCACCTGGAAGCCTTGCACCGCTTCCCGTTTGAATCCGTGCTCACGCCGATGAACTTCATCCTGTACAACAACGCCGAATACCGCGATAGGTTCGACAAGCTCGTGGCCGAAGTGAAGAAACAAGACGTTGGGTTGATGACGATTAAGGCCGTGGCTCGCGGTGAATGGCAAAGCGCCGAGGCGAAGCGCTACGCCACCTGGTACGAGCCGTTCGACGAGCAGGAGTTCATCGACAAGTGCGTCGCCTTCGTGCTCTCGCACGAGGAGATCACGGGGATGCCGAGCGCGGGTGACGTTCACCTGCTGCCGAAAATCGTGGAGGCGTGCTCCCGTTATCGCAAGTTGAATGAAACGGAGCAAGTCGAGCTCATGGCAACCGCGGGCAACTTCGCCTCGCCGTTTGGTGCGTTTTAGCGGAGGGCAGATTCACCAAGCCCAGACGGTTTGAATAGGATATGGCATCATGCTCCAGGAGGTATGATCCATGTCCGCTTCGTCCGAGCCCGCAACGGCGCCCTTTATTGGAGATGCATTCCCACACCTTACGGTACAAACCACCCTCGGTGAGTTGACGCTGCCACAGGCGTATCACGGGCGGTGGTTTGTCTTTTTCAGTCATCCGGGGGATTTCACGCCGGTCTGCACGACAGAATTTGTAGCGTTTGAGCGGAGAAAGCGAGACTTTCAGCAGATGAACACGGAGCTCATCGGGCTCTCGGTGGATCAAGTGTACGTCCACATCAAATGGATGGAGTGGATACGCGCTCGCTTAGGCGTCGAAATCACGTTTCCCATAATCGCAGACGAAATCGGGCTCGTAGCTAGGCGACTGGGCATGATTCATCCCACGAGGGGCACCAGGACGGTACGCAGCGTTTTCATCGTGGATCCCGAGGGGATCATCCGGATCATCCTGACCTACCCAGAGAACGTGGGGCGCAACATCTCGGAGATCCTTCGAGCGGTATCGGCCCTGCAGGCGGCCGACGCCAACAAAGCCGCCGTTCCGGCAAATTGGCCCAAGAATGAACTTATCGGAGACAAACTTATCGTTCCTCCTGCAAAGACGCTGCAAGAGGTGGCCGAGCGTAAAGCCAAGTCCCAAGCAGGTCAACTGGATTGTTTCGACTGGTGGTTTTGCACGAAGGTAGAGACTTGATACTCGGCCCGTGGTCTCGCACGCCGCGGGCCGATGGCTGAGTCGTCTGACGTCGAGGAAGCTAGACCTAAAGACTACCTTACTATCATTTCGTCTGATAAAATATTCTAAGAAAGCGGAATCGAGTTGGCAGACTCGCATCTTCCGGATGGATGAGGTTCTCCCAGACTTCAAGCGAATCCATAACTACTTCAACTAGCATGGGGGGTCCCTTGACTCTTGTCCACGAATCTGTCCGAAGGCACAATTTATCGCTCGTTTTTTGAAAACCATTGCGAAGCGGTTTACATATTGGACGTGAAAGGGCGTTTTCTGGACGTCAATCCTGCGGCGATTGAAATGGCAGGGTACTCACGGGAAGAGATTCTGCAGACAACGTTTGCGAACATCGTGATTCCGGAGCGATTGAAAGAGGCTCGTAGGTACTTCGCGATTTCGGCACGTGGAAGAAGCCTGTCCCACGACGTATGGATTGTTCACAAAGATGGACATCGACTCGCCGTCAACGTCACCTATACGCCCATCATGATTGATGGACAGGTGGCAGCCGTTCTGGGCGTCGCAAAAGACGTCACTGAACAGAAAATGGTCGGACGCACGTTGAAAGTCCACGACAGGCGATTCGAATCATTGAAGATGTATAACCCCAACGGCATCTGTTCTCTAAACATGGCCGGGCGGGTTGTTGGAACGAACCCCGCCCTACTGAGAATGACCGGGTATTCCCACATAGATTTCCTGAACCGCAAGCTTGCCGAGGTTCTCCTGTTCCATCCAAGCATACCCGAGATGTTGGATACCGCCCATCCTCCTTCGGAAGTCCAATCGTTTGAGACGAGAATCCAACAGAAACGGGGTCAAGTCGTTGACGTCAGAGTCACGATGATGCCCATTGTCGTGGATGAGGAACAGACCGGAGCCTTCGCGGTATTTGAGGACATCACGAGCCAGAAACACGATAGGCAGAGGCTATTGGAGACGGAACGGTTGTTCCGAATCATCTCCGAAAACTCGCAGGACATCGTCTCTTACTCGACTCCGGACGGTTTCTACGGATACGTTTCCCCTTCTGTCGAGCCGCTTCTAGGGTACCACCCCACCGAAGTTGTCGGGAAGCACGTCTCGGACTTCTATCATCCCGCGGATCTCGTATGGAGATCTCAACTAACGCCTCAGCTTTTGGCCGGTCACAAGCTGGACAGGCTCACGGGGCGCATTCGTCATAAGGATGGTAAATACCGATGGTACGAAACGACGCTCAAGGTGTTGCGCGACGAACATGGGAAAGCCGTGCGCATCGTCGGAGTCAGTCGAGACGTCACCGAACGCAAGAAGACCGACGAATTGTTGCTAAGCTCCGAAAAGCTGTCGGCCGTCGGACAACTGGCCGCTGGGGTGGCACACGAAATACGGAATCCCCTCACTGCCCTGCGTGGGTTCACGCAGATTTTGCGTAAGAAATCCCGGGGGTCGAACCGTCGTTATTTCGAAATCATGCAGGGGGAGCTAGATAGGATAGGGATGATCTTGAACGAACTATTGATTCTGGCAAAGCCGCAGAAAGTCATGTTCCTACCCCACAATGTATGCG
>JAJZAV010000011.1 GCA_021799255.1 Bacillota bacterium
TCAGGTGGGGCTCGGGTTTGTCGTGATCGATTATCTGCAGCTCATCCATGGGCGCAGAGGATCGTCAGAAAACAGGCAGCAGGAGATCTCGGATATCTCGAGATCCTTGAAGCAGCTTGCGCGCGAATTGGAGGTACCAGTGGTGTCCCTCGCGCAGCTCAGCCGATCCGTCGAGCAGCGCCAGGACAAGCGCCCCATGATGTCCGACATTCGCGAATCCGGCAGCATCGAGCAAGATGCGGATATCGTCGCGTTCCTATATCGGGATGACTACTATAATCAGGAATCGGACAAAAAGAACGTGGTGGAAGTTATCATCGCTAAGCAAAGAAACGGCCCAACCGGAACCGTCGAACTCGCGTTCCTGAAGAACGTCAACAAATTCGTGAACTTGGATAGAAGCCATGCTGCCGGATGACGAAGTCTCACGCCCTCATCAGACCCGTCGGGAGCATCAGCAGGCGCTTGCTCGCAGGCATCGCCGCCGCCGTCGACAGAGGCGCCGCCGCGTCGCCCGGATTCGGATGTGGCGCACCGTTCAGTCGCTGCAGTTTTGGGCGAAGACCCTTATAGTATTCGTATGCCTCGGGTTCATCGCGTTCTGGGCGAAGTTTGCCATCGTTTATAACATCCCTGCGTACGCTGAGCGCGGATTACTCTACGGCATCAGCGCATACGTTTCGGAGAAGTCGTGGTGGTTCGGTCCACTCGCGTTCAACATCGGAAGCTATTCCGCCTCTGCGGACCCAGTCACCATCACCCTGGATCCGGAGACTGGACTGATTGGCAGCCTCGGGCAGTATCAAACCATCCTCGTGAATCCGCATTTCGTTTGGGTTCGAAGGGTGGGCGGGTGACCAATCGGATGACGCTAGCACAAAGGGAGAGGTCAAAGTGGCCCTAATCCTTGTTGTCGAAGATGAAGAGCCCATCGCAAACATCCTCAAGTTCTCTTTGGAGCGAGAAGGATATACGGTGTCCCTGGCGTTTGACGGGGAGGATGCCATCGAGCAGGCGAAATACCGCAAACCGGGCCTCATCCTTTTGGATCTGATGCTCCCCGAGAAGGACGGCTTCGAGGTTTGTCGGGAGATTCGCACGTTCAGCACCGTCCCCATCATCATCCTGACGGCTCGCGAGAACCCCATCGACAAAGTGCTCGGCCTCGAGATTGGCGCCGACGACTACGTGACTAAGCCGTTCAACATGCGGGAACTGGTGGCCCGCGTCAAGGCCAATTTGCGTCGCATCATGCTCGAGGGAGAGCAGCGCGATGAGGCACAAGACGAGCTGATCATCGACGGTCTGTCCATCAACCTCGGGCGTTACGACGTGACCAAGCGCGGGGAATCGGTTCCTCTCACTCACCGCGAGTTTGAGTTGCTCGCCTACCTCGCTTCGCATCGAGGGCAGGTGTTCACGAGGGATCAGCTGCTGATGGATGTTTGGGGCAGCGAATACGCAGGCGACGATAGGACCGTCGACGTGACCATCCGGCGGTTGCGCGAGAAAATTGAGGACGATCCGAGCAATCCCACCTACGTCATGACCCGCCGTGGCGTCGGCTACTACGTCAGGAGGTAGGGGTCATGCGAAGGAGCATACGGGCCAAGTTTATCGCCGTCAACTTGCTCCTCATTCTGTTTGCGCTTGAGCTCATCGGCGCCTACTTCGTTCGCACCCTGAACAACACGCTGATTCATAATCAGACGGTCAGCACCGAGAACCAAGCCGAGCTCATGGCCACTATCGCCGCTCCTCTCATCGGCGGCCAAAATGCGAACGCGAACGTGTCGTCCATCCTGAACTCGTTGCCGAATCTTACCCAAGGCGTCGTGTACCTGCTGAACCCCGAGGGCGTCGTCCTCGACACGTCGGTGGGCAGCGCGCTGGTTGGCCAAAAGCGCATAGATTCCGCGGCGACCCAGGCCATTGTGCGCAAGCTCCCCTCCGCTTTCATTCGGTTCGATCCGCTGCATCAGCAGCACGTCCTCACCGTTGCGGTTCCCATCTTCTCGAAGAAAAACTTCGTCGGCGTCATCGAGGACGTCGTCCCCATCGAAGACACCTATCGGCTGTTGCGCCAGGTATCCGCCATCTTCTACACGGGCAGCCTCGCTGTCCTCGTGCTTACGGCCATCATCGGAACCATTCTCTCCCGCACCATGTCAAAACCCATCCTCGACGTCATCCAGCAGACGAAAGTGATGGCGGCCGGCGACTTCAGCCAGCGTGTGCCCGTCAACACGGACGACGAGTTCGGCGATTTGGCGATGTCGGTGAACGATTTGACTTCGCGCCTCGAGGAGGCGGTTCAGGAGGGGGCGCGGGAACGCGAGCGACTGCGCGCCGTCATGACGTACATGGGCGATGGTGTCATTGCCTTCAACGAGGCCCTGGAGCCTACGTTCTATAACGACGCCTTTGTGAAGCTGCTGCCGGACTCCAAGACAACTGGCGGTACGGATCCGGTGAGCTCGGACGTTGCGAAGACTCTCGGCATCGACGAGGTCACGACACCGCACCACATGATGACGCTCGGAGGCGAGACGTTCACTCGCCAGGTGGGGGATTCCATCCTTCACATTCACGTCACGCCGATTCGTAAGCGGGGAGGCATTGAAGGATACGTGGCCCTCATCCGCGACGTGACCGACGAGGAAAAGCTGACTCGCGCCAGGCGAGAGTTCGTCGCAAACGTCTCTCATGAACTGCGCACGCCGCTTACCACCATCAAGTCATACATCGAGGCGCTGCAGGACGGACAGGACGAAGCGATTGTGAAGAAGTTCCTCGGGGTTATTGAAAACGAGACGGACAGGATGGTTCGGCTCACGCGAGCCCTGCTGCAGCTCTCGGGGCTTGAGACGCTCGACGCCAAACAGCTTGACGAGTCCATCTTGGTGTCCAACCTCCTCCAGGGAGCGGCGACCCGGTTTCGCATGCAAGCGGAGTCGCGGGGGATTCGGTTCTCGGTTGCGGACGATGTCATCGACGTGAACGCGAGGGTCAATGGGGATAAGGATATGCTCGACAGGGTGCTCGACAACATCATCGGAAACGCCGTTCACTATACCGGAGAAGGGGGATCCATTACCATTCGTCCTGAGATAGTCGGGCAGTCGGTACGGATCTCGGTGGTGGATACCGGGATTGGGATCCCCAAGGAAGATCTGCCCCACGTGCACGAGCGGTTCTATCGCGTGGACAAGGCGAGATCCCGGCGCAGAGGGGGAAGTGGTCTCGGGCTCGCCCTCGCGAAGGAAATCATCGACATGCATAACGGAAACCTGACCATCGACAGCAGCCTAGGGCAGGGTACCTCGGTCACCATCACCTTGCCGCTCTCCAAGGGGGGTGGATTGCTGTGACTTTGAAGCGCATCATTTCCACCGCGAAGACCTGGCTGCTGGCTTTCCTCGTCGGGGCCAGTTTGGTCCTCAGCTACGAGCTGTGGATTGGCTTTTGGGGCGGGGGCAGCAAGGCCGTCGGCACCGAGGTGCTCCCAACTCCCGCTTCGCACACCCCGACGACGCAAGAGCTCGAAACGCCGGCCAGAATCATTGTCTACGACGCCCGCACCGACAAGTATACGCTGGCTATGCCCGGGACAACGCCGTTCGCTGAGTGGATGAAGCTCATGACCTCCGGGATGGTCACGCTTTCGAGGGAAGTCCCCGTGAATTCGGTGAAGCTTCACGACACCGTCGAACTAGACTTCGGTTATTCGCTCAACCGGACGCAACTCCTGGAGTTGATACCGAGCTTAAAGTCTTACAACGTGAGCGGCGGAACCAGTTCGATTATCCTGGACTGGAACCCCAGCACAAACGCGGTATACATTCTTGTTCCCACCGCGGATGGCACTACCGAGACCCTCATGGAGACGACGATTTACGGCCAGAATTTCGCCAAACTGCTTCAGCAAGCGGACGAGGGGCCCGCGTGGCGCGAGATTACAACTTCCGGATCCCCCCCTTCCTTTGTTCCCGCGAAGAGCATCGACATGATTCAGTCGCTCTGGCAGTATAAGGACAACGTTCAGATGTCCTTGGTGCACAGCTTCTTCTTGAATCCGCTCGCCCTGACCAGCCTGAACGAGTCCGGTCAAAGCTACGTCTGGACGGACGGCAGCCGCATCGTATGGTGGAATCAACCGAAGATGGAACTCACATTTCAGGATCCGAATGACGTGAACGTGAATTCCGTCGCTTTGCCTACGGTGGGTATGGCTGTGGATTTCATTCGCGCGCACGGAGGCGCGCCCATCAACGCGACGGCCCTAAGCGAGGGCCTCATTCCCGGCACCCAATACATTGACTCGTTTACCATGAGACCTCATCTCTTCGGGTATCCCCTCGTGGATGGTTCCGCCGACTACCAAGTTCAGTTCACCGTCGGCCAGATCACGGAGTATCAGCGGCCTATTTGGACGCTGACGGATATGGTTTCGGAGAAGCGAGTGCGCGTCATCGGGTACTCGCAACTGACCAAAGACCTTCATCGAATCTCTCCGTCCACACAGTGGTCGCAGGTGAGCGTAGAGCTCGGGTACGCAACCATTCCCCTGAAAAACCACGAAGTTCGCCTTGTGCCCGCCTACGTCATATCGTCCGACGGCATCACGATGTGGACTCTGTCGGCTACCACAGGGCAGCTAATGAAAGGATGGGATGCCCCATGAATTGGGAAACGGCCAAGACCTGGCTCATCTCCATCTTTCTACTTCTAGACATTCTTCTTGGCTGGATGTGGCTCCAGAGCCGCAATACGATGCAAGGGTACGTGGAGTCCGAGTCGGATCTGCTGGCCAACACAAAGACACTTCTTGCAGAGCACGGTCTCGCGCTGGAGACGTCTGTGCCGACGAATAGTCCCGACATGGCCTCGCTTCACGCGACCTACCCAAACGTCTCCATGAAGACGCTCGCCAAGGTCGCATTTCCAGCGGCTAAAGTGCTTTCCGTCGACAACACGGCAGAGATCCTTTCGACGAATGAAGGGAGCATTCGGATGATGTCAGCCGGAAGTTGGGACGTGTCGTATAACCATCCGCTCGCGTATCCGCGCAACGGGTTGATGACCCTTATCGGGCGCGTTTGGCATTCGACGAACTACGCTCCGGATCCGGCAAGCGATTCGCCGGGCACGACAGTCCTGGTTGAGCGTTATAACGGATATTCCATGTACGACGTCGACGTCCTCTTGCAGACCCAGTCCCACACGCTTCTCGGCTACACGCAGAGCCTCATGACTGCCATCACCCCTGTTGGCGCCCCCAAGCCGGTTATCTCCGCCCTCGATGCGCTGGACAGTCTCGCCGTTTCGGTAGACAAAACTACGAATGGCGCCGATAATAGAATTTTGAAGATGGATCTCGGGTATTTGCGCAAGGTGCCCACGAATCCGTTCGGATCCCCGACGTCACCGTCCAACTACTGGTTTCCGGTGTGGCGCGTCGTGACGACGAGTCAAACGTATTACATCAACGCGTTCTCCGGTGAGGTGGAGAGCTAAGCCCGGGAGGCGCAGCGGTTGCAATTTAGCGTGCTATCTAGTGGAAGCAGCGGAAATGCCCTATACATACAGTCCGGCGAAACGCGGATCCTCCTCGATGCCGGCATCAGCGGCAAGCAGTTGGAGACTCGCCTGCAGTCGGTGGCTGGGGTGTCTTTGTCTCAACTGAGTGCCATTTTGGTGACGCACGAACATGTCGATCACGTTCGTGGACTCCCCCAAGCCCTCAAGCAGTCGTCGGCCCTCGCGTACATGACGGATGGCACTCGGCACGCCGTGGCGGACACCATTACCAAGGCGATTCCCAGCGCGGATCCGGACGCGCGGATGAAGGGCGTGGTGGCGGGCGAACCATTCTCAATCGCCGACGTCCGGGTGACGCCGTTCGCCGTGTCGCATGATGCGACGGAGCCGGTCGCGTATCGATTCGACGCGGGCGACGCGAGCCTCGCCGTGCTAACGGATCTCGGCTACGTGAGCGACGCCATCAAAGAGATTGTTCACGGCTGTCGGTGTTTTGTCCTTGAGACGAATCATGATGTGAACATGCTGCGTGCCGGCCGATATCCATGGAACGTGAAGAAGAGAATCCTCGGCGACAAGGGGCACCTCTCCAACGAGGATGCGGCGGTGGCTTTGACGGATCTGCTAGGGACGGACGAGGTCGAAGTCTACATGGCGCATCTAAGCGAGGAAAACAATCAACCGGATCTCGCGAAAATTACGGTAGAGTCAACCATAAGAGAGATTCATCCACGTTACGTGGAACAGGTGCGCCTGCACCATACCAGCCGGAAGCAGCCGACTCTGCTGCGCCAGATCTGAGGGTTCCAGCGGGCGTCAGATGCTCCGTATACTGAATAGTTCCGAAGGTCAAACTATGCCTGACGTTGCGCGATCATTGGATGCTTACGTCTTCTTTTCATACGTAGGCTTACCGCTTCGCGCCATTCAGGAAGGATGATCTTCGGGAATGCGATGGAACGAAGGCAACGAGAACAACCGCTCGAAGAAGGCGTGGAAATTCCTGGCTACGGTTAGCCTATCCGCGGTGATGGGAGGGGCAACAGCGCTGGCGGCACAGCCATTTGTGCAACGGGGTGGGTTCGCCGAGCGCGTAGCTTCCGTGATGGCACCGGCTGATGGCGCCATGGGCAATAGCCCGGGCGGGGCCATCAAGTCAACGACGAGTTCGTCTACGGGGCAAGTGAAGACGATGGGAACGAGCGGGTACTCCTTATCCGACGTGGTGGCTGGCCCCTCGGAAACCCCACCTGCAGAAACAACTACCATGGTGTCTGTGAATGTGCACGACGGGATCATTTCTGCGGTCAAACGCGTGGAACCCGCGGTGATGGGTGTCGTGAACTACTCGAGCGTCGCAGATTTTTTCACGCAGCAGACCAAGCTTGAGGCCACGGGAATCGGCACGGGAGTCCTTTTTCATAAGAATCATCGCTACGGGTACGTCGTGACCAACAACCACGTCGTGGAAGGAGCCACTCGCGTGCAGGTGGTCCTCGGATCCGGGCACCACGTCCAGGCCACCGTTCTCGGAACGGATCCATACACGGATCTGGCGGTGCTCCGCGTTCCGGCGTCCGAAATCGCCTCGGTGAAGCCTGCGGTGTTCGCGAACTCGGACAAGATCCAAGTCGGGGAGCCCGCGATTGCGATTGGCACGCCCATGGGGCTCGACTTTGCGGACACGGTGACCGCAGGCATCGTGAGTGCGAAGAAGCGGATCATGCCCGTTGAGGAGCCGCAGACGGAGACTGTGCTCGACTATCAGGCGGTCATTCAAACGGACGCAGCCATCAATCCCGGCAATAGCGGAGGACCGCTGTGCGACATCAACGGGAACGTGATAGGCATCAACAGCAGTAAGATTGTCGCCCAAAGCTTTGAAGGGATGGGATTCGCGATACCGGCCAATGAAGTGGTCAACATTGCGGATCAGCTGATGAACAACGGTCACGCGCTCCATCCGTCGCTCGGCATCTCTGGTTATTCGCTTGCTTCGCTGCCGGATCAGATGTGGCCAAGCGTTCCGGTGGACTATGGCGTTTGGGTACAATCCATATCGTCCAACACTACCAAAGCAGCCGGGCTCGAACCCCAAGACGTCATTGTCAACATCGACGGACACGTCGTCCAGACGATGGCGGACCTGAGGACGTACCTGTTCCAGGAGAAACCGGGAAAAATGGTGACCTTGAAGGTGTATCGAGATCAGCAGGAACGCACCATCCGGGTCATACTCGGGACCATGGAAACGCAGAACTCAACCAACATGCAGGGATCCGCTTCGCCAGGCATGATGGGGGGATTCGGTGGTTCCGGGTCTGGGAGTTCCTCCGAGGAATCGGGCGGAGGACCCTTCAGCGCGTTTCCGTTTTGGTAAGTAGCGTTTTTGGCGATGCAGCGGTTTGGTTTTGGTAGGCTGCGTTAGCAAACCATCTACGCCGTTTTGATCCACTCAGGTTATGGTAAGATGGCACCATGCAAATGGTGATCTTGGCCGTAGGAAAATTGAAGGAAAACTATTGGCGAGAGGCGCAGGCGGAGTACACGCGGCGCCTTTCACGCTATGCGCAAATAGACGTCGTGGAAGTTGATGACGAACCGACTCCCGAGAACGCGTCGGAGGCTCAAACGCAGCGGATCGTGAGTATAGAGGCGGACAAGCTTTCGCGGCATCTTCGCGATAGGGACGGAATCATCGCTCTGGACGTGCGCGGAAAAACCTATTCATCCGAGGCGTGGAGCGAGAAATACACGAGCCTGCAAGGGGAGGCGTTCGGCCGATTGGTGTTTGTGGTTGGGGGCTCCCTTGGGCTGAATTCCGAAATTCTGAGCCGAGCCGTGGTCCGATGGAGCTTCGGCTCGCTCACCTTGCCTCACCAACTCGCCAGGGTGGTGCTTCTCGAGCAACTGTACCGCGGCATCCGGATTGCGCGCGGTGAACCATATCATAAATGAGTGCATCCCTTTTCCGGTGTGAAGGTCGACTCGGGCGGAAAGTGCCTGAATTTGGGGCTAAACGCGTCTTGGGTAAGGCATGCTCCTTGTTACGCATCAGCCCCCGTTTGCAAATTGGGATTTTGTAAAAATCTATTTGTTTTACCTATGGGCAACTAAGAGGGGATTAATCGATCATTAAAGCCAATCCATTTATAAGGATCAGGGACCCCATGGTCCATTCGGTAGCTGCTTGGGGAGATTAAGTTCGAGGGGACACGTAGGTGGGGTGGTTGCACGTATCGTACAGCGACGATTCGGCGGAGATCTCATCTCTCAACGTATCCAGGCCCTCAACCACGTTTACCAAATTGTTAGGTGTGCCTGCCCGTGAAGACTCCGCGCCGTTCGCGCACACCAGGAACAGCAGGAACCGGGTACCTCCAGCACTCCCACGAAGTGCCGTGGGATGAGTGCCGTATTGATGACGGACACGAGAGCCCGGGAACGAATCCGTACCTTAGGAATCCACAGAAAGAGAACGACCATGGGAAGGGCGAGATGAATATCACCCGTGTTGAGTTTGCGAGGAATGACATCGTCTGATGATAAGTGAACAAACGGACAAGGACATCAATCAGCCGTACCGTCATCAATTGCATTGCGACTTGGGCGAGCAAAGTCATCCAATGATTCGGGTGGGGACACCCTACACACCAGTGTCACAAACGCTAGCAAAAAGGAGGAGGGTTTTTGAACAAGCTTCCTAGACTATGCGGTACGAGAATATCCCGTACCGCATAGAATATTTCGGACTGAAAATAGAACGGAAAATAGATGATACTCTCATTTCTAATCGATTCAAGACAGTTAAGCGGACCGTTCATGAGACCCATGTTCCATGTTCAGATCATTACCACGTGATTGTATCCGGGTCTGCTGAATAGCCGACGACCCCTTTCAAGTCGGCGATGAGCTGAACATCGTCTGCTGACAGCTCAAAATCGAACACCTCTACGTTTTCCTTAATGCGGGCGGGAGTGACCGACTTAGGCAGGGGCAGGTATCCACGTTGTAAACTCCAACGCAAGCAAATCTGCGCGATGGATTTCCCGTATTTCTCCGCCAATGTCTGCATTTCAGGCACATCAAAGATTTTGCCGACGCCGAGTGGGCTGTACGCTTCCAATAGAATATTCCGAGAGCGGCAGTAATCGACCACCTCGTCCTGAGTGTCCCCAGGGCACAGTCGGATTTGATTCACCATCGGGGCAATTGTAGCGGTTTTCATCAATTCTTCGATATGATGGGGGTGGAAATTGCTGATGCCGATGCTGCGGATGCGTCCCGCGTTGTACAATTCCTCAAAGGCTTTCCAGGTTCCGGCATTCGCTTCTTGCCAATTATCTCGGAACGCAATGGGATTTGGCCAGTGAATTAGGAAAAGATCGATGTAGTCCATATCCAGCTTCTTCATCGTTTCTTCAAAGGCATCGAGAGTCTTCTGATACCCGTGCTCACTATTGTTCAGTTTTGAGGTAATGAAAATCTCCTTGCGGGCGATCCCGCTTTTCTTCACAGCAACTCCAACACTTTCCTCATTGCCGTATCCCTGCGCCGTATCAATATGGCGATAGCCCGCCTGAAGGGCACTGAGTACAGATGAAACGGCGACATCGCCATTTGGCGTCTGCCATGTACCAAAGCCAATGCAGGGAATTTCCACACCATTGGACAACTCATAACAATCAGTTAATGATTTCATTATCGGATCTCCTTTTCAAAACTCATTGAAATGCTTTTGCGCGCAAGAGATCGCACGTCGAGCCTATACACCACTATACCATTCCAACAAACACGCACTCGAATGCTATCACGGCGAAAGCGGATGGTCGGTAATTGTGATCTTCGAAAGGAATCTCTCTGGAGCACGCACATCTAAATAGGTGACATAATTCGTCGATATATACCGAAATTCGACAAAAATTTTGTGAACTGTATGCCATGGCTTGACGACATTTTCCTCGAGGGGTGTGGTATTGTTACTTCGAGGACTACGTTGGGTTCTGTGGACGCTTGGCACTTTAGGGACTGTGGTCCAAGTGCCGTCGATTGAAAGCCTTTACAGAAATCAACGGCGTCTATCTATGTTCTCTTATGGTGGTGATTACCGACAGTATTGATACTATTGGTGGATTTATTCTGCACAATGGATATGAGGGAGGAAAACTGATGCAAAAGATGGTGTTAACCACTGCTACGGCCGTGCTTTTAGCCTGCAGTCCGCTGTTCGCCGTGAATGCGTTCGCAGATAATACCTCGACTAGCAGTACATCTACCAGCACAAGTAGTAGCACGACCACAAATACGGTTGGAACTGACACCTTGCAAGGGATTGATACGTCGGTCCTTCGTCCAGGTGCTGATCCTAACAATCCGAGTTCGTACGCCTTTTTGCCGCCAGGGATGGCAATCCCCACTCCCGGCCACCGAACAGAATGGCCACAGGCTCCGTTGGTTTCAACGAGCACCTCATCCTCGACCGGATCGACTTCAAACACAACGGTGCAGGTCGCACCAGCACTGAGTGCACCGAATCCTAATGACTCGAACACAGAGCCTGACATTGCCCTTGGAAAGCCTTACACCATTGGTACCCAGTGGCCCGACGCACAGTTCGCAAAGAGCGAAGCCGGCTACGCAGATAAGGGGCAATTGACAGATGGAAAATTTGCAACACTGAGCTACTCGGATCCGCAGTACACCGGATTCCTCCGGCAAGGTGGCCGGAGCATCACAGTGGATCTTGGCAGTGTACAACCAGTGGACAGCGTGTCGCTCGACGTCATGCAAAACCTTGGGGCTGGTATTGATTTTCCACAGCGGGTTACATACTACGCCTCTGACGATGGTACGACGTGGCACAAGCTCGGTTCGGCAGTGACCACCCAGGGTGGAGGGAGTTACGTCCCGCAGACGCAGCCGTATACCATCGACACGCATGTACAGGCGCGATACATCCGTGCGCAGTTCGAAGACAATGTTTTTACGTTCGTTGATCAGTTCTCCGTCTATGGACCCGCACAGGGAAACGGCCCATCGGCAAATCAAGGACAAGGCAATCCGCTGCCAGGCCCCGCACTGTCCACAATGATGGGCAATAACTACCTATACGATCCAAGCGAGCCTAAACTGCTTACCGTCCAGCAGGAAGTGCAGACATTTGCTTCTCCAACCGGTCCAGCGGGACAACCGGGTCCCAGCCAAGGGCAATCCATGTCCGCGCTCTCGAGCCTGGGTCTGCCGATGGGTGCTTCTAGCACCAACGCGCAGAGCGGCGTCAATCCGACCAGCACACTGCCGAATCCAGGCTACCTAACGTCCAGTGATCCAGGGACAGGCGGCATCAAGAATCTATACCTGGCGTATACTGGCGCACCGTTTAACACTCCTGCGAACAGTGCCGGCAGATATACGGTGAGTGACTGGCTGCCATACGTCGCTCACTTAGACGCGAGTGGTAATCCTCAGGGTTGGCTATTCGACGGGGTACTGTTTGGACCATACGGAACGCCCCAAAACACCTCTGTCATCAACAATTGGCTAACGGACCTGTTCTCGCCGAACATCAACCTCTCTGCGTTGAACCAGGCAGTGGGACAGTTGAAGCAACAATTGAACAACCCGAACTATGTGGAGAAAGTCGTTATCAATATCCCGGGGATGGATGGGATTTCGCCTGCGAATGAATCCAACTACGGCTCCATCGATTCATCCGGTCAGAACCTGGACCTCAATCCCGCGGACGTCGGGCAAGTGCAATCCGAACTCAACAAGGCCAAGGTGATTCAATGGTTCATCCAGACCGTCCAGAATGATTGGAAGAGTGCAGGGTTCAGCAACCTCCAGCTGGCGGGTTTCTATTGGCAGCCGGAGTCGATTAACGCGGCCGATCCGCTCGAGCCCACGTTAATCCAGTACACGTCAAACCTTGTTCATCAAAACGGCTACAAGTTCTACTGGATCCCGTTCTATGGATCGAATTATGGCCTTGACGAATGGAAACAACTAGGGTTCGACGACGTCATGAGTCAGGCGGGCGTCGCGTTTAACTTCGGCATCAATGCACAAGCCCGGTTGCAGTCTGTTTCCCAAATGGCGAAGTTCTACCATATCGGTCTTGAAATGGAGCAGCCTTATAACACCACGTCGACCAACGCTGCAATCGCACAGAATGCCATGAACCACTTCTATGACTACTTCACTGGCGGATATGTGTATGGTTACGAGGGGAATGCGGAGAAGGCCTGGTACATTAATTCGAAGGGACTTACCGGACCGTACCAAAGTACAAATCCTTTCTACCATGCACAGTATGATAACGTGGCGAAGTTCATAGACGGGCAGTGGACGAGTACCACGTTCTATTGATGCCATGAAGCATTTACATTGGTGTTGAAGACCACGGGGCCGAGGATAAACAAGGTATGTTTATCCTCGGCCCCTAGTTTTTTCACACAAACACATAGGTCAAACGACTTTTTCGACATGCAACGTTCGACTAAAACCCGCCGATTAATTCGATAGCGCTGAAGCCATTGGATTGACACCGACACCAAAAGGAGCAATTCCTACGGGAACGGTGGCTGTTACCGTATTCGTCGCCCCGTCAATGACGGAGACATCGTTGCTTCCTTCGTTAGCCACGCGTGATTGCTGTGATGGTTGGAGCGGTATCCGGAAGGCTGGCCAGAGACATGCGTCACACTCCCTATTGCAATGTGATACAGAATACCGCCGCACGACAAGGCCAGACACCGCGATGGGGCCAACTGATTGGCTCCGAGTTGAGATCTCATCATCGGTGAGATCTCATCATACCCATCTGTGAAACGGCGAATCTCATCGCGTGTAAATTCGGACGGTGTTGCATGGACTTTCCATAGGTCTGTTCTAGAATAGAATGAAAGAGTGGTACCAGAACATCCTGCCCGATAAAGGAGCGATTCCGATGGAGCGAAAGCCGCGTGTGGCCATTCTCTGGCACGGTGACCATGCATCCCGAGATCAAGCGACAACCGACAATAATCGATTCAGTCCAGTGTTTAAGGAATTTGAAAGATACGGTTTCATAGCCGAGCCTGCCGTGTACAACGATGCGTTCGCTGAAGAAGTGCGGGAACAACTTCTTGAAGTTGACGGCGTGTTGGTCTGGGTGAACCCCATTCAAGACGAAACGGATCGAACGGTGCTGGACGGAGTGCTCAGAGACGTCGCGTCCCACGGAGTGTTCGTCAGTACCCATCCCGATGTCATTTTGAAACTCGGGACGAAAGAAGTGCTCTTCCAAACTCGTGAAATGGGTTGGGGAGGAGACATTTCTCTCTACAGAACTATTGAGGAACTTCGCCAACAGCTGCCCATTCGACTCGCGAGGGGAGAATCCCGTGTACTGAAGCAAAATCGGGGCAATAACGGGATGGGCGTATGGCGCATAGAGTTGGTGGACGGCACGCAAGGAGACAATCCTGAAGTGAGTGTGATTCACGCTCTGCGGAACAGCGCCGAAGAACGAATGCCGCTCCGTGCGTTCGTCAATCGATGCGAAGCGTATTTTGCGGGGGATGGACAAATGGTTGATCAGCCGTTTCACTCGCCGATTCCAGATGGCATGGTCCGTTGCTACATGTCCCATAACCAGGGGGTTGGTTTCGGGCATCAATATGTGACCGCGTTGCTTCGTAACCCTCAAGAGCCCAAGCCTAGAATTTATCATCCCGAAACAAAACCTGAATTCCATGCGCTCAAGGTCAGGATGGAAAACGAGTGGATCCCACAGTTGCAACAGATACTCGGAATCGAAACAGAGTCACTGCCAATTATTTGGGACGCGGATTTCCTTTTCGGCGCAAAAACCGCAACCGGCGAAGAGACCTACGTGCTGTGTGAAATCAACGTCAGTTCCGTCTATCCTTATCCAGATTCGGCACCTGCGTATTTCGTGAAAAATGCGGTGGAACGGATACGTACGAAGTTGTACGAGAAGTAGCTCCACATCACTAATGAGTTTGTGCCGAGAAGATTATGGTATCGAGGTAGAGCCCTTCCCGGAACGGTGGGGTTTTGTGCCCCGTTTAGACACTGTGTGACCTTCAAGACCACTATGGATCAAATGGTAAAGGGAGTTGGCGGAAATGATCGGTATTCGTGACTTTGAACCTGCCAATGACGGATTTATTGTAAAAAAATATCGATATTACATCGGGCAACCCAGCCAACGGCGTGAGCCGATGGGGTTATGAAGGATAACTCGTCGGCCTTGAAAACGGAAAGTGTGATCATGGGTTACGGTCTGGGAGTCACCGCCCTCCATGTTATTGGAATTTGTCTTTTAGCAGTTTCACTTCCGCACCATCCGACATTATTGGGACTTGGGTTCCTTGCCTACACATTTGGCCTACGCCATGCATTCGACGCGGATCATATCGCGGCGATTGATAATACTGTACGGAAGTTAAGACAAGACAATAAACCGTCCATTGGGGTTGGATTTTACTTTTCCCTTGGTCACTCAACGGTCGTGTTTGTTATGGCAGTAGTAGCCGCTTTTGCGGCCCAATGGGCGCAGAAGTCTATCCCCGTGCTTCAAAACATCGGTGGGATGACGGGGACGATTGTCTCCGCGACTTTCCTGTTTATCATCGGAGTCATCAATTTGGTGGTGCTACTAAACCTTTATCAAGTATTTAAGAAAATGCACAGCCATTCATTTGATGAAAAACAATTTGATGACCTACTACATTCCAGGGGGGTTATTTACCGTTTCATATCGCCGTTGGTCAGGGTAGTAAAAAAGAGCTGGCATATGTACCCGATTGGTTTTCTATTTGGCCTGGGATTCGATACGGCAAGTGAAGTTGCGTTGTTAGCGATTTCCGTAGAAGCAACAAAGAATGCGTTTCCTCTTGCGGGAATCATCGCGCTACCCACGCTATTTGCGTCCGGGATGAGCTTGATGGATACAGCAGATGGAGTATTCATGACAACTGCGTACAATTGGGCATTTGCAACTCCGGTTCGAAAAGTGTATTACAACCTCACCGTCACAGGATTGTCTGTTCTGGCCGCCTTGTTTATTGGTCTCATTGAAGTGGCTCAAGTTGTGACCGCGGCGGTTGGGGTAAAGCAAGGCTTTTGGTCCTGGTTAGAACATGTGAACTTTGGCATCCTTGGTCTCGTACTAGTGTGCTTGTTTATTACCGCCTGGGTAGTGTCCTTCGGGATTTGGAAATTACGTCGAATCGAGCAGCGCTGGTCGTCATCCAATTGACACGATCCGTTTAAAAACCCCCTCGTTACCCCTACCGCTAAATTCTGCGTTTCACAGCCGCATAGCCCTTGTTTATTTTATATAAAAACCATACATCGTTCCATATATTCTATTAACATCCATAATAAACCGATGATGCTTTTTATATAAATTTGTTTAGTGAGCGGAGTGTGGAAAGGGAGACTTGATCATGAACCGAGCCATCACTTTGGGGTATGCTCCGACGCGCAGGTCGGTGTTCAGCAAGCTGGATGCTCTGAAATACAAGGAATTGGTGCGGGAGAAAATCAAAAGTTGGGGTACGAGCATTGTTGATTTAGAGGGCATCAATGAAGAGGGCTTGTTGTACGATGATATGTCTCATGAATCGGCAATCATAGAACGGTTTAAAAGTACTAACGTGGACGCGCTGTTCTTCCCGCATGTGAACTTCGGCACTGAGGATGCAGTCGCGCGAGTCGCGAAGGCCATCGGAAAACCGGTACTGTTGTGGGGGCCTCGAGACGAGGCTCCATCGGACAACGGGATGCGATTGCGGGACACGCAATGTGGACTTTTTTACGGGCAAGATTGTCCGTCGCTTCGGAGTGCCATTCACGTATATCGTGAATAGTGAAGTGGACAGTGACGTGTTCCGCCGAGGGTTTTTAAACTTCGTGGCGGTCGCAAATGTGGTTCGGACGATGCGGACCATGCGAATCCTTCAAATCGGGCCGCGACCGACTGCGTTTTGGACAATGATGTTCAATGAAGGAGAGCTCTTGGCGAAATTCGGAATCCAAGTTTTCCCCGTAACCCTGGACGATGTGAAGACCGAAACGTTGCGCGTAGAACGACAGAACTCCCCCGGATTACAATAGGTTAAAGCAGAGATTCAACGGTCGATGGACTGGTCCTCGGTATCTGACGAGAAGGTATTGCGCATCGCTGCGCTGAAACTCGCGATGCGAGAACTGGCAGACAGATATCAGTGTAAGGCGATTGCCATTCAATGCTGGTCGGCGCTGCAAGACCTCATTGGGATCATGCCTGGTTTGGCCAACGCGCTGTTAACCGATGATGGAATCCCCGTGACCTGCGAGACCGACATTCATGGAGCGATAACGGCTGTGCTAGCGCAGGCCGCGGCTATGGACTCCACTCCTCCGTTCTTCGCAGACCTGACCATCCGGCACCCCGACAATCCGAACGGCGAACTGCTGTTCCACTGCGGCAACTTCCCGATATCCCTCGCTGTCGACGATAAACCACTGCGTGAGCATTTCCTCTTTGACAGCCACGCCCCCGGAACTCACGAAGGGGAGATCAAGGGAGGAGAGATGTCGATTGTCCGCTTTGACGGAGACATGGGGGAATACCAACTCCTGTTGGCTAGAGCTCGGGGGACTACCGGACCCTTTTCGCGAGGTTCGTTCGTTTGGGTGGAAGTGCGTGATTGGCCCCTGTTAGAAGAACGCCTCGTAACTGGGCCTTACGTGCATCAAGTCGTCGGCATCCACGGAAACGTCATCCCCGTATTGTACGAATCTTGCAAATACATCCCTGGATTGAAACCGGACGCTGTGGATCCAGAGGAATACGAAATTCATAGCTGGCTACGAGGAGGAGATTGGTCGTGGTAGATGCGGTCCCTCCGAAGGGGGATTTCCTGCGCCGCAAGGCCAGCCAAATCCGAATGGATCTGTTGCAGATGATCTACCATGCGAAGGCGGGGCACACGGGCTCGTCCTTGAGCGATACGGACATTCTAACGGCGCTGTACTACGGCGGGGTGTTACGGGTGCAAGCGAATAATCCGAAGTGGCCTCTGCGAGATAGATTCATTCGAAGCAAAGGGCACGCCGTAGAGGCATTCTACTGCATTCTAGCGGATCTAGGATTTTTCCCGAAGTGCGAATTGGAAACCTACTCGCAGTACGGATCCCGCCTAATCGGTCATCCGAACAACAAGGTCCCCGGGGTGGATATGAATACGGGCGCGCTAGGACATGGGTTAAGCGTCGGGGTGGGAATAGCCCTTTCGGCGAAGTTGGACGCGAACGCCTTTCGAGTGTTTGTTTTGATGGGAGATGGGGAACAGGCGGAAGGGTCCGTTTGGGAGGCGGCCATGGCCGCGGCACACTATCGCCTGGATAACTTGATTGGAATTATCGACTGGAATGGGTTGCAAATCAGCGGTCGAACCGATGAGGTGATGCGGACAGACCCGCTCGATGGAAAGTGGCGCAGTTTCGGTTGGCACGTGGAGTTGGCGATGGGCACGACCTCGATGAAATGAGTGAGAAATTCGCCAAGGTTCCTTTTTCGCCAAATCAACCGACGCTATTTATTGCGAAGACAACCAAAGGAAAAGGGGTGTCGTTCGCAGAGAACGTGCCGGCTTGGCATCGGCGACTGCCTTTGCCAAGGCGTTCCCTAAACAGTTTGTGGAAGTGGGGATTGCGGAGCAAAACATCGTCGGCATCGCGGCCGGTTTAGCGGCGAGCGGTAAAACCCCGTTTGTCATGTCACCCGCCTGCTTTCTCTCCATGCGGAGCATCGAGCAGATCAAGGTCGACGTCGCGTATTCGAAGACGAACGTGAAGTTAATCGGGATCAGCGGAGGGGTGAGTTACGGAGCGCTCGGCATGTCCCACCACTCTTTGCAAGACATCGCGGTAGCGCGCGCGATACCGGGTCTCGACGTGGCCCTTCCAGCTGACGAACACGACGTGCGCAACCTGATTCGCACACTCGCGGATTTCGAGGGAGGCGACTATATCCGGATTGGTCGCAATCCCGTACCCACCGTTTACGAGAGTGACGAGACCCCGTTTGAGTTTGGAAAGGCGGTGACCTTGGTGGACGGAGGAGACGCTACGCTCATAGGCACTGGGGAAACCGTTCGGATTGTTCTCGATGCGGCAAGCATCTTGGCTAGGGATGGGGTTCGTTGTCGAGTGTTAAACATGCACACCATCAAGCCCTGGGACGAGGAAGCGGTTTTGAAGGCTGCAAACGAAACGGGCTACATAATCACCGTGGAGGAACACATCATTCGCGGGGGGCTCGGCGCGGCCGTCGCGGAAGTGGTGGTGCAACGGTGCCCGGTGCCGATGAAGATTATCGGGATCAGGGATGAACCCGCCGTTACGGGAAGCCCATCTGAGATTTTCCAACATTATGGGCTGTCAGCAGAAAACATTCGTGACGTTACGAAAAGTATGCTGGGAAGGGAAGGGGATATCGCATGATGCTAGGGCGGCCATCGTGGGAATTAGCCGTGGAACACGCAAATCGCATGTCATTCGTGCGGCGCTGGAAAGCATCGCGTTCCAAGTCGCCGATGCGTTGAAACTGATGGAACAAACAGGGACACCACTTCACCAGTTAAATGCCGACGGGGGTGCGTCGATAAATCCTGTGCTGATGCAGTTTCAAGCGGATCTGTTGGGCGTGCCAGTCAAGAAGGCGGCCATCACGGAACTATCCGCGATGGGTTCGGCCTATATATCGGGTCATTGCATGGGATTATGGGAGAATGCGAGCGACGTCGAAGCGGATCTCGAGGGAACCCTGTATCTCCCCCGTATGGACGAAACCACGAGAAACACGAAACTCGAATCGTGGAGACGCGCGGTGGGCAGGGTGCTCAGTCGATAGAAAGAGTAGAAGACCCGAGAAATGCGTGTTCCGTTTAGGTATACAGGTGCAAGCGTTTGAGGGGCGTTTATTGCGGGAGTCCGCGAAGGCGCGGACTCCCGCTGCTACGGTTGAGACTCGTCATATTCGTCGTAAACTAATTTCGTCACCCGTGTAGAATCCCCGCTGTCGACGTCCTCGGCCGTCGCAGGGTCGTCCATGCCTTCTACGCCGTCGAGTCCGGGCGCCAGTAAAGTATTCTTTGACGCGTCCGCGGAGGAACGGTCGTCTACAAATTCGCCTTTTGCATCAGGACGAAGGCTTGCCGACTTGAATGCTTTTTTGCCCTTGTCCACTGGGGCCATCCAAAGCCCTCCTTGTTCTCACTTTTTCGTGGATCGGTCTTATTATTTGCGAAAACGACAGTCGATCATGCGCTGCGTGGGAAAAGGGCCGATTCATCGAATAGGTTTGAGGTGCAAAGTGGGTCATTCACACGATATGGCACGAGAAATCGCAAAAATCTAGGAAAGGGGAGGACTATGGAGCGAAGAGGCTGGATACCCCGCCGGGTACCGCGCGAACTCTGCAGCATCACAAGGGAACCCCGTTCCCTTATCGCGATCCCGGTTTCCCTCGCCACGGTTGAGGGATCAACGGGCGGCCAAGAACCTCTCTAAATGGGAAATAGAGCAAAACGGTAGAGACTGGTATGGTCTTCGTGGCGACAGGGCTAGGCCATTACACTGCGGGAGAGTCTCCGGGATGCTCGACGAATAACCGCATGACGAGGTCAGTTTCATAGTTCCCAAAATGCTTTCCGAACAAATTCATTCCACCCACGTGTTGCGAATCTGGTTTTACACCAATTCGAACGGATATGAATCCTGACCGATCTAGGTTCAAATCTGTGAGTTTCACCTCGGATACCTGCCGTCCGTCTACAAAGGCTCCTGCGTCGGTTACTCGCCACGTCTTCAAAATCCCGTATTGCGTCTGATGAAGTCCCCACCAATCCGGTGTCAAATAGCCCTTTTCGCCACCGAAATCCCCGGGGCTAGTCCACGTCCCGACCTCGCGGTCATTAATCCAAACGGTGATGTCTGACGGCCAGTTGTGATTGTGAAGTGGCGCTTCCGAGCACACTTCCATCGTTAACTCAATGCTTTGCAGGACATCCGTAGCGCGTAAACGCTTTGGAAATCTATATTCAACGAAACCGCTTCGAAACCACAGGAGGTTGGCCTCGGAGCGTTCGGGTTCATAAAAGCAACCCGGATCGTCCAATTCTCCGATGATGCCGGTGGTGCTTACCAGGCCGCACGTCGGGGAGACTTCACAATTGACATATTGTCCAATAGGCATTGGAATCTCAAGGACGTTAACGTTCGGTTTCGGTCTGCCTCCCATCTCGATGACTATACGGCTAAATACCGTAGCGCACAGTTTCTGTGTTCCGCGTGTTCCGGGAACCAATTCTGCAAGGATTAATCCTGCGTCCTCCAGCCGTTTGATATTTGCCGCCGCGGTAGACACCGGCAGTTCGAACATTTCCGCGATCTCAGCAACATTCATAGGACGCTTTAGCAACTGGAGAAAAATATCCAAGCGAAGTTGTGTGGAAAGTGCCTTTGCGATTTCCAGACATTCGGAAACTGCCACAGTCAAAACCCGGCTGACGGGGGACTCGTCCGTTGTATCCACGATAATTTCCGCCATACCCGCCTCACATGTCAAGACATAAAAACCTACAACTATCATAACACGTCACGCACAAGGCAATCCATATGAATATATTCAATACCGAAATTATTGTAACAAACCATTGACTGAGAACGTCGTCAATGATATATTGAAAGTGTTTTCAAACCGAAATTTATGTATTAAATAATTAATTACATCGAAAGGTGGTGTAATGGATCGAATTGTTCGTGCGAGATCGATTACATTAATACCAAATTTACGGGGGGATTATTGTGGAATTATCTGCACGTAGAATTGGGTTGTCTGCGTCCGCAGTGCTTACAGCGCTGGCGGGGCTCGCGGTGTATGGTGCACAGGTGAACGCTGCTACTCCTATTAATATTTCCTTCTGGACTAGTGGATCGCCCGCTGGTGTGACGCAAATCGTATCTGAATTTAACAAGGCTTACGCCGGGAAATATCAAATAACCTTTCGGGCCATTCCGTACAGCAACGAGACGACGGTAGTTAACTCGGCGCTAACAGCCCATAAGGCCCCGGATATCATGGAGGAATCCCTGACGTTTTCCACACCCTACGCTGTTGAGGGCCTCGAAATGCCCATCGGGCCTTTCCTCAAGATGGCAGGGATCAATCCGAAGGCGGATTTTCCGGCCCCAATGTGGGATAAGGCGGCCGTGGCGGGCGTGCATTACGTAGCTCCGACGGATGGCCTGCCCACCATGTTCTACTGGAACAAGGCCATGTTCAAGGCAGCTGGCCTGAACCCGAACAAGCCGCCTCGCACACTAGCACAATTCGTTGCCGACGCGAAGAAGCTCACCAACGCGAAGAAGGGCGTCTGGGGATATGTACAGGAGCCAGCGTGGCCGGCCCCCTTCCAGTTCCCATCATTCCTAGGTCAATTCGGGGGGACAGAGGCGAATCCGACCACAAAGAAGATGATGTTTAATGGCCCTGCCGGCGTGAAGGCCGTACAGTTCATGTGGAATTCCATCTACAAATGGCACATCTCGCCGCAAAATGCTTCGGCACACGAGTCCTATAACCTGTTCCTGCAGGGTAAGAACGCAATGATGATGACCGGTGCCTATGATTATGCGTCCACGTCTCAGAAGCTTGGCAAAAATCTGGGTTTTTCAACTCTCCCAGTGATAGGGAAAAAAGAGGCGGACTTCCTGGGCCAAAACTATTGGTGGGTATTTAAAAACCCCAGCCTGACACCTGCAAAGGATCAGGGCATTGCCGATTTCATGAAATTCTTCTATACGCATAGCCTGCAACTCGCCAAGGCGGGGGTCTTGCCGGTCTGGCAACCCACTCTTCGGAGCGCCGCATTCAAACACATTCCTGGTGATGCACAGCAGGCTGCAGCTCTGCAGAAGGGTATCCTGAACCCTCTGATTACCGGTTGGGGCACTGCTGGCTCCTATCTGTACAACAACATCGACGAAGCACTGCTCAACAAGATGCCCATTAAGGAAGCGCTCGACAAGGCGGCTCAGCAAATGGAGCAGACGCTCAACCAACCCACGGCGTAAGGGCAATGCGCAGGAGTCCCGGCGGACTCCTGCGCGAAAGGGGGACAGAAGACATGCGAACGGCAGCAGCGAGGCAGACATCCCTCCGTACGACAGAACGACCACGCGAGAACTGGGTTTCTCAAATCGGTTCCTTTCTATTTGTTCTTCCCTATTTGGTTGCATTCGGGTTCTTTCTAGGATATCCAATAGTTTTTGGCGCCACGGTCAGCCTGCAACACTGGAACCCGATGATTGGTTCCGGTGGGTGGGTAGGGTTAGGACAGTACCTGAATTTGTTCAATCCGAGTGACCTAGCATCGCAACAGTTCTGGCAGGCGCTACTCAATACCCTCTTGTTCGTGTTTATCAGCGTGCCCTTTTTGGTGGGAATCCCACTGATTCTCGCCTATTGCATGTACCTGTCACCGTGGAAAAGTGTGTTTCGCTCCGCCTTTTTCTTTCCGTCAATCTTGTCTGCCACCTCGGTCATGGCCGTCTGGAGTTGGATGCTTCAAACGGAGGGCGGTCCCATCAATCATTTCTTTGGCAGTCAAATTCCGTGGCTAGTCCGTCAACCATGGGCATGGATATCCATTGATTTAGTCACCGTTTGGTGGAGTATGGGTTTCAATCTGATCATCATTTACGCGGGCATCACGCAGTTGCCCCAGTCGACGCTGGATGCTGCGTCGATTGACGGTGCGGGCATCATTCGAACCTTCCGTTCCATATTAGTGCCGCAGTTAAAAAGCATCCTTTCGGTCGTCCTCATTCTCAGCACGATTGGATCGTTTAACCTGTTTGCTCAGCCCTTTCTGCTGACGGGAGGCGGCCCCAACAACTCAACCATGTCGGTGAGTCAGGAGATCTACAACCAAGGGTTCGGCCTCAACCACATGGGGTCAGCGACCGCTATGGCATTCGTTATGGGGATTCTGCTAGCCGCAGTCTCGTTTGTTCAGTATGGGACCCTGCGAGAAAGGCGTGGTTAGTGCATGAAAATGCCGGGGTGGAAACGAGGCATTATTTTTGCCATCCTCGTGGTGGGCAGCTTGTTCATGGTCTTCCCTTTTCTGTGGCTGCTTTCCACAGCTTTCAAACCCGAATCGGATGCCTTTGACGGACACTTGATTCCCGGGCACCCAACATTTGCGAATTTTGCCTCGGTGCTTGCTCCGGGATCGTCGGCCGAGGTGTTGCGATGGCTCGGCAACTCCCTCTTATCTGCAATTGTGGCGTCTCTTGCGGTCATGGTACTCGACTCGTTGGCGGCGTACGGTCTGGCGCGGTTGCAATTTTTCGGGCGCAAGGTCATCTTGTATCTCCTTATTGCTTCGCTCATGGTGCCGTTTATCGCTGTGCTCATTCCCCTGTATCTTGAACTAGCGAACTTCGGTCTGCTGGACACCTATGGTGCCCTCATTTTGCCGTATACCGCGAACGCGTTCGGAGTGTTTCTTCTATACCAGTTTTATACCAACATACCCAAGGAACTAGAAGAGGCCGCGATTGTCGACGGGGCTGGGAAATTCCAAATATGGAGAAGGATCTTTCTTCCTCTCGGAATTCCAGCAACCGCGACGCTTGGTATGATGACTTTCATGGGCGTGTACAACGATTTCTTCTGGCCACTCGTTGCTACGTCATCGAACTCAATGCGCACGATGACCGTCGGAGTTGCGCTTATGGCGATTGGACCCTACAGTACGAATTACTCGCTGCTCATGGCTCTCACTGTATTTTCCATGATCCCGACGTTTATCGCGTTCATCTTCGCACAAAGGCAGCTGATGCAAGGCGTCGCGACCACTGGCATCAACCTCTAGGACGACCCAAGCTTTATTTCGTGGAAGGAGGTACGGATCCACCATGTCCACATTCCAGAATCCGCTCCTCCCGGCTCCTCATCCCGACCCATGGATCACTTGTGACGGGAAATCATACTGGTATTGTGGAAGTCAGGACGAAAGCATTTACATCATAGTTGCCGACAGCTTGTACAGCCTTGCCGACGCTCCCAGGACCGTCGTCTGGCAGGCGCCAAAGACCGGACCCCAGAGTCGACACATTTGGGCTCCAGAGCTTCATCGAATAAACGATCGATGGTACATTTTGTATGCCGCGGACGACGGCGAGAATCGCAATCACCGGATGTTCCTTCTTGAGTCAGCGTCAGATTCACCCCTTGGACCTTACGTAAATAGAGGCAAGGTTTCGTCGACCGATGACCATTGGGCCATCGACGGCACGTTTTTGGAGCATCCAGACGGCAATCTCTATCTCATCTGGTCCGGCTGGGAGGGTGATACCGACGGATGTCAGGACCTATATATCGCACCGTTATCAAGGACCAGTCCCTGGGTGGTGACAGGTCCCCGCGTCCGGATCTCTACCCCGGAATACGAGTGGGAATGTATCGGACGTCCATTGGTCAATGAGGGACCCCAAGTCATGGTGCGAGACGGGAGGCTCTTCGTCATTTACTCTGCCAGTGGAAGTTGGACGGAAGACTATTGCCTGGGTCTGCTCTACGCGTCCGTGTATGATCCCGTACTGGAACCCAAATCATGGACCAAATGGGAACACCCGGTGTTCGCGAAGGATCCCGTCGTCGACGTTTATGGTGTGGGTCATGCCTCTTATATCCAAACCCCTAATGGGGAATGGTGGATTGCCTACCATGGCATGGACCGTCCGGACGGTGGCTGGAATGGACGAAGCGCCCGATTGCAGAGATTCACCTGGTCGGACGATGGTTTTCCCGTCTTCGGACGTCCTCTGCCGACGAATCAACCCACTGCGTGAGACACTCCGCTTTCGCCAACATACACAGGAGGAACTCGAACATGGCATTGAATGGTACAAATGTGAACCAAGTGATAGCCTTGGAGGTGGGCGTTCCAAGGGGTGAACACCCTAGTCCCCAGTGGAAGCGTGCTAACTGGCAGTCGCTAAACGGTACCTGGGAGTTTGCCTTCGACGATGAACGCCAGGGCGTGCAGGAAAAGTGGCAGATGGATGGCGAGTTTCCGTTAATCATCCAGGTGCCGTTCAGCTTTGAATCCACGCTTAGTGGCATCGGTGATCGACAACGGCATGACGTCGTTTGGTACCGTAGGCGTTTTCCGTCTTCCCCCTCGTGGGTTAACCACCGCGTATGGCTGCACTTTGGCGCGGTAGACTATCGGGCTACCGTTTGGGTAAATGGGCAGGTCGTTACAACCCATGAAGGGGGACATACCCCGTTTTCCTGTGACGTTGCAGACTTTCTTTCTGATGAGGACAATACTTTGGTTGTCATGGCGGAGGACTTCACAGAGGATCTCTCTTTGCCGCGGGGGAAACAATATTGGAAAGATCAGTCGGAGAGCATTTTCTACACGCGCACCACGGGGATCTGGCAAAGCGTTTGGCTCGAGATTTTGCCGATTGAGCATATCCAATCCATGACGTGCACCGCCGACCTCGACGCGGAAGCGATTGACCTCAATGTCGACCTTGAGATTGCCGCCGAAGCTCCTGTAACCGCCCAATTGGAACTTGAGTTGGAGATTCGGTTTGATGGCGCTCTCGTTGAGAGCGTAAGGATTCCCGCCCGGCGACAAATCGCCCAGCGATTATACGTAGGAGGGAAAGACCGAGAAGTCTATCACTGGTCACCCGACCATCCGAATCTGTACGACTTGAACCTGCGGTTATTGAACAACGGGGAGCTGGTTGACGAAGTCGAGAGCTATTTTGGCATGAGGCGTTTCGAGGTCATCAACGGGCGTATTCTATTGAACAATCGTCCGTACTTTTTACGATTGGTTCTAGATCAGGGTTACTTCCCCGATGGCAACCTTACCCCTCCATCCGATGAGGCGATTCGCCATGACGTGGAACTGACCAAAGCGCTTGGATTCAATGGTGCTCGCAAGCACCAAAAAGTGGAGGATCCACGATACCTATATTGGTGTGATAAGATCGGCCTGCTCGTTTGGGGAGAGATGTCCAACGCATACGAGTTTTCTTCGATCTCTGTGCAACGCCTCGCACGGGAGTGGACGGAGGCTATTCTAAGGGATCGCAATCACCCCTGTATTGTTGCCTGGGTTCCGCTGAACGAAAGCTGGGGCGCCCCAAATCTCTTGCACGATCAACGACAGCGAGCGTTTCTTACAGCCATGTACCACCTTACCAAAGCGCTTGATTCCACGCGCCCCGTCATCTCGAACGATGGTTGGGAACACACTCGTTCCGACCTTTGCACAATTCACGACTACGAGTGCGATAGAGACGTTCTGGCAGCACGTTATCGCGATTGCGACACCGCCCTACGGGCTACGCCGGGTGGAAAGCTAATCTATGCCCCAACTTACCATTACGAAGGCGAACCCATCGTGATATCGGAGATGGGGGGGATCTCGTTTCGTGTAAGTGAGCAGGAGGGATGGGGGTACTCAGCGGCGGTTTCCGAAGTGGATTTCTTGGATCGATACAGGGCGGTAGTGGAACCCATGTACACGTCTCCTGTGGTGCAGGGGTTTTGCTATACACAATTGACGGACGTGGAGCAGGAGATCAATGGACTCCTGACATATGAACGCATTCCAAAGGCGGATATCGAGGCACTCCGACGGATTACGACCGGAGAATTCCTTCGAAAGGGAGAGGCATGACATGGGCAGGAGAGCATTGTTAGTAGCAGGCACTTTGGTGGCCTCGGCATGCGTTCTCCCGCTACAGAGCCCTGCACTGGCGTCCGTCGCGCCGCGTGCGGGGGAACCGAGCCGCAGCAGTTTTTTCAATCCCATCCTCGATAATTATGCAGATCCGTGGATGACCCACTGGAAAGGCGAGTATTATCTCACGGCAACGACCGGAAGCAATATTACGATATGGAATTCACATGATTTGACCAATGTGGGTGCTGGTAATCAGACGATTGTCTGGTCACCGAGCGGAAAGGAAGCAAATTTCAGTGACATCTGGTCCCCGGAGCTCTATCATTTCGGTCGCCGGTGGTACATTTACTTTGCCGCGGACAAAAACGGAGTCAATGCCACTCACCGCGACTATGTGCTGGAGAGTCAATCCGACAATCCCCTAGGCTCATATCGCTTTGTGGGTGAAATCAACAGTCCGTCCAACCAATGGGCCATTGATCCGAACGTTCTCACTTTGCGAGGCAAGAGGTATTTCATTTGGTCAGGGTGGGATGATCCAACAAACCAGGTCCAGAGACTCTTCATTGCTCCCATGAGTTCACCCACACATATCAGCGGTCGCCGCGTCGCAATTTCATCGCCGCTATACCCCTGGGAAACGAGTGTCGCTCCAATCAACGAAGGACCCGTTACCCTAAAGCATGGGGGCCACACGTGGATTGTCTACTCCGCGAACGCAAGTTGGACAAATAGTTACTGTCTTGGCCTGTTGACCCTAAAGACAAGGAATCCTCTCGATCCCGGTGCGTGGATCAAAGATCCCAATCCTGTATTTGCCTCGGCCAACGGTGTGTATGGTCCGGGGCGGGCCTCGTTCGTGACGAGCCCGAACGGCAAGCAGTGGTGGATGATCTACAATGCTGCGCGCTACGATCAATCTGGTTGGAACCGCACCATTCGGGCTCAACCCTTCATATGGGGGAGAAATGGCAACCCAGATTTCGGAGAGCCTCGGCCGCTTGCTGCGCGTCTCCCGTTGCCTGCCGGTCAGACTCCAAATCGCCAAAGTTACTTTCCGTCTTCGCATGCCGGAGGTTTTGCAACGTTTACCGTTAAGGTGCCGCGTGCGGGATTGTACGGGCTGTACATTCGTTACCACAATCCGAACCCATTCACGACGACGCAGAATTTCGCAATCAACGGCAAGCCGCAACCGGCTCTATCTTTCCCACAAACCGAAAATACGCCGGGTACCGCCAATGCATTTAGCACGGCGCAAACCGTAGTCACGTTGCCAAAGGGTAAGTCCGTCATCAAGATCTACGTTGGATCGGTGGGGGCCGACATAGCGTGGATCCAGCTTGCGTCCGCCGACTAGAATCGATAACAAGAACGGAAAAATCAAAAAGCACTCTTCGATGAGTTCGCAAATCTGCCCGGCCTGTCAAGTTTCGCGGATTCGAATCAATTGATGCGGGAGCTCGGAATAATTAGGGCTCCCGTCTTTGCCATCTCGTTTTCGTGATGCGTTTTTCAGAGGAGAGAGGTAGAATAGGGCTGTACAATTCGAGAAAGAGGCGATATGGATTGTCGTTATGCGCTTTTTGTGAAAGCGTTATCATGTCCATCTCCATGCCGCTGTGAACTCATTTGTACTCCTTGCAAAAGGACGGGACCAACAGGATGAAAACCATGATTCAGTGCTATTGCGGTTCCGCCCGAACTCATCACAGAGAGATTGTGTATCACTAGGCCTTAAGTATCGGACATATATACCGTGCGGAGTAGACCCTCTATGGAATCAAGGCAGATTGGAGGGCCTATTGCGCGTTCATATGCAGAAATCGCGCTCCGAACGGCGCTGTGCCGACCCATATGTGCGCGCGGGTTTTGGAACAGGGGCAAAGGAGAAGATTGCGATTATAGACTCGCTGCGGATCATGACGACGGCCTACTTGTTTCATAGGAATCACGTTCTTCTTATGCGGCGTTCACCGACTCGAAAGTTCATGCCTGGGATATGGACCGGCATTGGAGGCCACCTTGAGGCCGCTGAGCACGGGAATCTAAGGTGTGCGTGTTTAAGGGAGATTGAAGAAGAAACGGGCTTGCGGTCTGAAGACGTTGAGGAACTCGCGTTGCGATACGTGATTTTGAGACAAAGCCACAAGGAGCTGCGTCAACAGTTCGTTTATTTTGGACGGACCGCGAAAACCGAACTCTCTTCCACCGATGAAGGGACGTTACACTGGAT
>JAJZAV010000239.1 GCA_021799255.1 Bacillota bacterium
AGCGGATGCAGACGGTTCCCATTGTCGGATTTGGGAAAGACAAGCCGATAGAATTCATCCACGTTGACGGCAAGTGGTTGGGGCGCAGAAATCAGGAAGAGGCGGAGCGCATTGCGGACCTCGTCATCGACATTCTAAGGAACGACGAGCGTCACCCAACCCTTGGAATCATCACGTTCAACGCGGACCAAGCGGAATTGATCAACGAGGTGCTGGACAATCGTGGATCTGCCGACCCCGTGGTTCAGGAATTGATAGACAAAGAGCGGGATCGTAAGGTTGGAGATCAGTACGTGGGCCTGTTTGTGAAGAACATCGAGAATGTGCAGGGAGATGAGCGCGACATCATTCTGTTCTCCGTGGCCTATGCCAAGGACGAAAACGGGAAGATGGTCAACCAATTTGGATCGTTATCCCAGGAGATGGGCGAGAATCGACTGAACGTGGCCATCACTCGCGCTCGACTCAAGGTGTATATCGTATGTTCGTTCGATCCCGCCGCATGGACCCGCGTCGAGACCTATTCCCGAGGCCCGAGACTCCTCAAGCGCTACCTGGAGTACGCCAAAGCGGTATCGGATGGCAACGACAATCGTGTGAGTGCGGTCCTTGAAGGGGTCTTAGATGCAACCGCCGTCCAATCCATCGAGACAGTCTCCATCTATGACAGCCCCCTTGAGGAAGAGGTTGCGACGGGGCTGCGCAATCTTGGTTACCAGGTCCAGACTCAGGTTGGTCTCTCGGGCTACCGAATTGATCTGGCCATTGTTCATCCGGATGACCCAGAGCGGTTCATTCTTGGCGTGGAGTGCGACGGGGCGACGTATCACTCGTCCCGAATTGCGCGGGAGCGAGATTTGTATCGACAGCGGTTTCTTGAGCAGCAGGGCTGGTCCATCCATCGGGTGTGGAGCCGGAACTGGTGGAAGTCGAGAAGCGCGGAATTGGAGAAAATCCAGAGGGAAGTAGAGCGGCTGCAGGGCGGAAAGCGGGCGCAAGTCAAGGAATTTGCGTGAATCGTATTGGACGGATCCCGGTAGATGTGTGACGCGTCCCCTCCGAAGGCATCGTACGCAACGGTTTTTTCTCCCATATCGGCATCAGTCCGCAAGGCAAGGCAATCGCCGATACTGGTGTCTATGGCCACAACGTACGATGGAATGCCCGTAATTTCTGATAACGGAGGAGGGATTGGCGTGTATCACCCCTTGTATTACCGGGCCGTGCGGTGGGTCGGACGGACAGTCTGTGCCCATCACATAAACGGGAGTCTGTATACGGGAACGCTGCTGTCCGTGAACCCGAGAGGGATTTACATCCTCCAACCGAGGGCGGTTCGACCCATCAAGGCGACGGATCAGGAGCAGACGACTGTTGCCGACGACGTGGAACTGATCTACTCACCGGGGGCGTATTTTGGGTTCGGTGCATTGACCGGACTTACACTCGGTGCTGCAGCGGGTGGATTGTTGTGGTAATGAATCGAAGGCGTTGGCACACAAAGGGACCCTTAGGTGGGTCCTTTTGTTATTTTCAAAAACATTGGGCCATGGTCGCGGAAACACAAGTCACCGATTTTGCTGAAGTAAGAGGCAATCCAGCGTCATGGCTCCAATCGTACACCAGACCATAGGATGTCGAGCAGTTGTTTCGCGCGTTCGTCCGGGGTCGGTAAGGATTCCGACGGAACGCTTTGCTCATTGGTGCCAACTGTAAGCAGCGACATATAAACCCGAGCAACGAGTACGGGATCAATCGTCCGGATTTCCCCATGGGTGATGGCGGCCTCAAACGACTCGGCGATGGTTTGAAACAGTCGCTCCTCAGCTTCGTGCATGGATTTCATCTGCTCTTCTGTCATCACCGCCTGTCCACCGCGCATGATTGCGTTGAAATCAAGCGGGGTATCAATACGGAGACGAATCGTCGTGATCAACAACAGTCGGTCGTAGAGTGGCTCGTCTCGCTTCAGGATTTCCAGCGTGCGCCGGCGGATATCGTCCATCATGCGAATCATCGCCGTGGTAAACAGGTTGGCCTTGGATTGAAAATGATAGTAGACGACGGCTTTGGTCAAATCACAGGCTTCGGCAACTTGTTCCATACTGACCCCGTCAAAGCCCAATTCCATAAACAGGCGCGCCGCGACTTGGAGTATTCGTTCCGGTGTAGGCACCTCTACGCTCGACAAAGGGGGGCGTCCGGGTTGTCTGTGTTCGCGAACTTCGGTCATTTCCTTCACTCCATCGAATCATTCCATCTTGAAACACCCGAGAAAATTCCCTGATAGTGTATCACAGGTGTATCCGTAAAAGTTTTCTCTGGACATAATTAACCGACTGGTATATATAATTATTACTGGAGTTCGAGCAAATGGGTAGGCTCGAAGGTGTGCCCTTTGGCCAGATTTACGGATTTCCCGATAGGCATGGGGCCTCTGAGATCCTGAGCACCCTTCCGAGAAAGGTAGGGATTTATCCATGGAAAATTCATCGTTTTTTGCAAAATGGGGACGCTTTGTCGCGGGCCCGAAGACGAGGTGGGTTACCCTCGCTGTATGGGTGATTCTTGTCGTGCTTCTTTCCGCGTTGGCCCCGGCCGTAAGTAAAGAAGAGAACAACGCTGCCGCCAACCTCCCATCGAGCAGTCCATCCGTCGTAGCGCAGGCAAAGTTCAAACAAGCGTTCCCTCAGAACGGCGGGACGCCCGCTCTTCTGGTTTGGTACGACAAATTGGGCCTGAGTCCGACGGACTTGCGCGACATAGAACGCGCAGCCAAGTCGCTGGAACAGCGCCCGGTTCCCGGTCAGATGTCCATCCCACCCGTGTTCAAACTGCCTCCCGTCGCGCTAAAGGGGTTTGAATCCAAAGACGGCACCACATTTGTGTTGCCCGTGAACTTCAAGAGCAGCGTATCGACCAACGAGTTGCAGTCCTCGGTTACCACGATGGAGAAGCAGATCACGTCCGCCCTCGGACAAAATCCGTTTCGTGGTGAGGCGGTCTCCACCCCTGGATTGCACGCGCGCGTCACAGGACCCGTCGGAATCGCCGTGGATGCGCAAGGACTGTTCAAGAATGCAGACTTTGCGCTGCTCGCCGCGACCACGCTCCTCGTTTTGGTGTTGCTTATCGTGCTCTACCGATCTCCGATTCTCGCGTTTGTTCCACTCGTCGCTGTCGGGTTCGCGTATGGAGTCATCAGTCCCCTGCTCGGTCTGCTGGCCAAGTCTGGGGTCATCACCGTCGACGCACAGGGCGTCTCCATCATGACCGTCCTGTTGTTTGGTGCCGGAACGGATTACTGTCTTTTCCTTGTTGCACGGTACCGAGAACGGTTGTACGACGTCGACGACAAGTTCGTCGCCATCCGCGAAGCCGTGAGTGGAGCGGCAGGTGCCATTGCCATGAGCGGACTCACGGTTGTCCTCTCGCTGTTCACGCTCCTGTTTGCACGCGTGGGTTCCGAACATCGGTTCGCGGTCCCATTCAGCGTGTCCATCTTCGTCATGGCGATTGCTGGAGTGACGTTGTTGCCAGCTTTGCTGTCTGTCCTGGGACGTGCTTCGTTTTTCCCATTCATCCCGCGTACACAAGCCATGTGGGAAGAGCGCCAAGCGAAGCACGGCGCGAAGCGTGGTCGATCTCGCCGAACGGGTGAACCCGGGCGGTTTAGTCGCTTCGTCGGTCGCGTCGTGTCTGTTCGACCGTGGACGGTGCTCGGCATCAGCGTCATCGTGCTCGCCGTTCTGGCCACGATTTCGGTGCAGATCAAAACTACGTACAATCTGCTCGATTCGTTTCCAAAAGACATGCCGTCTCGTCAAGGCTACACACTTCTCGCGGACCACTTTTCAAAAGGCAGCCTGGCACCCGTGCAAGTGGTGATTGACAGGGGCAGCGGGACGGCCATCAAATCCAGCCTGGAACGCTTGCCGATGGTCGCGTCTGTCTCAACGCCCTCACAGAGTCGGGTTTCGGCAGGGGTCTCGCAGATGCAAGTGACGCTGAATGCGGACCCGTATTCCAATGCCGCGATGGCGGACATTCCTAAAATCCAAGCCGCGGTGGAGCATGCGTTGGCTTCGGAAGGCGTCGCTTCTCCCGCCACCCACGTCTGGATAGCCGGCGAAACAGCGACGCAGCAAGACACCAAGCTGCTGACGAGCCGTGACACTCATGTCGTGATCCCGATAGTCATTGGCATTATCGCGCTGTTGCTGCTTCTCTACCTGAGGTCCATCGTTGCCATGATGTACCTAATGGCGACGGTTTTGTTATCGTACTTTGCCGCGCTTGGAACCGGCTGGGTTATCCTTCACAATCTGATGGGAGTGGGTGCGATTCAAGGGGCCATCCCGCTGTACGCCTTCGTGTTCCTCGTCGCACTCGGCGAAGACTACAACATCTTCATGGTCTCCCGCATTTGGCAGGAGCGTCGGCGCATGCCACTGAGAGCCGCCATCAGCGAAGGCGTCAGTCGGACGAGCACCGTGATTACTTCGGCAGGACTGATCCTCGCCGGTACGTTCGCCGTGTTGGCCAGCCTGCCGATTCAAATTCTCGTCCAGTTCGGCATCATCACGGCCGTCGGCGTTTTGCTTGATACCTTCGTCGTACGCCCGTTTGTCGTTCCAGCAATTACGGCCATTCTCGGCCGCTTTAGTGATTGGCCCGCGCTTCCTTGAATAGGATGATAAGCACGAGGTCCAACGAGGATTCGTTGTCCTCGACGTTGAGACCGTTCCGAGTGCAAGGTGGGAGGCAATTCTCGTGTCAAACCCGATAGAGAATCCTAGGCGTTCCGTTCACCAACGTTCCGATGCACCCGGTATGAGAGCAATGGTTCCTACGGAGAGAAAGTCCAGCGTCGGAACATGGACGACCGGGGCCAAGGAGGGCATTGGCACGGCGTTCTCCGATCCCGCTGTGGGCCCCAGCCAATCCAACGTCTGGTACACCTTGACCCGCGGCATCCTGACCGAGGTGTATTACCCGGATGTCGCATCTCCTGACCTGAGAGTGCTTCAATTCGCTATCACGGACGGAAAGACGTTTGTTGACTTAGAAGAAACGGACACGCACCACTCGGTTCGACTCGTTCATCCCGATGCGCTGATTTATGAGCAGACGAACACGGCCAAAAACAATCGCTACTCGATACAAAAAACCTACATCACGAATCCGTCACGGCACGCTTTGATGATGAAGGTGACCTTCACCGCAATCGAAGGATTCACACGCGATTACCAAACCTTTCTGTATGTGAACCCTACCCTCAACAACGGCGATTACCAATGTCGGGCCGAAGTAAGGGAAGTTGACGGAGAGATTCGACTGTTTACATCAACTCCAGGGACGTCCATGGTCGTCGCCGCGTCGTGTCCCATCCTGGAAGCATCGTGCGGTTACGCAGGCACCTGCGATGGTTTAGCAGAACTGAAAGAGTTTTTCGAGCTGAGATCTGTCTACCCATCCTCGACGGACGGAAACTTGACTCAAATCGCCCGTCTTGGGGATGAACAGGATGTCCGCGAACAGCGGACATTTTTCGTTGCCATCGGTTTCGGGGAAAATCCAGAGGATGCGCTCTTTGCAGCAACGAGCTCCCTCGACAGGGACTTCGAGTCACTGGTCGATGAATATAGACGTGGCTGGGCGGCCTACCTATCCACTCTTCGCGCGCCAACCATAGGCGGCGTCGAACAGTACAACGTGGCAGCTATGGTGTTGAAGGCGCACGAGGACAAACGGCATCCGGGAGCCATTGTAGCGTCCTTGACCATTCCGTGGGGAGATAAGGTTGTTTCCACTGAAGGCGGGATTGGAGGATACCATCTCGTATGGTCCCGCGACTTCTACCAGGTGGCGTCAACGCTTTACGCCTTAGGCGATAGAGCGTTCGTCTCGCGGGCCGTATCGTACTTGACGGAAATGCAGCAGCTTCCTGACGGATCATTCCCACAAAATTCGTGGCTCGATGGGACGCCATACTGGCGGGGGCTGCAGCTGGATCAGGTTGCGTTTCCCATCCTACTCGCACATCAGACGGGCGACATTGGAAAGTACGAGGACATGGTGAAACCGGCC
>JAJZAV010000240.1 GCA_021799255.1 Bacillota bacterium
ATGGGTGCTGAACAGGGCGGCTTTCTGCGTGTCTGTCTCCGCCTGCTGTGATTGCACGTCCTCGTTTTGAGCAGAGTTTCTCGCTTTTTTCTGATTTGCAGTGAACGGTCGCTATTTCTCACAATAAGGAGCGAATCTTCCTATGGCATACGCGAATAATGGGCGCAAGCCCGCTTCCGAACATGTTTACGCAGACACCGAAATATGGCAGTGCTCCAATTGCAACTGCTGGTCGAGAGTCGAATTCGTTTACGTCGAAGATCCGGTCTGTCCTATTTGCAACAGCAAAATGGTTCTCGAAACAAAAAACATTCGTGTCGAGTAGTGCTGCTGCTGAATGTTGCTTCCATCTGATGGTTTGGTCGGGAACCCAATGACGGAGAAAACAAAGAAATGAATATAAATGGATTAAATTCAAAATAATACCATTTAATTAATGGGAGGGGAGGAATGTCCAGCATGGATCAGCCTTTACAGAGCGCCAACTCGGTTTTGAACCAGATCAAAGAGTTGTGGATGCAGAACGGAGAGCATCTCAGCAAAAGAGAAATGAAGAAGATGCACCCGGACATTGTGCGGAGCGCTTTGTATTACTATCCGAGTTGGGAACACGCCGTTTCGAAAGCGATTGAACCCGAATGAAGGCTTGGCAGCTCGCAAATTCGTGCAAACCGTAAATCCGGTGGCCCCCTGCCTCTGCCTGTAAAGCAGGGGGCTCGGTATCAACGATTGCGTTATGGCAAACTCAACGTGTCAACCGCCGTAGAATAGTCCCGTTTCGGACAGGGTGAGGGGGTTGCCAGTCCTGTGCACCCCAGCATCGACGACTTCGCCGACGTAGATAACGTGATCGCCCCCGTCATACTGATGAACGACCTTACACTCAAACCACGATAGCGCATCGTTCAAGATGGGGCTTCCGGTTGTTTTGGTGTAGAATTCGACGTCTCCGAACTTGTTGCCGACTCGTGAGACCGGTTTGAAGAAGGCGAACGCCAAGTCCTTTTGTCCGCTCTCCAGAACGTTCACGGAGAACACCTTACTATTCTGAATTCCCTCGTTGGACGTTGTTCCCTTTTTGCACCCGATGGCGACGAGCGGAGGGTCGAACGACGTCTGAGTAACCCAGTTACCAGTGAACGCGTTCACGTCCTCGTTGACCTTTGTCCCAATCACGTATAGGCCATACGAAATACCACGAAGTGCCGTTTTCTTTGCGTCGTTATCCAATCCATTCCTCTCCTTCGCTCCTGATTTTGGACCAAATTCCGCGTTGCACGGAACCTAGCTTGACGATGCTTCCCAATGATACCTGAGGGATGGCTCATTTTAAACTCGTGCTGTACTCACCTCTCCCGTCTCGGTGCATCCGTGTGTGCGCAATCTCACAGCGTTCCGTCAACCGAACCCATACACTTACGCCATGTAAGTGAACGTTCGCCAATCCGATTCTGTATTGCGCACGAGAGGAGAGGGATTGCTGTGAGTAGCATGCCCGTTCAGTCCAATAGACCCCGCATGTTTCAACGAGACTTTAGCCAGAACCCGTTTATTGCCATCTGGGAGGTAACACGAGCCTGCCAACTCCATTGCTTGCATTGCCGCGCCGAGGCCCAGCGGCATCGGAATCCGCTGGAACTCACGACCGACGAGGGTAAACGTCTCATTGACCAAATCGCAGAGATGGAACATCCGCTACTTGTGTTCACTGGGGGCGATCCGCTCGAGCGCGAGGACCTCTTCGAGTTCATGCGCTACGCCCGGACGAAAGACCTCGAGATTGCCATGACCCCCAGCGCCACGCCGCGCGTGACCCGGGAGGCTCTGAAGGAGGCACAGGATGCCGGATTGGCCCGCTGCGCGTTCAGCCTCGATGGTTCGACGGCGGCCATCCACGATAAGTTTCGCGGAACGAGTGGCAGTTACGATCTCACGATTCGTGCCCTCGAGACCCTTAGAGACATCGGGATGCCCATTCAGCTCAACACGACGGTCTCACGCTACAATCTCGAGGATCTGGAACACATCGCGGACTTGGCCGAGAGATACGCAACCGTGCTATGGAGCGTATTTTTCCTGGTGCCAACAGGGCGAGCCCGCTCCAAAGACATGATCTCTCCCGAGGAAGCCGAGACTGTGATGGAGTGGCTATATGAGCAGTCGCCAACGAGGAGCTTCGATGTGAAGACGACGGCTGCACCGCATTATCGTCGCGTGGTGCTTGGTCATCGGGCCCAAGCGGGCATTGTCGGCCGTGACTTCACGGTGTCCTCTCAGGGTTTGAGGTCCCAGAAGGGAGTAAATGACGGCAACGGATTCGTGTTCATTTCCCATACGGGAGACGTGTATCCGAGCGGATTTCTCCCGGTTGTTGCGGGCAACATTCGTAAGGATAGACTCGCCGACGTGTATCGCAACAGCACCGTATTTCGGGAATTGAGGGACCCGGGCCTGCTTAAGGGCAAATGCGGCGCCTGTGAATTCCGCGACGTGTGTGGGGGAAGTCGGGCCAGGGCTTACGGGGTGACAGGAGACTACTTGGAGTCAGACCCGGCATGTGCGTACGTCCCAGGAGCATGGAAGGTTGAGGCTGAGGCCGTGAAAGCGTGATGGACTGCGGAAAACGGCTCGACACAGGCCTAGTACGCCTCCGTGTGAAACGTCATGATCCAAATGGAACCCGCCACGATGGCGACGACGAGGATGAGGCCAAGACCCAGCAACAGGACGTGCCAAGGGACGTCGTCGCTCTCGAGAACATGCATGAACAAGAACAACTGTACCGCGATTTGGACGACGGCGAGGCACAGAATGGCGGTAACGATGCCCGCGGAGTTTAGGTGGCTGTGGTAGGTAACCCAGAGGGCCGCCACGGTGAGAAGGATGGAGAGCACAAAGCCAATGATGGGCAAGCGTAACCCGTGTTCAGGGTGCGTTTGGGGTGTTACATCCATCTAGTACATCCCTCCAATGAGGTACACGACTGTGAACAGGAACACCCAGACCACGTCGAGGAAGTGCCAGTACAGTCCGGTGATGAAGACTTTGCGCGACGTGATGGGCGTGATTCCACGCTGAAGAATCTGAATAACGACGCAGGTCATCCAGATGATGCCGAACGACACGTGCAGCCCATGCGTTCCAACCAGGGTGAAGAATGCCGACAGAAAAGCACTAGCTTCCATGGTTGCTCCTGCGTGTACGTCCTTGAGAAACTCGCTTGCTTCGAGCCCGATGAAGGCGGCACCGAGCAGCATGGTGATGATCATCCAGACGACAAGAGTCGATTTCTCTCTGCGGCGCATGGCGAATGTTGCCACGGCCGACGTGAAGCTGCTGGTGAGCAGAATCATCGTTTCCACGGAGAACCCGGTCACGTCGAAGATGGCCGAAGGCCTGGGACCTAGGGCAATGTGCTTGTCGAGAACGGCGTAGGTGGCGAAGAGGCAGGAGAACAGGATCATGTCCGTCACGAGAAAGGTCCAGAAACCAAAAATTCGAAGCCTTCCTTCATCCGAGGAGTATTCCATCGGCAGTTGCCGTACTTTCGCTTCTCCCTGCGGCAGGCTGTGCTCTAAAGTGGCCACGTCTAGATCCTCCCAAATGCCGCTTCGCTGCGGCGAATCTCGTCCACGGAAATCGTGGTTTCGGTGTTGTAGTCGAAAGACCTCATGATAAGCAGGGTGATGACACCGGCGAACCCAACCACGACAAAGGCGTACCAAGCGAAGGTGAACCCGAATCCCACAAGGAAGAAGCAAAGCGAGAACAGGAACGGTTTTCCCGAATTTTTCGGCATGGGAATGGGGCGAATCTCTTCGAGGGGTGTCTGTTTGGCTTCCTTCTTGCTTCGCCGTTCCTCCTTTATCGCCCACCACTCGTCCCGATGGGTGACCGTGGGGATGACGGCGAAGTTATAGTGCGGCGCCGGGGAGGGAATGGACCACTCCAGCGTGCGCGCGTTCCAGATATCTCCCGTCGTGTCGCGTTCCCCATAGAACACACTGTGCAGAATGTTCACGCAGATAAGCACGAATCCTACGCCAATGGTGTAGCTTCCGATGGTCGACGCGAGGTTCCACGGTCCCCAACCGAGGCCGCTTGGGTACGTGTAGATGCGCCTCGTCATCCCCATGAGGCCTACGACGTAAAGCGGCATGAAGGTCACGTAGAATCCGACGTTGAAGAACCAGAACGCGAGCTTGGCAGGCCCTTCCGTCAGCTTGAATCCGAAGATTTTCGGCCACCAATAGTACATACCGGAAATCATCCCGTAGATAGTGCCTCCGATGAGTACTTGGTGGAAGTGGGCTACCAGAAAGTAACTGTTGTGGTACTGGTAGTCCGATGGCGCCACGGACAGGAGGACGCCCGTTGCTCCGCCAATGGCGAAATTCGGGATGAAGCCGAGCGTCCAGAGCATCGGTGCGGTAATTCGCACGCGGCCCTTGTACATCGTGAACAGCCAGTTGAACACTTTGACGCCCGTTGGAATGGCAATAACCATCGTTGCGATGGCGAAAAAACTGTTGACGCCGGGCCCAGCGCCCATGGTGAAGAAGTGGTGCGCCCACACGAAGTAACTGATCACCGTGATGACCAGGATGGACGCCACCATCGAGGTGTAACCGAAGATCCTCTTCTGCGAGAATGTCGCCACAATCTCGGAAAACACGCCGAAGGCGGGTAGAACGACGATGTAGACCTCGGGATGTCCCCAAATCCAGAACAGATTCACAAACATCATTGGCATTCCACCGGAAAGAATCGTAAAGAAGTGAGCGCCAGCCACCCTATCCAACAGGAGGAGACCCAGTACCGCCGTCAGCGCAGGGAACGACACGATGATGAGCACGCATGCGCCAAACACGCTCCACGTAAACAGGGGCATGCGCATCAGCGTCATGCCGGGGGCCCTCATCTTCAGGATGGTCACGAAGAAGTTGATCCCTGTGGCCATGCTGCCAATTCCGGAAATCTGCAAAGACATGAGATAGTAGTTTTCACCCGGCCCCTTGTCGAACTCCGGTCCCGCTAGTGGTGGATAGCTGGACCAGCCCGCATCGGGAGACCCGCCGATAACGAAGGAGAGATTAAGCAGCATGGCTCCGAAGAAGAACATCCAAAAGCTGATGGCGTTCAGGTACGGAAACGCGACGTCCCGCGCCCCCACCTGTAACGGGACGACAATGTTAAACAACGCGAAAATGAATGGCATGGCCACAAACAGAATCATCAGGGTCCCATGCGTCGTGAAGATCTCGTTATAATGCTGGGGTCGCAGGAAGTGCATGTTCGGTAGCATCAACTGGGTGCGCATTAGCAGCGCGTCCACTCCGCCGCGAAACATCATCAGGAGCGCGGCAATCAGGTACATGATCCCGATTTTCTTGTGATCCACGGTCGTCAGCCATTCCCGCCACAGCCACCCCCATTTTTTGAAGTATGTAAGCACGAACACAATGGCGAAGCTCACCAAGAGTATGGCAACGTCGGCTCCATAGATCATGGGTTCGCCCAGCACAAAGAAGTGACTCGCAAAAGTCCGAATCCCGCTCAGCACGAAAGTTGCTCCTTTCTGGGTCTTGCTCACGCGACTCTGAGTGGTGCGTCATCGGCAGTGGCCGACTTAAGGCGGCGTAGGTCGCTTATGTTGCCGATCCGCTGCTCTGCCGGCGACATAAGCGGCCGAGGCGGGCTCAACTCCGCTGCGACACTACGCGCGCCCCCGTCAGTCAGTGGCCTCCATCATTCTGTGTTCCATGTACAGACCCCCTTCCCGGCGGACCGTGGCCTCAAACGAACCCTTAGGGAACGACGAGAATTCCAACTCGTTCAACACGCTTGGGTGGGCGAGTCTTTTGTAATCCGTAAGGGTCAAGGCGGGCGCCGACGATTTTACGCGCTGAACCCATGCAGAAAAGTCATTTTCCGATTGGGCAACGACGCGAAATTTCATCTTTGCGTACTCGCGTCCGGAAAAGTTCGCCCCGCTTCCGAAATAGACCCCGGGCCTGTCGGCCTGCAGCCATAGGCGCATTGCCATTCCGGGCATCGTGTACTCTTGCCCGCCCAACTGTGGCACC
>JAJZAV010000012.1 GCA_021799255.1 Bacillota bacterium
AGAATAGACTGAGCGCTCGGTCCCGGCATCGAGAAATGAAATCCGTCTGGGGCGTCGCCAAGGGTGACGATGGTGAACTGCCGAAGACGTTTCCAAGCCAGCCAGTATCGCAGACGTGCATTCAACCTGGCATCGAAACCGGGTTCTTCCGGGTTCCCGTAAAGGAAGAGAAAGGGAGTGCCGATGCGATTCAACCGTGCCGCCGCCATGTTGGCTCCTGTCAGCGAATTGAGGGACAAACGCTCCCCCGGATGCTGATTCGGCTCTCGAATGCCCCACACAATGATCGGAACCGAAAGTCGCTTTGCCATCACGTCGATAAAACGACCGTCGACAAACGTCGTGAACTGCGCCAGCAGAACGTCGACCTCGCCGGCCCACGCTTCGGCCAAATCTTCTGCCGTATGCACCGAAGTAACTAGGTGTTCTGCCGCTCTTATGGTGACGGTTTGCCTTTGTAAGGCAAACATGGATTGACGGGCCAGTTCGTTCGCCGCCTCAACATCAAACGTCATCCTTCCAAAACAGACAAAACCAACTCTAAGTCGAGCACCAACGGCGATTGAACTTGGTTGTACTGTTGCACTCATTCGAATTCCACCCTTTTTAACCCGACATCTCCTTAGCGCGGATCACCACGACCCGATGTCATAGCCGAACGGGCTCTCCCGACTCGATAGACGACAGGGCGGCTAGGGAGATCTCCAATAGATGTCTTCCAACCCTCAAATCTGTGGCAGGTTTGGATTGCGTTCCTTCCACATAGTCCACGAACGCCTTTGCCTGCAAGGCAAACGCGTTTGCAACGCCTACAGAAACGCTTTCCTCTTGGTCGCCGAGAAAAAGGCGGAATTTGGTTTCGTCCGACGTGTACGCGGGGTTGAATTCTTGAGCGGTCCCAGAATCCACACCACCCTTAGGCCCGATGATCCGCTCGACGTTCCCCTTGAGGCGCGTTTTGTCTGGAAGTCCCCATGAGATATTCATCACTCCAACATCGCCCGTTTCGAACGTCACGGTGATGGTCGCCGTGTCGACGGCCAAATGGGAGAACTGGGCCAACGCAGGATGATCACGGGCGATGATGCCACCTTGTGCATAGACGCGGACGGGCTTCGCTTGTAGGATGGTCTCCCACATCAAGAATTGATGGATGCAGGTATCGACGATGGGCCCGTTGTTGTTCTCCTTGTCATGCATGAAACGTTTCGGACGCACTTGGGCCAGACCGTCCGAGTACAGCATGAGCGGTCTCCCGAACTTCCCCTCTTGCACCCATCGGCGCAGCAGGTCGACGCCTGGAGAGAGATTCCGCTGATGTGCAACGGCAAATTTCACGTTGTTGCGGGAAATCGCAAGCTGCATGGAATCGACTTCCTCTAGCGAGCGAGCGATGGGCTTTTCGCACAAGACGTGCTTTTTGTGGTCTGCAGCATAAATCGTGACGGGAGCGTGCCAGCGTAAGGGCACGCAGACATCCACGATGTCGGCATCCTCTTCCTGATCAATGGCTTCCTGATAGTCCGAGTAGCGTTTTGGAACCGACCAAGTTTCCTGCAGACGGCTTGCGCGTTCTTGGTCCACATCGACCACGGCAACGACCTTCTGCCCCACTTCGTTCCACGCTCGAATATGATTGCCGGCCATGTCGCCCGCACCGACGAGAATGACTTTGTGTTCACCCAAAACGCGTGCACTTCCCTTCTTCGATTTACAGGAGTCCTCTTTGCAGAAATTGATAGTTCCGTGTCGCGCTGTCCACGGGCTGTCCCTCACAGTGGTCCTGCTCGGCTATCCACCACGGCAAATCCAGCGGTTTTACTGCGGCGACGGCATTTTCAAGCCCGATATCTCCAGTGCCCAACTCCACAAACTGATTCTCGCGAAAATCTTTAAAGTGGGCGTACCGAATGCACGGGTTCAGAGAACGGATGAATTCATTCAAATCCACTTTGGCACGCAGCGCCCACCCAAAGTCGACGGCGAGTCCAATGCCCTGGCTCCCGCCCACATCACAAATCCGTTTGAGAGCATCGAAGTCGTGCTCGATTTCGTGACCGTGATTATGGAATAAGACGGTGATTCCTAAGTCCCCCAAGGCTCGTTGTGCTTCTACCAAGGTCTGACCGACCCCTGTATAAACGGTCGTATCCGATTGGGGTCCGTAACTCACCAGCACATACTCTACTTGGGACGTTCGCAACACGGCCTTGAGCGTGCCCAATTCTTCTTGGTTCCCAATCGCCGACTTCAAACTATCGAACCCGCTGTGCGCCGCGACAAATCGAACACCCGTTTCTTCGCGCAGTCGAGGTAACTCCTCGCGATACTTTTTCAGGATGTCGAACTTCGTTTCTACGCCTACAAATCCCGCAGCCATCACATCACGCACCACATCCGGGTATCGCGAATTCAGGCGCTCTGGTCCCCACGTGATGGTTTGGCACGCCAACTGAGTCATAAACAACTCCTCCTCATTCGAAGATGCAGGCAAGACAGTGAAACTCATATTCTTCTACGCCTCTTTAATTTAACTCATTGAGAAAAATAAATCCACAAGAAAACACTTTCACGTTTTGATGACACGCATCGGCACGAGAGATCGCGACAGTCCGAGGGGTTGTCGCGGTGGTCACAACGGTACCGCGTTCCCTTGTTGTGCTACGAAGGTGGCGAGGTACCCATCTGGGGTATACAACCGAGAAACACAATTACCTATTATTATCAGTATATTCCTTTGCCGTCCCGGTTCTCTTCGTCTTCCCGGTTCCCTTCTTCCCTCTTCTCCTTCGTTTCACTATAGTTTTTGCCAATAGCGGTCATCGCCGCGAAAGGCAGCAGATTCTGTCGCGTCATCTGAACGCCGCGCGCAACCGCTTCCGTGTCGCGGGAGAAGAACGGGTCCTCGTGCTCAATGAAGAGCGGCTTGTCGTAGCCGATGTCCACCAGCGCGGCTACAAAGCGGTTCCAGTCCACGTCCCCGTGACCGGCGATGCGATGGCGCCAAAACCGTCCATCGAGCGTTCCTCTGGTTCTCTGGATGTTAGTCATGACTTGCGAGTCCTTGGCTTGCGCGATGTGGATCTTGTCGCGAAAACGGTAGACGGCATCGACGTAATCGATACCCTGCCAAACGAGATGGGAAGGGTCTAGGTTGAGTCCAAAGTAATCCGAGTCCAATTCGTGAAAGATCAAGGCCCACATGTCGGGGTTGACCGCGATGTTGTACTTGGGAGGCCAATCGTGCGCCATTGGGCAGTTTTCCAGCAGCACCTTCACACCGTGGTGGGCCGCAAATTCAATCAAAGGTTCAAACGTCTTGCGGATCTTCGCTAAATTGGCCTCAAAGTCGAGGTCGGGATCCCGCCCGGTAAAGGTCGATACGGACGATGCTCCTAAGTTTTTTGCGGCGAGGATGAGCTTCTTCAAGTAATCTGCGGCATGCTCGCGCACGGACGGTTCCGGATCCAGAAAGCCGAGCGCTCCGTACATGATGTCGTGGATGGTAATTCCGTGCCGCTCCGCGGATTTCATAATGGCGTCGACGCGCCCATCCGCGACGTCGTCCCAGTCGATAAACGGATATCTCGGTCCCCCGTACAATTCGGCGTGCGAAAACCCTTCTGCTTCCATCCACGCGAAGGTCGTCTCCACGTCCCACTCAAAAAAACAGCTATGGTAAAGTCCAATTTCCACCGCACAGTCCTCCTTCACCCCAAAGCGTTCCCCACTCGTCAGCGAACCAAAATCGAAGGGCGTTCCACCACGCCACTCGATGTCTGGTGCAGTTTCGTCGGCCAGTCATCCGACGATAAGGTAAGGATTGTTGCTCCTTCGTCTCCGACGAGACACGTGTCCTCCGTCTTCGTCCCGGCCACCGAGGGGTTCCACGCGATGGCCATTCCCGCTTCGAGCGCGACGGTTGATTTCGGTTTTGCTAAAAGGGCCCTGGTGTAGTACCCCGTAACCCCACCTTGGTGGTGTAACTTCCATTCGCCAGCAAACCCGCAATCGGCGTACCCTTGTTGGATTTGCTCCAGCACGAATCCCAGCGTGCGTCCGGACTTGGTATTCGAGATTGCAATCGCGTCCACCGCGGCGGAGGCATCGTGGCGCCGAGCCAGGTCTGCGGACAGCGGGTTGAACGAAACGGATCGCGTCACCGATGCAATCAGACCTTGCCGTCTCCCGCATACCGCCGCCAAAGCGTAGCGCTGTATCCGATTATGCGTCGGCAACGGGTGTCTGCGAAGCTTGGTCCTGTCGTCGCCGGCGACTAGCGTGACCACCGGTTCGATGCCCCGACTCATCAAAGCCTCGTGCAGCCGTGCCGCCAATTCCATCTCACGAATTCCAGGGTCAAACGACTTCATGACTTCTGCGACACTAGCCCCGACTTCGGATGATAGTTGACGCAGCAGACCCTGCTCGTAAGGATCCAAGACGAACTGCTGGCTTCGCAACCAGTCGCTGATGGCGGCTTCCGGTAGAGCCCCCTCAGGAGTCTCTTCCGTCGTGAACCACGAATACGAGCGAACTTCGATGGGAAGCCCGTCCAACTCCTCGTCTTTCAGCCTATCCGCCTCAATGTTGTTCACCAGCATGTACACTTCGTCTGCCGTAACCACCACTTTGAAACAGGCCGCTTCCGCGGCTACGTTGATGTACGATCTCGCTCCCGTAAGCCAGCTTGTCGCAGCCTGGCTGCTAAGGCAAAGCGAATCCGCTTGTCGGTTCGCGAGCATGCTTCTGAGCAAACGTACCTTGCGGTTGTAAGATTCGAGTCGTGTTTCACAGCCGGACAATGGATCGCCCCCATAGAGTAGACATGCTTGAATCAACTTTGCTCGCCCTGATGGATCTTTGGTACCCGCAGCGAAAATTGTTGGGCCAGTTGCTCGAGTTCCGCCACGGTTTGCGCGCACAGGGGAATTCCGGACGCCTCTCGTTCCCTAGCCATTTCCCTCTTTCGCTCGCCTGGCAAATAGATTTGGTCCACTCCGTCAGCAATCGGCGCGTGATGGATCTCCTCTTCCATTTCGAACAACCTCGACTCAAACAGCTGTCGCCCACCAAACATCTCCGGGTTGAGAGCCAGAAAAAACATGCCGGTATCGGGAGCCTCAGGCCTGTCATCGTAGATGGAACCCACTTGGTCTCCCACCGCGGAACCGGACAAGACTCCCGCAAGGACTTCCACCAACAACGCCAGGCTGTACCCCTTCGGTCCGGCCATCGGAAGCACCGCTCCCGACAGAGCCGCCTTCGCGTCCGTCGTGGGGACTCCGCGCTCGTCCATGGCCCATCCCTCTGGAATGGGCTTTCCCTCCTTGGCGGCAAGTATGATGTTGCCTCTCGCTACGACGCTCGTCGCGAGATCCACGGTAATCTGTTGGTCACCCCTGCCCGCTGACATGGCAATGGGGTTGGTTCCGAAAAACGCCTTACTACCTCCCCATGGCGCGATGGCCGGCTGTGCGTTCGTGAACGCGAGGGCGACAAAACCCTCTTGGGCCGCCATCGCCGTATAGATCCCTAGGGCCCCGGCGTGATTGCCTCGACGCACCGACGCCGCGCCAACCCCGGACTCCTTCGCACACAGGATGGCATGTTCCATCCCCACTTTCGCGACAACCGGGCCCAATCCGTCGTCCCCGTCAACCGTTACCGTTGCCATGGCGGTTCGTGTGACGGATATGCTCGGCGTGGGATTGATCTTCCCTCGCTCAATGCCCCGAACATAGGCTAAGAGGCGCGAAACCCCATGCGTAGATCGACCCCAAACGTCGGCTCTTACCAAGGTATGCGCCGTCCAATCGGCGTCATCCCGCGGAACTCCGGCGCACGACAAGCAATCGCTCACGAAGCGAAGGAGTTCCTGATGCAAAAACACCGACTCACCCATTGAAAAGCCCTCCAGCGAACGCATCAAGTGACTGGCAACCCATTCAGTACTTTATCCACTTCCTCGAGGACGTAAGTGGCGACCCGGTGCGCAGACTCTCGAGTGATACCCGCAACATGTGGAGTCAAGGTGATGTTTGCCAACTGGCAGAGCGGATCGTTTGCCAAAGGGGGTTCCTGCTCCCGAACGTCGAGAAATGCGTGCCTATCCGAATGAACAACCAGGCTTCGGTACAAGGCCGATTCGTCCACGACTCCCCCTCTCGCCGTGTTGATCAAAACCGCCGTATCCTTCATGCGGAAGAACTCATCCTCGCCCACCAAGTGGTGGGTCTCGTTGGTCAAGGGAACGTGGATGGAGATGTAATCGGACTGATCCAGGACGGAGGCAAAATCCGTCAAGGCAATCTCAACGTTGTTGCCGTCAAGATAAGGATCGAAGCCAACGACGTTCATGCCGCAGGCAAGCGCTCTTCTCGCGACGCGTCGCGCGATGTCACCGGCACCAATCAACCCGAGCGTCTTGCCGCCAATTTCGTTACCCGTCGCAAACAATCGGTTCCAATGACCCGCACGCACGTCGTCGTCGACGCGGTGCAAGAATCGCGAATGAAAGAGCATGCAAGCGAGCACGTACTCAGCGACTGCGTCCCCGTTGCACCCCCGAGCCGTCACGATTTGAACGTTCCTATCCCGACAAGCATCCACATCGATGTTGTCCAGGCCAACGCCGAGTCGTCCCACGACCCGAAGCAAAGGGGCACTCTGCAGCAAATCCTCGTCTACCCTTGTCCGGTTGCGAACCACGAGCGCCTCCGCATCGCGTACTCGCGTTAGCAGAAGTTCTCTGTCGCCCACTAGGGTTGGATCGTAAATCACCGGATACCTCGATTCAAACCACGCGGGCACTGGGACCCACAGGTCTTCCGTAAACACGACCGACATAGTGCGAATCTCCTCCTGTGCGCAACGGCCGGGGGTAAGCCGTCATCCGATTTCACTGGACACGTACTTCGTCTCAAGGAACTCTTCCATGCCGACGCGTGCCCCCTCGCGGCCAATCCCGCTCATCTTGAAGCCCCCCATCGGAGCGAATGCGACCGACGGTAAGGCGTGGTTCAGACCGACAATCCCGTAGTCCAACGATTCCGTCACGCGGGTGGCTCGGGCTGCATCGGAAGTAAAAGCATAGGCGGCAAGGCCCATATTCGTATCATTGGCCATCTCAATCACTTCTTCTTCGTCCCGGAACGAAAAAACAGGGGCACAAGGGCCAAAGAGTTCGTCGCAAGCAAAAGCCGTGCCCGACGAAACGTTGGCAAGCAGCATCGGCGGCATGTAGTACCCAGCATCAGGTACCGCCATGGACGGAATAAGGGGATGCGCCCCCGCGAGAACCGCTTGGTCTATCATCCGAAGAAGTCCATCCCTCGCATCGGCGTCAATCACGGGTCCGAGGCCCGTGGTCGGCAGGAGTGGATCTCCAATTTGCATTGTTCGTATTCTCTCGGAAAACTTCTCCACAAACTCTTCTATGACGCGCTCGTGCACGTACAGGCGATTCGCTGCGATGCAAGACTGGCCGTTGTTGCGGAACTTCCCTATCATCGCGGCATCCGCGGCCTTGTCGAGATCCGCGTCGTCAAACACGATAAACGGAGCATTCCCGCCCAATTCCAAGGCGAGTCGCTGCAGTCCGTGGGCCGATTGTCTCACCAACGCTTGCCCGACGGCGGTCGATCCGGTGAAACTCACCACGCGCACCGCAGGATGACGCATCATCTCTTCGGTTGTTTGCGCTGCGGGACCCTGGACTAGGTTGGCGACGCCTGCCGGAATCCCCGCGTCGTCCAGGCACCGAAATAACTCGATGACCGACAGCGGGGCCTTTTGCGAAGCTCTCGCGACCACCGTGCACCCAGCAGCCAATGCAGGCGCCAGTTTGCGGGCTTGAATCGAGACTGGAAAATTCCATGGGGTGAGACACAGTGCGACACCGGCAGGCTGCGTTCGCGACCAATGGCGCCGATTCTGTCCCTCCTCGGGATACCACGCGCCGTTCGGTCTCCTCGCCTCCTCGGCGAACCATTGAAAGTACTCCGCAGCGAACCGAACCTCCCCGACGGCTTCTGCCAGCCTCTTCCCGGATTCGACCGCGAGGATTCGGCCAATCGAGTCCTGCCTCTCTCGCAGGAGCTGTGCGACCCTGTTTAAGATGTCCGCTCGTTCCCGGGCCGTCGTCTTCGACCAGCGCGAAAACGCTTCGTCCGCAGCCTCTACGGCCTGCCTTGCGTCGGACGCTCCCCCGTAGCCAATCTCACTCACCACCTCCCCATTCGCCGGATTGATAACAGCCACGGAGCCGGGGGTTTTCGGGGCCACCCACTCTCCGGCAATGAACATCGATGGTTCGATTTCTCGACGAATCTCCACATCTTCACCCTCCCTGTCGCGTTTGTTGTGAACCGAATTCGTTCCTTACGAAAAGGCGTGGTCCGAATGGCCGCCGCACCAAGCTATCTTCTCCTTCACCGTTTCCCGAAGAGACGCTTGGGCCGCCAACGAGGCAGAGAACGGATCGTCGGCGTTTTCCCTGACGGCCTCTCGCCATCCGTTCATAAACGCGATGCGCAACTCGGTATCGAAGTTGATCTTGGCGATGCCGAGAGAAATCGCCTTTCGAACCTGTTCCCTCGGAATCCCGGATCCGCCGTGCAGGACGATGGGGATACGAACCGCCTCCTGAATCTGTTTCAGACGCTCCAAGTCAAGCTTTGGTTCTCTGCGGTACATCCCGTGTGCGGAACCGATGGCGACCGCCAGGGAGTCCACGCCCGTTTGGGCGACAAAGTGGGCCGCGGCATCGACGGGGGTGTACACGACGTCCTCTTCGGCCACATAGGCGTCGTCTTCGACGCCGCCTATCGTGCCCAATTCCCCCTCCACAGGCACGCTCACCGAGTGGCACACGTGCACGACGTCTCGCGTCAGCGCTACGTTTTCACCAAACGGCAACAAAGAAGCGTCTATCATGCACGAGGTAAAACCAGCACGCAGCGCCTGCACAACCTGGGAAAAGTCATGAGAGTGGTCCAGATGAATCACGACAGGAACGGTGACGCTTTGCGCGCGATACCGAATGTAGTCGGACAGTGACTGCATTTGCTGGTTACGGATGGCCCTTTGCCCGATTTGGATGATGACGGGATAGTTCTCGCTTTGTGATTCTTCCAAAATCGCGTCCACCATATCGAACGAATGCGCACTGAACGCGGGAACCGCGTAATGGTTGTGAAGCGCGTCCTTTAAAATTTCGCCGTTCGCAATAGGCACCGCTATTTCACCTCCCGATACTTCAAATCCACAAAGTCATCGTCCTGGCCAAAATACTCGCTTGGAAACTTCCGATATGTTTGCAGCGTATCCGGCGCCACGAGCGGCTTCAGCCAACGACCAAAGTCCTCGTCCAACCGTTGCTCCTCTTGGGTCATCAACCGTTCCCGACCTGCCACTTCTGAAAGGGGTATGCGCGTCAGTCGAAAAAGAGACGAGAACCCTGTGGAATCCTCATCCGCTCCGTTCGGAGATGCGCGCACAACGCCGACCATTTTCCCGAAGTCCTCTGCCAACAATGCCCTCGCTCCTTCTTCTCCTAGACGCATCGCTTCCTCCCTGTCCTGGGGCAGGGTCGTATCCGCGAAGCATCGTTGCAGAGCACCAAGGTTCTCGTAGCGAACGTTCCCACCCAACTCGGTCTGAATCAAACGGGCGACATGAGCGCCGACGCCCCCGAGAATCGCTTTCTCGTCCGCGCCCACTCGCCCACCCATCTGCGTCATTCGCCGACCGGTTTCGTCCTTTAGTCCTTCGCTGACCACCACCATCGCCTGACCGGCGACATCCAGCCGATGCTCTACCGCCTCGAGGAAGGATTCTCGCACAAATGCCTGCTCCGGGAGGCAGATGACGGGCGCAGGCACTCTCGGGGTGCGGTCTCCCTCTTTTTGCGATAGGGTAGGTAGCAGAGAAGCGACCGCGGCTAACCAACCCGTGTTTCGGCCCATGACCTCCACCACGCGCACCTGCTCAAACCCCGTCATGGCGTCGAGATCCTGAGCCAGGTCTCTCAGCGCCTGAAGCACAAACCGAGCGGCGCTTGGGTATCCGGGGGTGTGATCGATACCGACCACATCGTTGTCAATCGTTTTGGGAATGCCCATCACACGGAGCGGATACCCCTGTGCTTGCGCCTCGCGCTGAAGGGAATCGGCCAGTTCCATGGTGCCGTTGCCCCCGACGAGCAACAGGCCATCCATGCGGCTGTCGCGCAAGTTCTTCACAGCAACATCCACGTGATTCGCAAACGCAGCCTGCCTACCGGATCGCAAAGCCGCGCCCGGAGTGTCCTTGAGCCAAGCGAAATCGTCTATCTTCCCCGGCAGCGGCACGAACCGCCCATTCGCTAGCCCCGCACCTCCGCCGACGACGCCGAATGCCGAAGCTCCCGAGGCGCAAAGGGCCCTCAGCGCCCCGAACAGCGAAGCGTTCAGCACGGTCGTCGGCCCCCCAAACTGCCCGATTGCCACACGCATTCCAGCATTACCCCCTTTTATCACAACGTCGTTTCGTTGTAACATCGCGATGTTTATGAACAAAAAAACGTCTTAGCGTTTTAGTTTCACATGATACGTGTACCTATCCCCCCGGTACCGCGTGCACGTGTATTCAATCAGTCGCCCCTGTACATCCTTTGTCATTCGAATCATCTGAATGAGAGCGGATCCGATGGGTTCGTTCAAGTACTCGGCGTCTTCTGGACTCGCGTTCACGGCGGCGATAATTTCGTCGGCTTCGCCGAGGAAGATCCCGTTACGCTCGAGAACTGTGTAGAACGCGACCGAAGACAAATCCTCTTGGCGCAACACGGCCGCAATCTCCTTCGGCCAGAAGCTTCGCTCAATGGCGATTGCCTTCCCGTCCGCGAGCCGAATTCGATTGATATTCACCCACGATGCGCTCTCGGCGAGAAGCGACACATCGACGCAGTCGTTGTTCCCGAGACTGTTCAAATCATCGATTTCGTCGTAACTGATGAGTCTCGCGGAAGGAATCCGTCCCTGCTGCAGCATTTCTTCCGCGAAACCGGTCAGCTGCCCCAACCTCTCAACAAAGCGGGGAACTCTGACGAACGTACCTTTCCCTTGCTTCTTACTGAGATATCCTTCCTGCTCGAGTGCCGTGACGGCCTGCCGCACCGTTGTCCGACTGACGCCGTAGATGCCCATCAACTCGGTTTCCGTAGGAATGCAGTACCCCTCGGTCCACTGTCCCGCTTTGATTTTCTCCAACATAACATTCTTCAGTTGATGGTACAGCGGCAGCGGAAGATTCGGGTTTAACAGCGCCGACTCTTGATTCATGATGCACTCGAACCCCCAACCCAGTGAATAGTCAACAAATTCATTGTAACATTACAGTGAATCGGCACCAACACTGATAACCCGCCGCGGGTGTGGATCATGATTGCATGGAGCCTAGAACACCCCCTCACGTCAGTTCGCGTTCGACGGCACGAGCTCCAGCGTGACAATCTCCTTCGGTCGGAAGGAAACCGAGACGACGTTCTGCTGCGAAACGCCACAAACCTCTTGGCGCTCTTCCAACAGGTTCACGAAGTAGACTTCTTTATAATGGGCGAAAAAGCGGAGCTGAAGCGTTTGTAAATCGAAAGATGGGTTGTAGAAGCGAACGATAAGAGAGTCGCTTCTCTGGCTCTTCTTGAACGCGGACATCACGACGCCATCGCTCTGTGCTGCCAGGAGTTGTCGGCGCCTGGGCAACGCAACCTCCGGGTATCTCTTTTCTCTAAAAAACAGTTCGTTCAGACTCGAATCCTGCACGAACGGCCGGCCCCCAGAGAACTTGCGCGCGTCCACGCACTGCACGTGATGGAGCAAAGGGTTCAGGAAATCCTGGGCGACCTGGCTCACGTTCGCGGCAAAGACGTCTCCTTTGTGCGGATAAAGGCCTAGCCGAAAGCGGTGCCGTCCTAGGCACTGATTCCCGGGAACCAACCACCTGTCGGACGACGGCAATCCGGACGCGTCCCGGTTGATGATCCCATTCCCCCGAAGCAGGGTCAGCGCCAGGACGCTGCCGCGGGTCTCGTTTGCGGTTCCCTTCGCCGCCCCGCGGGACAAAGACTCGGGGATCAGCTCGTATTCGTACAACCCTTCGTTCAATACCGCTAACCCGCAATCGTCCCCGTCGACATTCACGAACGACGTGTTTGGTTGCTGCGCTATCTCCGTTTCCCCGCGGGTAAGAGCGTCCGCGTCCCGAACCACGACGTCGAACGGACTCCCGGCCTGGCTCAACGAGGATTGTATGGATGTGTTAAACAGGGCGCGAACCCGATGGTCCTTCGCGGTGTTCTCAAATTCGACGTCGATTTCCAGCACTTTACTTTGCTTTCTCAACGTCAGTTCCACGACGACAGGAATGTTGACGGTGTGGCCTATCCGCTGTTTGTTCGCGAAATCGTAGAACTCCGGAACCCTGAGGAGATACGTGATGGTGCAGCGCTCGGCAAGTGCGTCCCGCACAAACGGTCCAACTTTCGCGGCAAACTGAGTCGACAAGATGGGTTCGTGCCCGTTGTCCAAGTAAATATACGAATGGCCTGTATCCTCTTTGTCTTCAAACGCAAGAAGATTCTCGTACACCCTATTGCTCATCTTCTCGGTCAACCGTATTTCGCCACGGCCATCGACTTCCAGCTTGAGATACTCATTTTCCAACGTGTTTGCTGCTCCATCCGACTCTGCTTCCAGCGCCGGCGTTTCACTTGGGGAGACGACGAAGGTGCGATAGCTTATCCCTGGAATTTGGTCAACCAGGAGCCGGACGCGGTACGATGCCACCGCCATCATCCCAGGGAGATTGATGGGGCTGAGAATGTCCCGCAATACTTCCTGGCGCGACACGACGGTGAACGAGACAGGACTGGCGTCTTCGTCCGTGATGGAGAAAGAGCCCGGGTCCTCATCGATTGGGAAGTCGATATCGACGTCGACGACGGCGGTACGCGGGGCAGATCCCGTGTTCAACACGGTGATCAGGTACTGATTGGGACTGAGTCCATCGCGATTGATGTAAGAAGAGAGCGTATCCATGCCCCGTTCCAGCATGTCGAGTCCGACTTCTTCAATCCGCTTAAACCGATCCATCATGTGCTCGTGCACCGCGTCGACGCTGCACCCGCAGATGCTGTCGTGGGGATGATTTTGCAGAAGAAGCTTCCACATGTAACGCAGAAACCCGCTAGGATACGGGTGAATGCCTGCCGCATAGAGGAGGGAATACAGAGGCTCCAGACGATTTTCCAGCAGGGTCTGAGACCAGATATTCCTCTGCTTCAAATACACGCGCGACGACAGAGTGCCCGCCAAGATGTTTCGTTTGTTCCCGTTGCGCATTTCCCCGATGTACTCGTCAAGCACCCCAACCGACGATTTCACCTTAGCCACGTAATCGGGCATCGTCGTTTGCGAAATGCGCTCACCGGGCGGAAGAAGCGCGTTCAATTTCGCGAGAATCGGAAGTAGATCTTCCTGGGCCTCGAGGTGGTCGACCCCATTCATCAGCAAGTAGTACGGTGTTGTCGACGTTCCATCTAACTGATTCGCAACTCGTTTCAAGAGGCTTAGGGATCTTTCTACGTCCGCCGAGAAACGTTGGGCATTGTTGTACCAAAACGGGAGATAAATGCCGAGGATTTCAGAGCCATCTCTGGTTTTCCACAGGAACTCGGATTTTCTCGGCCCGTCGGGAAACGAATAGCCCCGTCCGAAAATGACCGAATCGATTTTGCACTTCGCGAATATCTGCGGGATCTGAGAGATGAGACTAAACTGATCCGGGACGTAGCCGACGAGGGTGCATCCGCCAAATTGCTCGGCTATGTCGGTGCCAATCAGCAGGTTGCGTACGGTCGCTTCGCCACTCGTCAGGAAGAAGTCGTTGTGAATGTACCATGGGCCAACCAAAATCCGGCCGTCGCGAATGTGTTCGCTGAGTATCCCGCGATGTTCGGGACGAATTTCCAAATAGTCCTCAAGAACTATCGTTTGCGCATCCAGATGAAAGCGAAATTCCGGGTCGCAATCCAAAACGTCCAGCAGATTTTCCACAAGGTGCACGAGTTTCACGCGAAAATTCTCAAACGGAAGATACCATTCCCTATCCCAATGAGTGTGCGAGATCACGCAATACTGTTTTTCCACGTTCGCATTCCTCCGACGAGTACAGAGTGGCAAGGGTTCCCCGAAGATGTCAGGCATGCACAAACTCAAACTCATGGACGCCGCTGTCCAAACGGAGCGCGGGAACGCCATCGCCTGCGTCCGCGGATCCACGTTGACTGGGACCCTCACCTTGAACGTTTACCCCCACATACCCGCGAGGAACGTGAAGGGTCGCGTGAGAGTTGGGTGGCACTTCGAGGTGCACCCTGAATCTGTTCTCTTCCTTTGACCAGTCGCACACAATGTTCCCGTACATGGATCTGTGCGACGCCTTGACCCAGTCGAGGCCGTCAACCGGGGAAGGATAGAATTGGATGTGCTTAAAGCCGGGTTCGTTAGCGTCCGGGCGAATTCCCGACAATCCGAGGTAGAACCACGCGCTGATGTCGCTGAACATGTGATGATTGCGGGATGACTCACCATTCCACCTCTCCCACAAGGTCGTCGCTCCCTGTGAGATCCAATGGCCCCAACCCGGGAACGTCGTTTGACTCGCGATGGCGTAGGCTAAGTCTGTCCTTCCGAACTGCGTGAGCGTATGCATCACGTACTTGGCGCCAAGGATCCCTGCGTCGATGTGCCTGTCTTTCGCTTCGATGTGACGAACCAAATTTCGGAACACGAGTTCGGACTCCTCGCCCGTCACCAGAGAGTGATACAGTGCGCAGGCCGCCGACGTCTGACAATCCCCGGTGACCACTCCCGTGACGGGATTCACAAAGCGCTTGCGAAATGCCTCACGCACACGCTCGGCTAATTCTCTGTACCTAGCGCTCTCGTCCTCTTCGCCGAGGATGTGGGCAATCTGCGAGAGGAGGCTCGCGTCCGTGTAAAAATAAGCGGTATCGGTGACGGTCGTCGGGCAGTCGTGCTCTCCTTCCCGCCCGATGGGAGGGCACCAATCGCCGAGGCCAAAATCCACGACATAACCATCGGCCATCGACTGCAAAAACTCTACGTACAGTTTCATGTTGTCGTACATCGTTCGCAGAATCGATGCATCCCCACAGTACTGATACATGGTCCACGGGATGATGATCAAGGCGCTGTCCCAAGCGGGACCGCTCCCCCAATTGTATCCCCAGCCGCCCGTCGGGATGATTCCTGGCAACTGCCCGCTCGGGCGCTGCACGTCTTGAAAATCCCGCAGCCATTTCGTGTACGCCGTCATGGGATTGAAATTGAGCAGCATCTGCTCGGCGGACAACGCGGCGTCCCCCGTCCATCCGTTTTTCTCTCGGTGAGGACAATCCGTGGGAATGCCATGGTAGTTGGTCAAGGTGGATCTTCTCGCGGCTTCCTGAATCTTGTTCACGAGCGGATTCGAGCATTCGAATGAGCCCATCGATTCAAAGGCGGTGTGAACGTTACGCCCTTCGAGGCGCAGCCGATTAGGTACGTCGGAAACTCCAGTCACCTCGACGTAGCGGAACCCATGGTACACAAATCGGGGTTCCCACGTCTCGACTCCTTCACCCTTGAGGATGTACTTGTCCGTCTGGAATTCACCGGTCTTAACGAACACGTTGATATTGGACGGATCAATCGCGCCATCATCGTGGATTTTCTCCGAGTACCGCAGCTTCAGTTCCGTTCCGGAAGGGCCGCTCACAAAGATCCGTGCCCACCCGGAGATGTCTTGCCCTAGATCAAACACCCACACCCCCGGGGCCACTTCTTTTTGACTCACCGGTGCGATGGTGTCGCATACTTGGATGGGCGTCATTTGCTGCGACCTCAGGACTCCCCCAGGACTGCGGACGATGCGCGCGTGAGACCAATCGTCGTCGTTAAAGTCCGGATCCAGCCAGCCCTCCACCTCCCGCCTCGCGTCGTAGAACTCACCGTTACGTAGCGCGTCAAACACGATGGCACTGGCGGAGTAGGTCCATTCGGGATTGCTAAAGACCGTCATTTCTTCCCCGTCCGAAAACTGAATATGGACTTGAAGGGTGAACTTCGGTTGGTCTCTCCAGGGAGCGTACTGGAAATTCCACACGTCGGCAGGAAAGGAATTGTACCAACCATTTCCCAGCATGATGCCGAGAACATTCGCACCAGATTGGATCTCGCTGGTAACATCGTAGGTCTGGTATAGAACCGTCTTGTCGTATCGGGTAAAGGCGGGAGTCAGCGAGTCGTTGCCGATTTTCTTTCCGTTAATGTAGAGTTCGTAGAATCCGAGTCCACTTACGTATGCTCTGGCCGAGACCACGTGTTTATGAATGTCGACTCTTCGGCGAAACATAGGAGCCGGAACGTTCCTGTGGACGTCAGCCCCAGGGCTGCTTGATGCAACCCACTTGGCTTTCCAATCGGTAGGATGAAGCAACCCCATCTCAAAGAAGGAGATGTCGCTCCAATCGAAGCCGTTCCCGTTTTGGTCCCAGACCCGCACCTTCCAGTAGACTCGTTGCCGGGACAGAAGGGGCTTGCCGGAATACGTGATGAAAATCGATTCGTCCGATTGGACCTTTCCCGAATCCCACAAGTCTCCAATCCCTTCATCCAACCGGGCGATGCTCGTCGCCACGAGAATCTGGTAGGCCGATTGAGCGACTGGCTCGCCAGACGACTCCAGCATCCAATGCAAGGAAGGATTGGGGGTCTCGACGCCGAGAGGATTCTCCAAATAGTTGCAAGTCAAATGGTGCACCTTCATGGGTGAGCCTCCTCGCGTAATGGGCGTTGATGGCCACACGTGATTTGCGACGCACATGTGGATATGAGAAATCCTATGGCCGAACGGCGGTTCCGTCGGGCGTCCTCGCCAGGGTCCATTCGGGCAAGCGCTCATGACACGGGAATTTCTCCGCCAAACTTTCGTCTAGGTCGATACCTAAGCCGGGGGCATCGCTCACGGTCACGAAACCATCCTTCAGCGTCGGGGCACCTGGGAAAACCTGTTGCAGCCTATCGGACATCGGCGTCCACTCTTGAATTCCGAAGTTAGAGGTCGAAATATCGAGATGGACGTTCGCGGCGACCCCTACGGGCGATACATCCCCAGGACCGTGCCATGCCGTCCGCACGCCAAAGGTCTCACAGAAGGCGGCCAATTTCCTGGCCGGAGTCAGACCGCCAATCTGGCTGATGTGCACGCGGATGAAATCCACCAATCGGTTACTAATGAGCGAACGCCACTCGAGCGGATGATTGAACAACTCGCCGACGGCGATGGGAGTCGCAGACTGATGGCGAATCATCTCGAAGTACTCGAGTTGCTCGGGTGGCAGGGCGTCTTCCAGGAAGAAGAGCCGATACGGTTCAACCGCCTTCGCAATGCGAACCGCCTCGATGGGCGAAACCCTTTCGTGAACGTCGTGAAGCAGTTCCACGTCGAAGCCGACACGAGCGCGCAGGTGTTCAAACATGCGGGGAACGCTGCGCGCGTAGGCATCTGGATTGAAGTAAGCTCCCGGCAGAGAGCCGGGGGGCGCAGAGACTGGAAACTTACCGCCGTATCCGTTCAGTTGCGCTCGGATGTAGTGAAATCCCTTGTCCATCATCTGGCGAACACTTTCCTCCACCGCGTCCAAATCGCTTCCGCCCGCATGGGTGTAAACCGGGACCGCCCCCCGTGCCTTGCCGCCGAAGAGTTGGTACACGGGCATGCGTGCGAGTTTCCCCTTGATGTCCCAAAGGGCGATGTCCACGCCGGACAGGGCATTGTTCAGAACCGGCCCGTTTCGCCAGTACGCGCTTACCATGGCCGACTGCCAGATGTCCTCGATGTTCTGGGGATCTTTGCCGATGAGAAACGGCTTTAGATACTCGTCCACCGCGGTCTTCACCGCGAGAGGACGCTGCGTGAACGTGGCACAACCGAGCCCGTAAAGATCCGGTTCCGACGTTTCTATTTTTACGACCACCAAGTTGATGTTTTCCGGTGCCGTCAAGATGGTCTTCACGTTTCGTATCGTGAGTGGCATCTTACTTGTCCTCCTTTGATTGATCATCACGTGGATTCCTCATCGGTGTGCCCCACCCGGCATCGGCATCCGACGTCCTTTCCGGCATTCCGGGCAGAATCAGCCCACCGTCAACTTTCAAAGTGGTGCCCGTTATGTATCCGGCTTCATCTGAAGCCAGCCACACGACGGCCCTTGCCACGTCGAGCGGCCTTCCCGCTCGCTGGAGGGGGATTCTAGCACCTAATTTTTTGTAGAACAAGGCGTGTGACGGGGAATTTCGCACCTGAATCGCCCCGGGGGCCACGCAGTTTACGCGAATCCCATGCGGAGCGAGGTCTAGGGCGAGGGACTCAGCGGATCGAATCAGCGCGGCCTTCAGACCGCCGTAGACGGCATCCCCCGGGTAGGCGCGGTAGCCCCTCGTCGACGCGGTGAAAATCACGCTTCCACGAATGTCATCGGCAATCATGCAGGAGGCGATTTCACGGGTAAGGATGAGCGGAGCGCGGTAATTGAGGGCAAACAGATATTGAAGAGTAGATTCGGTGAGGTCGAGTACAGACTCGAGGCGAGTGACTCCCGCATTGTTCACAAGGACGTCGACGCGCCCCAGTCGCTGGCGAGCGAACTCGGCCGCCTGCATTGGCCCGTCGTCGGTCGACAGATCGATGGATTTCGCAAAACATTGGCCCAAATGCTGTAATCCTACCTGGCGAACGAGAGAGGCTGCATTCTCATCGTCATCCAGATGGACAAACGCAACATCGTATCCTTCGCGAGCAAACTGTTCCACAATAGCTCTGCCAATGCCTGTACTTCCGCCGGTGACGAAACACTTGCGAGACACGCGCTCCACTCCCATTCAAACGAGCGTTGATAGGGATGATTGTTGAAACGAACCGACCCCTACTCGAACGGTCTAAGCATCGGCGACCCACTATAACATCATAACATCACTATGAATCCATCAATTTTTATCGTATCATTACTATTAATCTGACGTCAATGCCTTTGGTGCAGCCATTTTGATATGACGCAAGCTCGGGGCAGAGACTCCGATTCAGAAAGGAGATTGTCCGAATGTTGCGCGTTCATTCGCTTCGCGTAAATTCCCTCTCGAATCCATTAGGAATAGATTCCCCGATACCGACTTTCGGCTGGAAGATGACTTCGCATCGGCGCGGTGTGATCCAAAAGCGTTATCAGATCCAAGTGGCCTCGGACTTGGAGTTTCAGAGTCTCACTTGGGATTCCGGAGAAGTGGCCTCGCGCGAATCCGCGCACGTGCCCTATAACGGTGCGCCGTTCGCCTCCAGAAAACGCTACCACCTGCGAGTGCGAATTTGGGACGATGACGAAGCATCGGGATGGAGTTCCCCCGCTTGGTTTGAGACGGCCTTCCTGTCCGCGGACGAATGGAAGGCAGACTTCATCTCAGCCGATGGCGCACTTCCCGCAGAGCCCATCCACCACCTGCGCACGACGTTTTCAACCAAGAAGAAGGTGGTCTCGGCGCGTGCGTACGCGAGCGCACACGGACTTTACGAGTTTTCCATCAACGGGCGACGGGTCGGTGATGCAGTGCTCACGCCCGGTTGGACCAGTTACCATCATCAGTTGCAGTACCAGACCTACGACGTGACCGAGTTCATCACCGAGGGCACTCAGGCCATCGGCGCCACGCTTGCCAACGGCTGGTACAAGGGGGCACTTGGATGGCAAGACGGCCGCAACCACTATGGAAGCGACAGGGCCTTCATCCTTCAACTTCACCTCGTGTACGAGGACGGCAGCGAAGACGTCGTGACGACCAATGACCACTGGAAGGCGGGCACGGGTCCCATCCGGATGTCCGAAATCTACCATGGGGAGACGTACGACGCACGCCTCGAGTTACCCGGCTGGTCCACCCCCTTTTTCGACGACGAAGATTGGCCTAATGTGCGCCTCCTCGATGCCCCAAAAGACGTTCTCATCGCGCAGATCAACCAGCCGACGCGGGTCACGATGGAGTTATCGCCGAAGGCGGTATTCACCACGCCCACAGGGGAACGAGTCATCGACATGGGGCAGAACATGGTGGGCTATGTGAGGTTCCGGCTCGCAGCTCCGGCTGGAACCACCGTGAAACTGTGCCACTTCGAGGTCCTCGACAAGAGTGGAAACGTGTACACGGACAATCTTCGATCCGCTCGACAAACCGTCACCTACATCGCACGCGGAGGCGGGATGGAGGAATACCAACCCCACTTCACGTTCCAGGGGTTCCGGTATGTGGCCGTGGACGGATTCCCAGGCGAGATCTCGCTGTCGGACTTCGTCGGCTGCGTCGTTCACACCGATTTCGACGTAACGGGATCGTTCGAATGCTCGAATCCTCTGGTGAATCAATTGCAGCAAAACATCGTCTGGGGACTGCGGGGCAATTTTGTCGACGTGCCTACGGATTGCCCTCAGCGCGACGAGCGCCTCGGGTGGACAGGTGACGCGCAGGTGTTCTTGAAAACCGCCCTGTTCAACGCGGACGTCGAGTTGTTCTTCAAGAAGTGGTTGCGCGACCTGAGATCAGACCAGTTCCCCGACGGGGGCGTGCCAGCCATCATCCCACAGATCCCCACCATTGGTCGCGACAGTTCCGCCGCGTGGGGTGACGCTGCGGCCATCTGCCCGTGGGATTTGTATCTCGCCTGCGGCGACGTCGAGGTGCTGAGGGCTCAGTACCGCAGCATGAGGGCATGGGTTGAGTACGTGCGCGCGCAAGGCGATGACGAACGACTATGGAACACGGGCTTTCACTACGGGGATTGGCTCGCGCTCGATGCCGCCCAGGGCAGCTACGTGGGGGCAACGCCCCGGGACCTCATCGCGACGGCATTCTATGCCCACGCGGCCGAACTGGTTGCGAAGGCTGCCAAGGTGCTCGGGTACGAAGAGGACGCCGTCTTCTACGCCCGTTTGCACGAAGCGGTTGCAGCGCGGTTTCGCGACGAATTCATCACACCAAGCGGGCGCATCGTCTCCCAAACGCAGACCGCACACGTGCTCCCCTTGATCTTCCACCTCGTCGACGACAAAGGCGCGAACCCGAGTCAACCCCAGGATGCCGATACGAATCCGGAAAGGTCCGTGAGGTCTCGATTGGCGAAGTCCCTCGCAGATCTCGTGGCGAAGAACGGAGACAAACTGACCACCGGATTCGTCGGGACCCCGTATCTGTGTCACGTGTTATCGGACAACGGGTATCACGAGCTGGCCGCGAAACTCGTAACTCAAACGGAATATCCTTCGTGGCTTTACTCCGTCGAGCAAGGGGCCACCACCATTTGGGAGCATTGGGATGGGGTGAAGCCCGACGGTGAGTTCTGGAGTGCGGACATGAACTCGTTCAACCACTACGCCTACGGGTCCATTGGGGACTGGCTGTATCGCAAACTAGCCGGGCTGGATTGGTACGCAAGGGACGAGGAAGTTCACGCAGGATCGGCGGTGTGGAAAATCGCGCCTCTTCCGGATTCCTCCTTCACGTTCGCCAAGGCGCGAACCGAGAGCGTATACGGCACCGTCGCTTCCGGGTGGGAGACGGACGCAAAGTCCGGTCGTCTCTCGGTACACGCGCGGATACCCGAGAACACGACGGCATGGGTGATACTGCCCAAGTCGGGCCCAACCAGTGTGACGGAAGGCGGACGCAAAGTCTTCGCAGAGGGCGACACGACGCTCGTGACGGAGGCCATCGACGGGATCCTCCAGGTGGAAATCACCGACGACTGCTTCCGCCTGCACGTTGGGTCCGGAGACTACGCGTTCGAGGTCCGTTCATCTGGTCTTTTCCAGATGCCCGAAAGCTGACGGGATGAATCTGCAAGGGGAACCGTTCGGTAGTTATACGGGGAAGGGCCCCCAAGCTCCTCATCTCTGCAGGAGATTCAGCGCTTGGGGGACACGTCCTTACAGCTCGGGGATGGAAATCTCCACTTCGCGGCCAAGTTCCGAGGAGCGGATGATGCCGTCAATGATGGCCTGGTTGCGAACGATTTGCTCGCCGGGGATGGGCGCGGGCAGACCGTCTTTAATGGCGAGCACGAAAGCACGCACCTTCTCGTAGAAGATGTCCACGTTGTGTTTCACTACGTCGATGGGACTTTGCGTCTGACGTCCAAGCAAGTCGTGGAACACCGTGATGGAACCAACTCCTCCATCCCAGACTCCGCTCCAAGGTCCGGATCCTGCAGGGGTCAATCTGAGTCCCGCGTCGGTGCCCAAGAACACAGTCGGTCCGAGAGAGTCCATGTGCATAGCCCACGACAGCTTGAAGTTCAGCGCTATTCCTCCCTCGAGACGAATGAGGGCCACTCCGAAGTCCTCGACCTGGAACTGGTCGGCGAACTCGTAGTACTTGGGGTTTGTTCCGAAGAAATTCGAAGAATACGCAGAGACTGTCAATGGTTTCGGATAGCCAAGGGAGTTTAGCGCAAGATCCAGCGAATAACATCCGATGTCCGCGAGGGCACCCGCCCCGGCCGACTCCTTGTTGATGAACGTGCCACCCGGGATTCCCCGGCGCCTTCCGCCTCCGGTCTGAACGTAATAGACGTTTCCGAGTTCCCCGGACTGCACGATTTCCTTGACGAGTTGCATGTTCGGATCGTACCTCGGTTGAAAACCGACAGAAAGCAGCTTCCCCGTCCGCTTCGAGACTCGCACCATGTCGACGGCCTCGTCCAACGTGACGGACATCGGTTTTTCGGTGAGGACGTGTTTTCCAGCCTGCATGGCCTCCACCGCGACCTCGCGATGCGCTGCGTTAGGTGTGCAGACGCTGACCCCATCGAGATCCAGTGATAGGAGGTCCGCATTGACTTCAAACGCGCGCGCTCCCTCTATGCCAAACTGGTGGATGAAGTTGGCCGCCTTACCGGGAATGATGTCGGAGCAGGCAATGACCTCCACATCCGACATCTTCTGATACGCCCGAATGTGTGCCCCAGCGATGCCACCTGTTCCAATGATGCCGATTCGGATCTTGTCTCCCATGTGCATTCCTCCCGCTTCCATCGAGTTATCACAGAACCACGCGAATTCCGCGCTGGTTGGATTCCAGTGCCGCTTCGTTGATTTGCGTCAGCCGATACATGTCGTCGCGCGTGATCATCGCTTCTTGTCCTTCGTTGATCATCGCGACCCATTGTTCCATCGGCATCGGCAATCGATCCGGCAATTGCGGCGTCACCCATCCATTCGTCCCAAGCCGACTGCTGCGAATGCGAACCGTGTCGTCTTCTATTAAGAGAGAACCTTCTGTCCCGTACACTTCCAGATGGAACGGACTCCCTCCCGAAGCAAACCCGGATTCGACGATGCCGAACGCCCCCGATTCGTATTCCACCACGACGACCGAGTTGTCGTCTGCGCCGCGTCCAAAATACGATAACAGACGTGCGGTCACTGCTTTCGCGGGGCCGGCCACCCGATTGGTGAGATAGATTGGATGCGCGCCAAGGTCCATCATGGCTCCTCCACCGGTCACCTTCGTATCAAAGAAGTAATCCGGCAACCACCCGTGGGGTCTCTCCGCGGTGGGGACCGCTCCGTTGTGCGCCACGCGACAGCGGACGGTGGTGATGTCTCCCAAGAGTCCTTCCTTGATGGCTTGCTGCGCGTAGATGTTCACCGAATCTGATAGCCTCGGAAGGGAGAGCATAAGCTTCGTCTTGGAGGCGTCGACCGCGTCAAAGATCTCTTTGCAGTCCGCCGTAGTGAACGCCAGCACCTTTTCCGTGAAAACATGTTTTCCCGCCTTGGCGGACTTGACGATGACCTCTCGATGGAGGTTCGTCGGCGTATTCACGATAACGGCTTCGATATCCGCCTGGCCCAGCAAGTTATCGAGATTCGAATAGAACGGAACCCCCAATTCAGAGGCCCAATTCTGTCCCCTCGTCGCATCCTCATCCCACACTGCGCTTATCTCGATGGACGGGTTTGCGGTGGCCTGACGCGCGTAATCGTTTGCATGAACGTGCCATCGACTCAACATTGCGACTCGAATCATACGGTGAGTTCCTCCCTTGAGCTGGAGAATATGTAATGACAATATGATGATAATATACTTTCACTATACCACACGAGCCACGATATTTTAACTCTCGATGGCGGCTCTTTGGGTATTAATGCGTCGGATCAGTTCCGGTGGGAATTTGGGGACCCTATGGTACGAGCAGAGCCCATTCACTTCTTGCTCAACATCGTAGAGTTGCGTGTAACAAAAGCCGCTGATGGCCGGATTCTGCAAAAGGGTCTCCGTCAACCCCTGATACCTTTCGAGAAACTCTTTCTCGGACGTCGGTCGCTGGCCGTACCCCCAGCCCTCCTCGCCGGCCTGGCTCGGATTCCACCAAATCCCTCCATATTCGCTCACGAAGTACGGTTGACCCTCGTAGCGCTGTCTCTCGGGGAACGTGACATAGACGCGTTTGCCCGTTGTCATAGCAGCATAGTGATCCGCAAAGACTTTCACGTCCTGTTCGTAGTCGTGGACGTCGAAAATGTCGGTTACCACGTGAAAGTTTCCGCTGGTATCAATGACAGGACGAGTGGGATCCAGCCGTTTGGTCACCTGATAGACAACCCTCAGGACATCGTCCTCCTGACGAGCACCGTTATGCCCGTCGTCCCAAGTCTCGTTGAAGGGGCACCAGCCGATAATGGCAGGATGGTTGAAATCACGCCCCACCACCTCCGTCCATTCCGGGAGAAAGCGTGCAATCCCCGCTGCCGTGGAAATGTCGAGGCCCCAACTCGCATGTTCCCCCCAGACGAGGTAGCCCATTCGGTCGGCCCAGTACAAGAACCGAGGCTCGAAAACCTTCTGGTGCAACCGGGCTCCGTTGAAGCCGAGCTCCATTGCAATCTCTATGTCCCGGCGCAACGCGTCGTCCGTTGGAGCCGTGTACACTCCCTCTGGATAATACCCTTGGTCCAGGACCAATCGCTGAAAGACGGCCTTGCCGTTGAGATACACGGCATCTCGACCCAGCGCGATGGTTCTCAGCCCAAAGTAGCTCTCCACGACATCGATGGTTTCTCCCTTGGCTTCGAGCCGCAGGGATAGGTCGTAGAGACGACCACGGCCGGGTTCCCAGAGATGTACCTCTGACAGTTTCATCGTGATGCGAGTCACCGAAGTGTTCACACGCACCTCTGCCTCGCCCATTGCCGTCCCCTCGTACGAAGAAGTTGCACGCAAATCCATATCCTTCGCCATATCGCCGCGAATTTCAACGTCAAGGTGTACGCACGAATTCTCGGCGTCTGGGAACACCTTCATGGACTCGATATACACGGATGGAACGCACTCCAACCACACCGTCTGCCAAATGCCGGTGGTCCTCGTATAATCGCAGCCATGAGAATAAAACAGCGAACTCTGCTTCCCCTTTGGCTGGCGGCCGGATCTCACATCGTCCTCCGCGCACACGGTGAGGACATTGGATCCGTCGCGAAGCTGCTTTGTGATTTCCAATGAGAACGAGGCGTATCCGCCCTGATGCGTTCCCACCGAAACCCCGTTGACCCAGACTTCACAGGCGTAGTCCACGGCTCCAAAGTGCACCAGAACCCGGTTCCCTCTCCACGATTCAGGAATTGTGAACTCTCTGCGGTACCAAACGGCCTGCATGAAGTCCTTGTGACCTACGCCGGACAGTTCGCTTTCCGGACAGAACGGGACAACGATGAATCCCCCGCTTAGCCCGCTCGACGTGTTCAGTTTCCTCTCTCTTCCGCTTCGCCCGTTGTCGATTTCAAACTCCCATGGTCCGTTCAGGTTCAACCATTGTTCGCGAACCCACTGTGGTCGAGGATATTCGGGACGCACAATCGACGTTAACGCCATGCTGACACTCTCCTTCGCAGATTTCGATGAAGCAAAACTCTCGCCGTTGGATTCCACGTGCGTGTTAAACACCGCCTTAGTCGCGCAGGCGAAACGATATAAGCCCAGTGTTCATCATGCGGCAAAACGATAGGGCCCGAGGAGGATCCCCGAATTCCTCTCCCCATGCGACATGATAGCGAAATTCATAGAATCCCCCATTTTCTGCATTGAAATTGGTTTCCCAGAAGTTGTTCATGACCCAAGAATACAGTTGCATGGAGGATGGGTTGAGTCCTGGGTTTCCGTGCAAGGGCCTTTCGCGAAATTCCAGCGATCCCACTTGCAACATGGGCGTATCGGGCGTGCCGATGGCAATCCCCGTTAGGGTCGGTACGTCAGGGGATTTCTCGTTGACTTGCAGTGAGGCGTCTGAATCGAAGGAAAGGTTCCGTACCAACGCGAAGCCTTCCCTCGCGCAGTAATAGTCTGCGAGCGTACCCGGGATCTGATCCACCCAGGGCCGCACGAGCGCTCCCGACTTCTCTACCCATAGAGTCGACGCCGTTTCCTTGTCGGACACGTCGGGTCCGTTGATTCCAAACGGAATGGCTAGATAGAGGTTTTCCGGCTCCCACACGCTCTCTTTGTGCAAGCGGACGACGAAATCCACTCGTTTGGCGTCCCGATACGCCGTTAGCCGGACGCGGTAATCCCGGGTGCCCTGGACTCTATAGCGCAGTTCTACGGTGGCGGACACATCCCCAGTCGCAACCAGCGAGACTCCTTCCAAGACCCCGACGTCTCGCCGCACAGACATTCCCTTGCGATTTCTGCCCATCCGCCGGCGTACCGACGCCATGTTCTCCGATGCAAAAACCGAAGTTACCTCATAAATCGGCGTTAGCAGTCCGTGCACGGAGTCCGTGCGGATCAAATCTTGGCCCGTTTGTTTGTCCAAGAAGGCCGCAATCCCCTTTTCTTGATTCCACTCGATGCGAACGAAGCGAGTTTCGAGACTCGACTCTGAAAAATGGATGGCGTTCTCAGACCCCCTGAGTTGAGCAACGGGGCGCACATCGCGCACGCCGTCTTGTCCAACGAGGTCCGTGCTGGACGTCGGGAGGTAAGGCGATTTCGGGATCTCTCGGACCGACAGCGTTCTCTCCCCGCGTGGCGGAAGAAGCATCATGACGCAAAGCGCACGAGCGGGGGAACCAACCTCCAATTGGTGCAAAACTCGACTCCCGTCTTCGTCATCAAAGACCCCCATGCCTACGCCCCAATTCTCCCAGTGGTGAAACGGCAGTAGGACAGGAGCATGAACGGTCGTGTCGTACGGATTCACAATGCGATAGCGATTCCCCAAGCGGGAGTTCAGGGGAGCCTCCCCCATTTGTGCAAGCATCTCATCGAGTCCGCCAAGGGCAAGGCGGTGCGCCTCGGCGGCGTACGCTTTTTTCCGAGCTGCGATGGCCTGAACGTCGAAGCTCCAAGGCTCAGTGACGGAGGCCGCGTGTCCGAAAGTGTGCTCGGCGTACAGTGCCAAGCTGCGCTCGACGTCTCTCAGCCACTCGGATTCTCTGATGCGCCCCGTAGCGTCCAATGCGGTCACGAGGGTTCGCGTGCGCAGGGCATCGAGGAACAACTGCGTCTCTCGGGGCATCGACGCACATCCGTCCGTCCACCAGTCCGGCCAGTCTCCACTGTAGGACGCAATGAGACGTGGATGTTTCGCGCTATGCTCTCGAACTGTCGCAAAAAACTCCGAGAGTGTCGTCATTCGAATGGAGACACTCCCCGCGTTTTTCCGGTTCCAGAGAGCGATGAACTCCGCTGTCTGGGGGTTGGGAGGGCCGTTGTCCGTGAACAGACCCGACACCATAAGAGGGACGAACGGGAATGGATAGTCTTCGTCCTCTAGCTGTTTTAAGTAGGCCCCAAGCCGTTGTTCGGCCAATGAGACAGCCTCATCGTCCACGTGTTCCGGTACCAATCCCAAGGAGTTTCCATAGTGGTAGTGCTCTCCATTCCAAACGAGCACCGGCTCCCCGCTTTGAGGGATCCAAAAGAACGGACGCTGCTTAGTATAAGTCGGAAACATTCCATGATGAGTATGAACGCAGGAGAAGAGGTTCTCGACACCCAAGGACGCCAGAGCTTGGGCGAATCCGTAGCCGTACCCGTTAATATCCGCCGTCATCGCGCAACGGACTTCCACTCCCACGGACTTGCCGAAATCCACGGATCGTCTCAGCAAATCATAGGTCAACTCGAAATCCGGCAACTCCGTCATGTTGAGGTAACTGGCAGAGAGTTCAATCTCGCCTCGTCGCAGCGCCTCAACCAGCCTTTGCCTCCAACCGTCATCCGCTTGCTGCAGAAATCTCTCCACCGGCCAAAAAGTCTCGCAGGTCCAGCGAAATGGCGGTCTTACTAAGACGGCATCCGCAGGCGGTTCGTGCGCTTCCTGGTCCTGACGAAAGCCTTCTGCGCACAGAATGGCCTGCTTGATGAATTCTACATGATACCGTTCAATCTTCTCTTGCCTGTCTGTGTAGCCGACGTCCGTGTGAGAATGGTGGATGACGAGCACTTCCCACTTTCGAGTTGTCTCCATCAAACATCCTCCTCAAATAAGCCCACTCTCCTGCGGCAAACGGGGATCCTTTGTCAGCGCCTCCATCGCTTAACGAACAAGTTGCTCAGGGCTGACCTGGTCCCTTCGAGCAACGGTCGACTCGCCCACATGGATGTCACATGGCACCGACACGGGTTCGGCGGCAGGAGGATCCGTACCAGCCCACAGCTGTTCCAGAATTTCAAAGGCGCGATTCGCCATCTCCCGTTCATTCTGGACGGCGCGAGTGAAGTTCCAAAGAGCATGCTGCGTGTAGCCGCCGTCAAAACACGTGATGGCCAGCGCTTGTGGGATTTTTCGGGAGGCATCAACCGCAGCGGCGAGAACATGCTCGGCGAGACTGTCGTCGGTCGCAAGGACCGCGGTCACCTCTGGATGGACGATGAGAAATTCTCGGATTTCGTCCACCTGAGATTCATCGAGCCCCCTCGGGCCCGAAG
>JAJZAV010000241.1 GCA_021799255.1 Bacillota bacterium
CAATTCGAATCTCTACCAGTACTCGGCGGTGTTGAACGCTGGTACCTACCAGTACAAGATTGCCGTTGGCGGCTCTTGGAACACCGCGTACCCGAGCAACAACGTGACCATCAAGGTTCCGACGTCCGGCACCAAAGTGACCTTTTCGTACGTGCCTTCCACGAATGGGGTCTACGACACCATTAACAATCCCAATCAGTCGCTTCCCACCTCATCGGCAGGCGTGTCCACAAACCTGGTCACATTGACCCTTGCGAATGCCCCCGACGTCACCCACACGCTTACCCTAAGTGCGACAGGGTTCACGTCGCTAAACGTAGAGCCGCGGGACGTCTTGAATCTTCCCCAGTATTACTACGGGGGGACGCTCGGCAACGTCTGGAGTCCCAGTTCTACGTCGTTTCGCGTGTGGGCTCCGACAGCGAGCCAGATGAACCTGCAACTCTTCTCGACGGCCACGGGGCCGCTGACGCGTGAAGTTCCCATGCAGCGCGGGTCCGGTGGGACGTGGAAAGCCGTGGTGCCCGGGAATCTGAACGGATGGTACTACTTGTACAGCGTGACCATCGACGGCCAGACCAACACGGCGGTGGATCCGTACGCAACGGCGATTGCCCCCTCGGCGACTCGTGCCATGATTGTGGACCTCGCGGCGACCAATCCGAAAGGCTGGAACGCGGACCACTTTGCAGGCGTGCCCAACCCTGTGGACGCCATCATTTACGAGCTCAGCGTTCGCGATTTCTCCATCGATCCGAACGGGGGCTTCAAGTATCCAGGCAAATACCTCGCGTTCACGGAACACGGCACGCACGGCCCGGACAACGTGAAAACGGGAGTTGCGAGCCTGAAGCAATTGGGCGTCAATTACGTGCAGATCATGCCCATGCAGGAGTTTCCGGACCCCGGCTATACATACAACTGGGGATACGACACGCGAAACTTCAACGTTCCCGAGGGCATGTACGCGACGACTCCGCTTGGAACGGCTCGAATTACGCAGGCAAAAGAAATGATTGAGAGCCTCCATCGGCAGCACATCGGCGTCATCATGGACGTCGTGTACAATCACACGTTTGCCGTGCAGGGGTCAGCGCTCAACACCCTCGTTCCGGGATACTTCTGGAGGACGGATGCTGAGGGGAACTTGTACAACGGATCGGGCGTAGGCAACGAAGTCGCCAGCGAGCGGCCGATGGTGCAGAAGTTCATCCTCGATTCCCTAAAGTACTGGGTCCAGCAATACCACGTCAACGGTTTTCGATTCGATTTAATGGCGCTGCTCGGCGTCGATACGATGAAAAAGGTATCCCAGGAGTTGCACGCGATAGATCCGAATATTGTGCTCTACGGTGAGCCGTGGACGGGCGGCACGTCCGGACTCCCGGCCAGTCAACTGCTGACCAAGGGACAACAACAGGGCCTCGGCATTGGGGTATTCAACGACAACCTGCGCAACGCCATCGAGGGAAATGTTTTTCAACCTACTGCCCTCGGGTACGCCATGGGAGGTTCGGGCTACGTGCCTGCCATTGAAAACGGGGTTGTCGGAAGCATCAGCTATAACAGCTCCATTCACGACTTCGCGGCGGCTCCGTCGGAGACCATCAACTACGTGACGTCGCACGACAACTACACGCTTTGGGATAAGCTCAAACTTAGTAACCCCACGGCTTCGAAGGCGACGCGAATCCGGATGGACGAACTCGCCCAGGCCATCGTGATGACCTCTCAAGGGGTCGCGTTCATGCAAGGCGGCGAGGAGATGTTGCGGACCAAAGGCGGAAACGGCAACAGCTACAACGCCGGCGACACCGTGAACGAGTTCAATTGGGCCCGCAAGGCAGAGTACATCAATGTTTTCAACTACTACGCGGGCTTGATCCACCTGCGTGCGGATCATCCGGCCTTTCGGATGACGAGTGCGGCGCAAATTCGGGAGAATTTGAGCTTCCTTCCCAGCCCCAATAACACCGTCGAGTTCGAACTGAAAAACCATGCGAACAACGACACATGGAAGAACATTATCGTCATCTACAACCCAGGGGCTCGGACGAGTTTCACGCTTCCCGCAGGAAATTGGAATGTTGCCGGAACGGCAAACGCAATAGGCAACAATGACATCGGGCATGCGACGGGCACGGTCGATGTTCCTAGCATCACTTGTGAGGTGCTGTATCAGCCGTAGGTGAAATCACCATAGGTGAAACCATCGGCACGAAACGAAGGCCTGTTGCCCTTGTTCATGAGAACCGGAATATTCTGCTCCGTGGCGCGTCATACTGCGTTCGTAGATTTCGCAAAAGGGATGCCACGTACGGAGTTGCGATTCCGTGGATTCTCATGGACAGGGGCGCTTCGCATTTCCATGCCAATTCGCAAGAGAACGCTGGACTTTGGTTTTATTACGAGTCGCAACACGGCCGGACTTCGGGTAAAACAAGGTCTGCGTAGCGCGTTGGGACCCGCTCTCGCCCTCGGCGTGGGCCTGATGGCGTCGCAGGAATTGGCCGGACTCGCGGTGGCCATCGGGGCCCAGGTCGCCGGTTTCGCCGGGTTGAACGGAACGGCAAGGCGAAGGCTTCGAACCACGCTGTCCGCCGCCTTGTGGATGGGAGTCACGACCTTTGTGGGCGGGATCACGGGGGGGACGTGGGTGGCCCTCCCCATCATTGCGGTTCTCGGGTTCCTCGCCGGTCTACTGGTTTGCGTGAGCCTGGAGGCCGGCCTCATTGGAATGTGGGCCACCATCGCCTTTGTGTTTATTGATGGCATGCATCAGAGCGCGCACCAAGGGCTGGCGCGGGCACTGCTCGTCGCCGCCGGGGCGTTGCTGCAGATGGTCTTGATGGTGATCTTTGATGCGACGAGCCGCACCAACGCCGAGACCCAAGGGGTTGTTGCCGTCTATCGCTCCATCGCGAACTATGTTCAAGATCCTTCCCTCCATCACGATTTGCTTGTCGCCGGAGCCCTCCTCGAAGCCGACTCTCGGCTTCGAGATTCCTTCCTCTCGAATTTCAACTGGTCCAGGTTGCGTGTCTTGACGGATCTCGCCGAATCCATCCGCATCGAAACCATCGCCTTGGTGGGGTGGGAACGAGACCTCGTACGATCTTCCTTGCTGGGCGAAACGGATACACAAAGGCTGAAGGCGGCTCGGCGCCACATCGGCGCGGGGCTCTCGGCGGTGTCGGAGGCTTTAACGCGTAACGAAAGTAACGACGAGAGAGTGCGGGCGCAAGATTGGGAGGAAGCCGTGAGTCAACTATCCACGGCGCAAGTTGGAGAGGAACGTTCCTCACTCCAGTCGGAATGGAATCAGGCGGTATTGGCCATTTCACACGTCTGGATCGATTTAAATCAAGCGAAGTCGGTCGTCTTCGATGAGGTTGCAAGCAAAGGTTTGTTCAGTGGTCGGCTCGCGTCTTCGCCGCGCATGCCTCCTTTCGGTTGGGTGCGTGATGCGTTCGAGGCCATCCGCGTAAATCTCGGTTTGCAATCGTCGGCGTTTCGGCACGCTGTTCGACTTGGCCTCACCTTATGTGCCGCGACCCTCATCTACCGCATTTCTCCCATTCCCCGCGGCTATTGGTTGGCACTTACCGCGCTCGTCATCCTGAGACCCGAGTTTTCCACGACGTTCACGCGGGGAATCGCCCGCGTCCTCGGGACGCTGCTCGGGGCTCTGTTTGCGACCCTCCTGGTTTCCATACCGGATCCGGGTCACTGGCTTGGGGTCCTGTTGGTGGGCGTTTTCTTGTGGGGCATGTACAGTGTCCTGAATTACAACCTTGTGCTGTTCACCTGCTTTCTTACGGCCGAAGTGGCCGTGCTTCTCTCGTACTTCGAGGACGTGCCACCCGTCGCGACGATTGCGGACAGAATCATTTACACGGTGGCGGGAAGCCTACTAGCGTGGCTCGCGTACATGGTGTGGCCAACGTGGCAACACAAAAATGTGCCTTTGGCGTTCGCGAATCTCATCGCTGCCGAGAGGGAATATCTGCGCGCGGTGCTTACGCCCGAAAAAAGGTTCGCTTCAAGGGTGGAGATAGCGAAGTGGCGAAAACGGACCCGACTGGCCCGAACCAACGCGGTCAACCTTGTGAATCAGTCCGCCTTAGAACCCTTTGCTGGCCGGCTTCGTCCTCGGGCCCAAGACATGGCTCTGACGGCTCTCCATCGGCTGTCGGAAGGTCTCATGGTCCTGGAGTCGCGCGTGTTCTCGAAGGACAGCGCGGGTCATGTGGGTCTGCCCGACATAACGCGTTTTGTTGAGTTCATGGACGCCGGACTCGCTCGGGTGGAAACCGAGATGCGCCATGGGGGTGCTATCGAACCCTTTTTTGAGGATTTCGAGGGAATGCTCGATGAGGTGGGTTCCCTGACCAAGCGAGAGATCCTTGAGATGCAGTTGCCCGCTCCTTGGGTGGTTTTGTTTGTACGAATGGCAGACAACATGGCCACCCTATATCGGACGCTGTCCCCTAAGCCGACGGGGTGAGAAAACGTGAGATACACGGGGAAAATAAGCGGATCGTTCGCACAATGGCTGAAAATAGCGGGCAAATGTGCATTGATTCGGCCGCGTAAACGGGGTAACCTTGAACCAACTCTGCTAAAATAGAGAGTTTATTGGCATGATGGATCATACTTTCACATAGAAAAGATATGGACAGACAGATATAGGCGGTGAAGATACAAACGTGGGACGCGTTTACAATACGAGAGTTCAGCCAGACGCACCCAGGCAGCGCAAAAAGCGTAGACGCCGCCCGCAACAGAGGCAAAGTAAGGTTTGGCCCACGCTGATTGTGGCGGTTGCCGTGGTTGTCGCGGGTGCCGGAACGTCACGTTGGTGGTTGCCATCATTATCTAGGCAGTACCTAAGTCCGAAGGGGACAGCGGCGGTTGTTCCGAATCAGAATCAAAGTTCTGGGAATCAAAGTTCTGGGAATCAAGCGGGAAATCCATCTGGAGTGAGCGTTGGGAACACGACGGACCCTGGTGCCAACACAAGCGCACCGTCCGGCAACTCTGGGGGAAATTCGAACTCGCTTCCTGCGGGAAGTCCATCGACGTCGACGGGGAGTGCGCAAGGCTCATCAGCGACGTTGCCACCGTCCGCGATGATCAGCGTTCCGGCTCAGGACCAGAACCCTCAGTTGCCAAACGGCTGTGAGGTGACGAGCCTGTCCATGCTGCTGACGAGCGTCGGGCATCCCGTCAGCAAGCTGACGCTCGCCAAAGAGCAACCGTACGACAGCGTGCCAAGGGTGAAGAACAAGGCTGGGCAGACCATCAGTTGGGGAAATCCGAATGTGGGATTTGTGGGTAGCCCCTACAGTTGGGCCAACGGATTCGGCATTTTCCATGGGCCCATCACGCAATTGTTGAACGAGATCTTGCCGGGTCAGGCCCTGGACCTGACAAACGAACCCTTTCAGACCATTTTGGCGTACGTCGCAAAAGGCAGACCCGTCATGGTGTGGAATACGGCTATTTTCAAGCCGACCAACGCATTTCCAGCGGATTGGGAAACCCCGGAGGGGCCATTCCACTCAACCTATGACGAGCACTGCGTTCTTGTGGTGGGTTACGACAAGACGCACATCTACATCAACAATCCGCTCAACGGCGAGAAGGAGCAGGCGGTCAATCGCGCCAATTTCATCGCCGCGTGGCACCAACTTGGAAACCAAGCAGTTACAGTGAAGCTGTCGTATAAATAAAGGAACTCACGGACTTATTATCCAATCGGTTCCTCTTCTTTGGACGAAACATCGTTCACAGAAGAGGTTTTTTTGATCTGTGCGATTCATTGATGCACCGGGTGGAAACGGAAGATAAATGCGCTGAGTATTTCCATGTATGCCGCTTTTGCAGCAAACAAATTATACCGATTATTGAATGGAGGGGACTCGAGTGAAAATGCCAAAGAAGCTTTGGGCCGTGGGTTCCGCCGCTTTAATGTCCGTGACGCTGGTTAC
>JAJZAV010000242.1 GCA_021799255.1 Bacillota bacterium
GGTTTCGGATACGCCTTCCAGGCCGGTGGGTACGGAGTCCCCGCCTTTCCCGACGCGCTCAGCAATCACGTCATCATCGCAGGGAATCGCTTGCGGCAGATTGCCTTTTCGCCGATTCTCGGTGCTCTTCCCGTAAGCGTCCAGTACACGAACAATGGAGAATGAAGAGAGGATAGTTCATAGAGGCTCAACGGATTCTAGCGAGGACAAACTTCGAACGCAGTACATACGGTGATTACGAGGTGCTCTCCCCTCCCTGCATACAGGCATTGGACAACCTGGAGACGGCGAGCACCTCTACGTCACGACACGCATCATCCGTATCGGCTAGATACGAATCAGATTTCCTTTCCAAGCAGCTTCTTTATGCTCACCAACTGCACGCAAAGACAGAGAACGTGAATCGCGATTTCGAGCTCCTCAAGCGGCGGGAACGTTGGGGCGATGCGAATGTTCGCATCCCGCGGATCTTTCCCGTACGGGAACGTCGCCCCGGCTCCAGTGAGAACGACCCCGGCGCCGGCGGCCATCTTCACGACAGCCTTCGCGCAACCATCGAGCGTATTCAGGCTGATGAAGTAGCCCCCTTTCGGTTGACTCCACGAAGCAATGCCCAAGTCGCTCAATTCTGACTGCAACACTTCCTGTACGGTATCGAACTTCGGACGGATAATCTTCGCATGCTTTTGCATATGGGTATGAATGGTATTCATATCTTTCAAGAATCGAACGTGTCGCAGTTGATTTAACTTGTCCGGACCAATCGTTTGAATGCCGAGTTGCTTCTTTATCGCGGTCAGATTTGCCTCGCTTGCCGCCATCGCAGCCACTCCAGCACCCGGAAACGTCACTTTTGACGTTGAAGTAAACATGAACACGCGGTTCGGATTGCCAGCAGCCTTGCAGGCATCGAAAATGTTCTTTAGTTCGTCTGGCTCCTCGGTGAGGTGGTGCACCGTGTAGGCATCGTCCCACATGATGCGAAAGTCCTTTGCCTTCGTTTCCAGCCGTGCGAGTCTATCCACCGTGTCGTCCGAGAACGTGATCCCCTCTGGGTTGCTGTACTTTGGCACACACCAGATTCCCTTGATGGTCTCATCGGTCTTGACCAAAGACTCCACCGCATCCATATCCGGTCCATCGGAGAGCATATCGACGACAATCATCTCAATGCCAAGCTGTTCGCAGATGGCGAAATGCCTATCATAGCCCGGGCTGGGGCAAAGAAACTTGACGCGCGGAAGCTTGCTCCAGGGAACATCGCTCCCGACAACCCCGAACAGCATCGCCCGGGCTAGGGTGTCGTACATCATCGTAAGGCTAGAGTTCCCCCCGACTATCACGTCACTCGCGCTGACCCCAAGCATCGCCGCAAACAGTTGCTTCGCCTCGGGAATGCCATCAATCCCGCCGTAGTTTCTCGGATCCGAACCGCCAACGTTCGTTGGAAAGTCGTGCGACGACAACCCATCGAGCATGCCCATGGAAAGATCCAATTGCTCGGTGCACGGCTTGCCTCTCGACATGTCCAGGTGCAAGCCCTTATTCTGGTAGTCCTTGTACTTTGCCTCGAGCTCGCCGTAGAGCTCGGAAAGTTCATCCATCGTCATCTCGTCGAATCGTCGTCCCACTCGGCCCATCCTCCGCATCCTCTCGAAACTCACGGCACAGATGCCGCTTTGCGTTCATTATCCATGGTTTCGGCACGAATTCCAAGTAAAAGCTGAACCCGATAGGACTCCAGAGTCTGTGGTTACTTTAGACTACAGGGCACACATACCCTAATGGGTATTTTGGTTGTTTTGTATCATGGACGCTTCGTGCGCGGCCGAGTACAATAACCAGTGTTCATTCATATTGTGATTTTTTTCACAAATAGAGAGGGTGATTTGGAGTGGCAAATCAGCGATTTCGCTCTTCGGTAACTTGGTCCGGTGAAGGTGTACGGTCCGTGGCCCGCATGAAAAACAAGGAAGTCATCATTGACGAACCTGCCATGATGGGTGGCACGGATCAAGGGGCTACCCCAGTCGAGTACCTGCTCGCAGCCCTAGGGGGATGCATTAATGTCTGCATGGTGAGCTTCGCACCCATGCACGGTGTTGAACTGAGGGACGTTCGCACTACCATCGACGGGCTGCTTGATCCCGACGGATTCACGGGCAAGAATCCCAATGTTAGGAACGGCTTCTCCGAGATCTCTTACTCCATCGAAGTTGACTCTCCTTCCCCAGTCGAAGCCGTGCGAGAGCTTATCCAACACGCGGAGCACGCGTGCCCCGTGAAGGATACACTAAAAGGGGTATCCCTAAAGCTCAACAAGCTAGAAATCAAAGAAGCAGCGGCCGTGGCAGAGTGATCATAGAATTAGCCCGCCGTGTCCACGTAGGTACGCGTGCACGGCGGGCATTTCCTCAGACCTCATTGTACCGAGGGGAGTGATCCAACATCTCAGGGTTCAAAGCGAAACCACCCGAAATCGAAGTTGCATCCCGGCAGGAACACGAAGGTCACGTCCTTCGTTCCGTTCACTCGTGTGATGGAAAACTCGCGTTCCTCGTATCCGTCCGACGCCGTGAATTCGATAATCTGAGGGTTCTCTCCCTCTTCACCCGCGAAGCGCACGTGGATGGTGTTCTTATCAATCGGAGAATGTCCAAACACCACCAGCTTGCTCGCGCCTTGGGGCCCAAATTCCAGAGCCCCAAACTCGAGCGATACGTTGTTTCCGATGGCCTCGATGGAATCCTGCGTCTTGGTGTACGTGTCCCCGTATATTCGGTCGCAGTCGAGAACCAGATTTTTCGCGAAAGCCCTGTTCTGCTTTTCAAATGAGAAGCCCTTGATATGCACCTTTTGCTGTAGGACAAAGCAAATCGAAGTAACTCCCCGTAGCCTCTTGGACAACCGATAGGTTTCTGCTTGATATGTGTTCCAGATGGATGGCTTCTGGTAGACGACGTCGGCGACGAGTTCGCTCCCCTCTTCGCCCGGCATCCCCTCCCAAATCTGCAAGGGATACTCCTCGCCCGACAGCGCGAAAATCGGGAGAGTCATGGTGTCAGATCCGTACGGTCCAAAGTCAATATTACGGAAGCCGATCTGGGTCTCGCCATCTCTGGCCGTGGCCACGCCCCGCTCGTTCCCGGCGCCGACTTCCCCCTTGCTGTAGTCGTAGAGTCCGCCGGAGATGAATCCGTACGGATCCTTGTACGCCGTACCGAGTCCCGTCACCTTGAACTCGAGCTCGGAAATGAGCTTCGTCTTCTTTGTACCGTTCTTGCTCATGCAGCGAACGCGAAAGTTTCCATCACCGAGAGCCGTTACTTTGGCTTCTAGTCCAATCGGTTCTACGATTGCGATGTTGGAGTCAATCCCGGTATCCGTCACGACTCTCCACTCAACGTCTCGATACGACGCATCCTCAGGAAGGATCCGCGCTCGTACGGCAATCTCTCGCCGCGCCTCGTCAAAAGACTGGCCGGCATCGCTTATCATCTCGATTTTGCGAACGGGAATCTCATCGGGACTCCCCATGACGCAAGCCAAAGGTCGATTCTCTGTGTGTGCACAGACACCTTCGACGGTTTGCCCGTCCAGAGGGTGAGAGGAGAGCGTGAAGGTCTCGCTGGGCATCCCCTTGGATGACACCTGAACGAGAATCTCCCCCGGATCAAGGGTACTTCCGATAATCGCCATCAGCTTCCCGCCAAACAACCGCCGGCTCTGTCCCTTGTACGCATCGTAATCCGTGCTGTCACCGTTATCAAGGCCAACGAGCCGCCCGGCTCCCTTCACAAAAACCTCCACGCGGTTGTTCGCATTCTCGACAGGATGACCGTCTTCGTCTTCCATGCCAATCTCCACGAAAATGAGATCCCTGCCATCGGCCACAAGAACGTTCTTGTCTGCACGAAGGACCATTCGGGCGGCATCCCCGAACGAATGTCTGACGGCGGTTGCAATCACTTGGTGATTTTCGTCGTAGGCAATGGCCTTGAGTTCCCCGACCTCAAACGCAATCTTCCACGAGGGGACAAGGTCGGTCCCACGAAGGTGATTTATGGCCCGAGTCCCAATGGCGCGGCCGTTCACCTGCAACTCCACCATCGGCGCGTTGGAGCACACGCGCACGTCAATCATCTGACCGGGGGAAAAGTCCCAATACGGGAAGATGTGCACCATGGGCTCGGTCTTGTAGTCCGTCCAAGCGGATTGGTAGATATAGTACGAGTCCTTTGGGAAAGTCGCGGTGTCAATCTGCCCGAAGTAGGAGTTCTTCGTGTGGTACGGGGTCGGCTCGCCGATGTAGTCGAAGCCGGTCCAGATGAACTGGCCGAGCGAGAACGGCGCGTCCCTGTCCGCGATAATGCACGCCTCGGCAGACTTCGCTCCCCAACTCGTGGAGCTATTGCCAAGCGCGGAGCACTGCTCGTCGTCGTCCGCCAGAATCGACGCTTCGAGCGGGAAGTGGTAGACGCCGCGGCTTTGGACCACCGACGCAGTCTCGCTGCCGTAGATGACCCAGTCCGGGTGCTCCTCGTGATGCGTATGATAGTACTTTTCCGCATAGTTGTACCCGGCCACCTTCAAGATGTCGGCGCACTTCTGAGCATTCTCCCACGGCATATAGTTCGATCCGATGGTGACCCTCGCGTTCCCTCGCGGATCGTGAAACCGAACCTCTTCCACGAGCATCCTCGTGACTTCTTGACCGCGTTCCCCCGCGTGCGTGTCGTAGATCTCGTTGCCGATGCTCCACAACAGCAGGCTCGGGTGGTTCCTGTCCCGTCGTATCCAACTGCGAACATCGGTCCGGAACCAGTCCTTGAAGAACCTCGCATAATCATAGGAGGTCTTCGGGCGTTCCCACATGTCAAACGCCTCGGACACCACGAAGAATCCCATTTCGTCGGCGAGATCCATCAAATCTGGCGCCGGCATGTTATGAGCGGTGCGAATGGCATTTGCGCCCATCTTTTTGAGGATGGCAAAACGCCGCCTCAAGGCGTTCTTGTTGAACGCCGCGCCGAGGGCCCCCAAATCGTGATGCTCGCAGACCCCGTTCAGCTTCATCTTTTTGCCGTTCAGGAACATGCCCTGATTGGGGTCCAGAACGATGGTTCGAAAACCTAGATTTTGCGAGACGGACTCCACTTTTTCGAGGAGTTCGTTTCCATCGGCGTATGCGCGCACGACGTAAAGATCTGTTTTCAATTGGTACAAATTGGGCTCGTTCGGACTCCACAGTCGCGGATCCGTCACAATGAGGCTCTGTTGGTTTGTGGCACTGGCGTCGTCGACGTTTTGAACGTTGATGGTTGACGCAATGCGCTCTGACGTCGAGGCTATCTCTCGATCCCCGAGAAGAATCGTGTGCGAGATTTCGATCTCTTCGGCGAGGCTCAATTCCGTATCGACGGTAACCCGCCAGCTTTCTTCGTCCTGCTTGGTACTTATGTAAATCCCGTCTGTCTCAATGTAGGTCTTGTTCCTGGTCGTAAGCCACACATCGCGGTAGATTCCGGCTCCAGAATACCAGCGGCTGTTGGGACTCTGGAAGACCACCTTCACCAGAATCTCGTTCTCACCGTTTACGAGCACATCCGTGATCTCGTGCTCGAACGACGAGTATCCATACTTCCATTCGCCGACGAATTTCTGGTTCACGTATACGGCCGAGTTCATGTACACCCCCTCAAAATAGAGCAGTACATGTGCGTCGTCTCCCGCCCAAGTGAACCGCTTGCGATACCAGCCGATGCCGTTCTCGTATAGATTCAATGTATCGTAAATCAGCCAATCGTGTGGGAGATCCACGGGTTCAAACGTGAGCTGAGCGCTGTCGCTTGCGTCCAGGGCGCTCCTCGCGAACTCCCAGCCATCGTTGAATCGCGTTTTCATATTCATGACGTTGTCTCGCTTTCGTGATTGATGCTCCCACTATACCTCACATCGTTGCGAACCATCGAGGCTTTTCCCTA
>JAJZAV010000243.1 GCA_021799255.1 Bacillota bacterium
GTTTTGGGACACTCACGAGTTAACCGAGGATTTTCTACTTGAAGCACAACCGCTGGACGAATCCGAGATGCCTCCAAAACGAACGGGTGCTAAGACCATCACGATTCGCATGGACATTGACACGGTTGAACGATTACAAAAGGTTGCCGAGAAGCGACATAAAGGATATCAAACCTTGTTGAAGCAATTTGTCATTGAACGACTATACGAGGAAGAAAAGCGATTGTCCAAACAGTAAGGAGGTCTTGCGGGGGCCGCGTAATCGAATATGTATATAACTACCAAGCGCAACTCACAACTGCAACGGCATTGTTCCAAATGCTCGAAAATCCATAGCCTAACCATTAACATGCCCAAAATATGAACGAGGTATCAATACCGAAAGGATGAGCGCCAGTGAAAAACACGGATTACGGACTGTAACTTCCCGAAAGGAGGTTACTATGTCCAGAAGTTATAAAAAAACACCGATTCTGAAGGATAACGTCGGTTCCAAGGTTTCGAAGCGTTTTGCAAATAAGACCGTTCGTCATGCCAGGAATGTGAGTAGCGGAGCCTTTTATCGCCGGATGTATGAATCCTGGGATATCCATGATTATGCGTTTTACCGGCCCTTACAGCAGGAGATCGATCAATGGGAAGCTGACCATAAGAGCTGGGTAGACGCCAAAACCAAACAGTCCATAAGAAGTCGGTGGGCTAAATGGTACTACAGAAAATGATGTGACCGTAGCCGCGTCCGGGAAGTCGCGGCATATCGGCATACTGATCGTGAGCGGGAATCTTCCAACCCAATGATGGGAAAATCAGTATGACTAAGAAGCTTTGCTGGAGGTAGTCATTCTTTTACCGTGACAGGATAGAAAGAAAGTGAGCTGCTACCGATTGCTTAATGGAGTTGATGAGGAACGGAGGGCACAATGACCATTATCCAGATTGGTCGGCCTTCCTCCTTTATGCAGTTGGTTTTGTTCCGTAGTGCCAGCCATCTGCACGCTGTAACACGCGCATGTGCTTCCACGATACTCCTTGTGCCATCACACCGTCTGGTCCTTTGATGTCAAAGTAGTCGTTCGCCCGGATTGACACTCTGCCACACCATGTCCCTGCATACTTACCTGTAGGGACATCCGCACGCACCCGATCACCTGTTTGAAATCCATGGATCCGCTTGGCAGCCTTGGCCTTCCCTCTCGGGAATCCATAACGGTCGCACAGCACCATCCGGCGCGATCCGCGACCCTTGACAGTCAATGTGAGAACCATCTTAGGAATCCCAATGAATGCGCTTGGCGTACTAGCACCCACGCACAGGGCGTCATAGTAGTGTTCCTTGGGTAATTCGTGTTGGGTGCGTTGCATCTTGGTTCTGCCACCGGTGCCACATTCGACCGGTTGCCGGGTCTCCTGTAGGCGGTGGTACAGTCGCCAGCGCGTCGCATTCACGAAGGCAGCGTCCTTGAGTGGAGCCTTTGCCTTCGCTCCGATCTCCGGATAACCGTATTCCTCGGCCGTCAGGTTGCCCTTCTCCTGGTTGCAGGTGTGGCATGCGATTGTCAAGTTACTCACGCGATTGCTGCCACCCCGGCTACGCGGGATGATGTGTTCCACCTCAAGGTGGACATCTCCCCGCTTGCCTTTGCAGTACACACAGGTGCGTCCGAACTTCGTAAGCAGGTACTCTCGCACCTCGTAGCCGAGGAGCTCGCCCTGCTGGTACTCGACCCCTTGGATCTCGGGGTTGTCCAGTGCCTGTGTATCGAAGCGGACCAACTCCATGCTCACTGCCTGAATCGGAAGCCAGTGCATCATGCGCCAGGTGGTGTTCATCACCTGATTGACGCGGTCCTCTAGGCTTGGCGCTAGCCAGCCCTCCGTTCGCCGGCGGTTCAGGAACCGCGGCTTTCGGTAGCGGGTCTTGCGTTGCCTTCGCCCACGGCGCAGCGCACGCCTTGCATCCAGCTTGCTCTTGATCTCGGTTCTGTGTACGATGTCCGCCAGGAGCACGGCCTTGGTGCCTTGCTGACCGTTCAGCGTGACCGCAACACCGGTAACCTTGGACCCAGGATCGAGTTTCAACCGCATCAGCTGCAGTTCACTATCCTCCAGCAGACGATCCACCAGTCGGATGGTGAATGGTGCGACCCTCACGACTCTGGCGCGGCTGCGTTCGAGCAACAGCCTTGCACGCTTCTCGGTACATGGCATGAGCGCGCGACCACGCTTGTCTAACACGAATACTGTCATGATGTGTTGCTCCTTCCCTTACGGGGCTTGTAACGCTCTCTCGAGTCTCTCCTCGCCAATGTTGGAGTGGGTTGGTTACAACAGGCGCACCGCTCGCTAACACCCCTGCTCGCTTTTAACGCCTGCCCCATAGTGCCGAGAACTGGAGAAGCATTCTCGGGTATGCACCAATCCAACGTAGTGCCCTTTCAGGCACTCAGGCTGGTCATAGTTGGGCTTGCTCTCACAAGCCCCCGGCTTTAGCCGTGGGGTCTATGACAAACCATGTCCTTTCTATTCGTCATAACGATTGAAGTCGATGTTTTCGTAAAGCCATTGTCTACGCAGGTCAGATTTAGAACCCATCAGGGTTGTGATTCGACGTTCGGCGGTACTTGGGTCCGGAACGGCGACTTCTATGAGGGTTCTGGTTTCCGGGCACATGGTAGTCTCCCACAATTGGTCGGCGTTCATCTCACCAAGCCCTTTATAACGCTGCAGCTCAAACGAGGTCTTCTTTTTCGATAAAACACGGCGAATTTCACCTAACTCATCGTCACTCCATGCGTACTGGACTTCCCGCTGTTTGGACTTTCCTCTTCCCTGCATTGTTGTAATTTTGTAAAGGGGTGGCATCGCCACAAACAACATTCCAGCATCCACGAGCGGGCGCATAAATTGATAGAAGAGTGTGATCAGCAATGATTGAATGTGACCTCCGTCGGGGTCAGCATCACTCATAATGATCACTTTTCCGTATTTTGCTTGTGATAGATCAAAGGAGGCTCCGATGCCGGCTCCAATGGAATCGACAATCGCGGCGATTTCGGCGTTTTTGAGGATCTTGGTCAAATCATTCTCTCTCTCCACGTTGAGGGATTTGCCACGCAGGGGAAGTATCCCTTGGTATTGAGAATCACGGCCCTGCTTGGCCGAACCACCAGCAGAGTCACCTTCTACGATGAACAATTCATTCTTTGGGTAGTCTTTCCCATTGGGTGCCGTGAGTTTTTCGACCAGCACCTTGCGGCGACCCTTTTTGTCCTTTCTGTCGTTACCGGTTCGGACATCATCTGCGGCTTTCTTCGCTGCTTCGCGAGCTCGCTTGGACAGGATGGCTCGCTGAATGATGGAGTCGGCCACCCCCCGATTTTGATCGAGATATGCGCTCAATTGTTCGGAAACAATGCTTCCAACAATGTTTTGAGCTTCTTTGTTACTTAGCTCGTCCTTGGTTTGTCCGATGAACTCGGGATTTGATATGCGAATAGATAGTACACACGTTAGGCCTTCTCGGAGCAAATCACCTTCGAAGTTTTCTTGCCCTTCTTTGATGAATCCGTTTGTCCGGGCATAATCGTTGAACACCCGGGTGAACGCGGTTTTAAATCCACGAACATGGGTTCCACCGCTTTTTGTGGGGATACAGTTGACAAATGTTGCGAAAGTCTCCGTGTAGCCATCCGTGTATTGTAAGCCGATATCCACGCTAATGTCGTCTGACCTTCCGGAAAAGGAAGCGGGTCCATGGAGTGTCGACTTATCCTCATTCAGATACTTGACGAATTCTAGAAGTCCTCCGTCATAGCAAAATTCTTTGGTTTTCGTATCAGAACCCCGCAGGTCCGTCAGGGTGATCGTCAAAGAGGGATTAAGATAGGCCATCATTCGAATGCGTTCCTCGATGGTGCCGACTTGGAAATGCAGGTTGCCGAAGACATCAGAGTCGGGGAGGAATCGAATCATGGTACCATGCAAAGACGGGTTACACGCCGTGATGGTGGGCGCCTCGGGTTCACCAATTCTGAATTGCGATGCACCGTTAAGACCCGTCGAGTACTTTTGCACGTATTGCTGTCCCTCACGCCAAATCGTTACCAGTGCCCACTTAGACAAGGCGTTGACCGCTGTCAAACCAACGCCGTGTAAACCGCCAGAGACCGTGTATCCACTACCTTTGTCGCCGAATTTGCCGCCGCTGTGTGGAACAGTCATTGCGACTTCCACACTGCGTCTGCCAGTTTCGTGAATGCCGAAAGGGATACCGCGACCGTTGTCTTTTACGCTCAAACTTTGGTCTTCGTGGATGATCACATGTATGTGGGTGCAATACCCCGCCAAAGCCTCGTCAACGGAGTTGTCGAGCACTTCCTTAAACAGATGATGGAACCCCTGGACCCCAGTCCCGCCGACGTACATGCCGGGACGTTTGCGGATGGCTTCCAGGCCGTCAAGCACATGTATCGATGAATCATCGTACGTAATGGGTGGCGATTGTACTACGGACATCTTGTCTTCCTCCGATGGAATGGGATGAGCGTGAGATACCGGGCGTTGAAACAGGTTTGTCGCGTCATCCCGTTGTTTTGCCTATTGTACACATACTTCTCGACGACCGTGAAGTTTCCCTCGAGGTTCATTAACGGCTACAACGCTACATTACTCCGAGGAACAGAAAGGACGAGACACTTTCGAACCCTTCGTTCCGTGGTCAGGAACACGTCGGTGTCAAATCCGCTTGTGCGTCCCCGGAGTGCCACTCGGAGCTCAGGAATCTTTTTCTACGGTAGATACGGACGTAGCGGTGCGCCTAGTCCGGAAGCGGCAGCGGCCGGAAAAATCCGATGTTGACGTTCTCCCCACGGCTAAAGCCGGGGGATTCCCATGCTCACGGTCTGGGCTTCCTGCTTCGCGGGGCCGTGCCAACGCGCCGACCTTTCGGTTTGCACATTGGGCTTATAGGCCCTCGAAAGGCGATGACGGAGCGCCCCTCCGCCAAGATATTGCAGGTTGCGTTGATGTCACGGTCGTGGGTTGTCCGACACTGCGGGCAGGTCCACGTACGTACGGAGAGTGGCAGGGCGTGCAGTACATGGCCACAGTCGGCACAGCGTTTGCTGGGTGGGCAGCAACGGTCAATGTGCAGGACTGTCGGACGCTGCCATGCACCTTTATACTGCACCTGGCGTAGCAACTCACCCCAGCCCACGTGCACGATGCTTTTTGCAAGGTGATGGTTCTGCTGCAGATTCTTCACACCCGAGCTCTCAAACGCCAGGACTTGGTTTTCGTGAACGAAGCGCTTTGATAGCTTGTGTGTGAAGTCATGGCGACGGTCAGCAATGCGCGCATGGATGCGGGCCACCTGCAGCCGCGCCGCCTTCGCACGGTTTTTGCTTCCCCTTCCTTGGCAGATAAGGCGATTCGCGCAGACTACCAATGCTACATGACCTACGAAATGGACGGACCGAATGGCGGGGAGAAGTCACTGTAAGCTATTTTGATGGGAAAATAGCCGTCCGGCTGTTTTCATCATAATATTGTGCCCCGCCAGGGGCATGGGGGTTTAGATAAAAATAGTTCCAAAATCAGACACATTTCGACAATAGAGAAACTTATCAATTATAGGTATGATAAGGAGCGTTGCATAATCGTAGGTGATCAGCATAGCCTTGTACGCGGCTTAAAGATTGACGAGGATCTCTCAGACAATATACAAGGTGATGAATGGTTTGTGAGGCGTCTTTTGCTTCTTTTTATTGCGATTGCGGCAGTATTTCTGGTCGCGGATGTGTATCTATCGCGTACGTTTACGACCAATGTAAACGGGATGGAATACCTCTATAGCAATCAGTCGATGCCCGTGGTGGAAGCATCAACAAAATGGAGAC
>JAJZAV010000244.1 GCA_021799255.1 Bacillota bacterium
ATGCGGGACGAAATCGGGGGTATGCAGCTCTTGACACCCGGCTCTTTCGGATCTATTCTGTGACCAACAGGTCATGACCGTATGGTCACAATATCCGTGACGCGGTGACGTGCACGGTTCATCAAGGAGGGAGCCCATGGCACCGTCCCCTCAGTTTCTGAATCTGCCTAAGGAGAAACGGGACGAAATCCTCATCGCCAGCCTGCGCGAATTTGCAGAAAGGGGATTCGATCTCGCTTCCACCAACCAAATCGTCAAACAGGCGGGCATCTCGAAAGGGGTGCTGTTCAAGTACTTCGACGATAAGGAATCGCTGTTCTTGTACGTGTTCGAGACGATGCTTGAGGACGCACTGTCAACCTTCTCCGTCCAGCAAGTAGCCGCCTTCGACGACGTGTTTGACTGGATCAAACACACGACCAAAGAGCGCATCCAGTTCAGCATCGAGCGGCCGCTCACGTATCGCCTATTCATGCGTGTCGCAAAGGAGCCGCAACATCCCATCTACTCGAAGGTACTCGCTATCTCAGCTGGGTTTGCCAATCGCTATAGGGCACAGTTGGCAGGGGCGCTGTCAGCGGATCGATTGAGAGAGGGTGTGACGTGGGATGGAATCCTCGCCATGGTGAGCCTGATTTCGCAGGGTTTGAGCGACAAATACATCGCCGTGCTCCCCGACGAAGCCGGCGCGAATCTGGAAGAGTTCTTCCGGCCGCTGATGGAGGAGCTCGACAAGTACTTGGACGTCGTCAAGTTCGGGGCCTACAGGCCGTTGACAGAGGGCGGGGAGGGAGCGCAATGATTCAACTGGATCACGTGACCAAGCGGTATCGCGGCGGGCGCGGCATCTTGGATCTCTCATTCGAGGTCCACGAGGGAGAAGTGTTTGGTTACCTCGGGCCGAACGGGGCAGGTAAATCGACAACCATCCGGACGCTGATGGGATTCCTGCGGCCAGACTCGGGATTGGCCAAGATCCACAACCGCGACTGCTGGGAGGATGCCGCTAAGATTCACGAGCACATCGGCTATCTTCCGGGCGAGATTGGTTTTCTGGAAGGCATGACCGGCATTGGGTTCCTCGATGTCATCGCGGGCATGCGCAAGCTGTCGCGCCTCGAATACCGGGACGAGTTGATTCGCCGCCTGGACTTCGACGCTCGGACTCCCATTCGCAAGATGTCCAAGGGTATGAAGCAGAAGGTGGGCATCGTCGCCGCGTTCATGCACAAGCCGAGCGTGCTCATTCTCGACGAACCAACGTCTGGACTCGATCCGCTGATGCAGCAGTTGTTCCTGGACCTCGTTCTGGAGGCGAAGTCCCGTGGCGCAACGGTGCTCATGTCATCGCACGTCTTCGCCGAGGTGGAGCGGGTGTGCGATAGGGTGGGCATCATCCGAGACGGTCGGCTGGTGGCAGTTGAGGACGTGCGACGATTACGGGAGACGCAGCGCAAAGTGTTCACGGTTCACCTCCGGGAGGGATTGCAAGCAGAAACGCTCGTTGCAGCCGGTTGTCGAGTCACAAATGCTCAAGTCACAAAAAGTGGAACGAACGAAGTAGACGTGGAAGTGCAGGGCGACTACAACGCGTTCGTCCGCGCTTTGGCCCAGTGCGACGTGGCAAACATCGAAGTCCGGGAGTTAAACCTTGAGGAAGTGTTCATGCATTACTACGCGTCGGACACCGCGCACGCGAACGATGATGCCACGGGCGTGTCGGGGAAGGGAGGTATCGGCGAATGAGCAAAGCTCTGTTTCGCAGCATGTTCACCATCAATGCGCGGGCCATGGTGAGCTATGGATTCGGAATGACCATCTACCAGTGGTTGTTCATCTGGGTGTATCCAACCCTGACCAAGTCGTCGGCTATGAACTCGCTCTTGAGGAGCATGCCGCAAGGGTTACTCAAGGTGATTGGGTACAACAACGGCATCGGGCAGCTCGCCGACTACATGGCAGGGGAATTCTATGGACTCATCTACATCATCATTTTCGCCATCTTCGCTGTGACCATCGCCGGAAAACTCGTTGCGCATCTTGTCGACAACCTAGCTATGGCGTACCTGCTTTCCACCCCCATCTCCCGGGTGCGCCTAGCTGTGACCCAGGCGGCGACCCTCGTGACCGGGACGGCCATCATTGCGGCGTTCTGTACGTTGGGGGGGATCCTCGGCGCTCGCTGGTTCGCACCGCATACTCACCTTGACGCCGGACGATTCATCGAGCTGAACCTCGTCGGGTTCCTCATCTTCGCGGTGGTGAGCGCCTACTCATTTCTGTTCTCGTGCGTCAGCCGCGATGAACGAACGGCCCTCTCTCTGTCCTCTGGCCTCACCCTCGTGTTCTACGCGTTCAACACGGTTGGGCTGCTGGGAACACACCTGGCGTGGATGAGGCGTTTGTCGCTCTTCGCCGCCTACAACGCCCAGAACATCGTCCACGGCAACGCCCACGTAGTGCTGGTCAGCACGTCGATGGCCGCCGTGGCCCTGTTGCTCTTCGCCGCGGCCGCCATCGGATTTCGGCGCCGCGAGCTCGCGCTCTGATTCGGTTCGGGCAAGAACCCCGGGAAACATCCGCCCGCCGCCGAGCCAGCCACCCTTCTCCGCCCGCGCCCACGTTGCCCCTTCCGACCTGCCCCCGCTCAGTCCAGCGTCAGAGCACCGGGCCGGACCCCGGGCGCTAGCCTGACGCTGGCCTCGGCGAGCCGGCCCGCGCAAGTGCGCGAGCCGCGGCACACGATGCCCTCGGTCCTCTCTCCGGACAACACCATCGCCGCACCGTGCAGAAAGTCCTCGCCAATCAGTCCGTTCACCAGGGCGTTCGTACACTGGTTCAGTTCCACCAGCGGCCCCGCCTGTACGCGAAGGCGAACCTGATTGAGGCGGATTCCGGTAGCATGATTCAGGGAGATCCCGGTATCGCAGGAGGCCGTCAGTTCCCCAATTGCAACGTTTGCGAGGGGTAGTTCAGCAAGTCCGTTCATCAGGACGGCTCGCTTGGCCCCCGTGCACACAACGTCCTTGATGCGAATGTCGCGGAAAACCGGCGTTTCCTCTGACACCTCCATTTCGACGTCGCTTCCCTCTCCACTTCCCTCCTGTCCGTCGTAGAACATGTGGAAGGAGATGGCTTCCCCCGCAATATTCTTCATCCGAATCCGCTCCATGAGGATGTTCTCGACGACGCCACCGCGACCACGGGCGCTCTTGAAGCGCAGTCCAATGTCCGTGCCGATGAATGTGCAGTCGGAAACGTTGACATCGTGAACCCCGCCCGACATCTCGCTTCCTATGACGACACCGCCGTGACCGTGATAGACGACACAGTCTCGTATCTGAATGAAGGCGCTCGCAATCCCCAACTTCCGCCCGGCCTCGTCGCGTCCTGACTTTAAGCAGATAGCGTCGTCGCCAACGTCAAAGGAACTGTTTTCGAGGAGGACGTGTTGGCAGGAATCGAGATCGATCCCATCACCATTCTGGGCCGACCATGGATTGCGAACCATCACGTTGCGCACCGTAAGGTGTTGGCACGCCCATGGGTGGAGGCACCAGCAGGCCGAGTTCTGAAAAGTAGGGCCATCAAGCAAAACCCGGCGACACCAGCGCAGGCTGACGAGGACGGGCCGGAGGAAGTCCCGAGCTGGTTTGAAGGCGAGGGGATCCGCGATACCCTCTTGTTGCAACCTCTTCACAATGCTGCTGCCATCGCGCGCCTCTTTGGTTGGCCACCAGATGCGCCCGGCATCGTCTAGTACCCCGCCCGATTGGAGGAGTGACGTCCACTCTGCGTTGGTCATCTTTTCTCGCTTGACGGGTCGCCACGCCTCGCCGGCTCCATCGAAGATGCCCTCCCCGGTGATGGCGATGTCCTCCAAGTCCTCGCCGTCGATAGGCGACTGGCAGCGCACGGTCGGAATCCCCTCAAAGGTCGACGACACAAGAGGATAGTCGTCAAAGTTCTGACTGAACAGGACGAGGGCTCCCCGCTCGGCGTAGATCTCCGTTCGGCTCCGAAGTGAGATGGGCCCCGTCAGCCAGACTCCCGGCGGTATGACCACACGTCCTCCCCCGGCATCCGCACACGCCTGTATCGCAGAGGATATGGCTCCCGTGTTCATCGTCATTCCATCGCCGACGGCGCCGTAGTCCGTGACCAGCCAGAGTCCGTCGGGAATTCGCGGCATCTCGATCCGCTGGGAACGGTCATCCAAACGTAAGCTCCCGTCCGCGTCGTCCGCGCTGTCCATGGCGGAATTCGTCTTGACGTCCGCATTTGTGATTATGTTCTTCATGGGTTGTCCTCCTCGTGCACTCCAAAGCAAAGTGGAACAGGGTTTATGTTCCGCCCCGGAAAATAACAACGTTGTCATTTTTGACATCACAAAGCAAACATCGATTCACTTCATTGGCTCGCAGCTTGCTGTGCGGCGGGCTACGACACGTAGATATCGTGGCACTGAGCTACGGACGCCCTCTCGATGAGCGTCGGCTGCAGCACGACGGGATAGGCGTGATTGGGATCCTCTATCAAGGTCGCCATAAGGCGAGCGGATTGCTTCGTCATCTCCTCCAAGGAAGGTCCGACGGTGGTGATGGGTACCTCCGCGTTCTGCATGTCGGGGAGATTATCGTACCCAATCACAGAGATGTCCTCCGGCACGGAATACCCCATCTCCAATAGACCTCGCAGCATCCCCTTGGTGAGCAGGTTGTTGACGCCGATGAACGCGGTGGGAGACGTCTCAGTCCCTAACTTGTAGGACTTAATCGCACGATACCCTCCCTCCCAAGTGGACTCGGCGGGAATCAGGTAGTCCTTCGAGAATTCCAGCCCCATATCGCGCACGGCCTCTTCAAACGCGTGCACCTTAATTTCCTGAGAGTCACCGACGAAGGCGATGCGCCGATGCCCGTATGTGGTGAGGTAGCGCACGGCGGCATGAATGCCAGCCCTTCTGTCAATGAGCACATGTGGGATGGCGAGGGACTCGTCTGTACCGAGGACGAAGCGCGGGACGCGAAGCGTCGAAACGGATCTGAGCATCTCCGGGCAGTCGCGAACGAGATCGCCCCAGACGATGATGCCTTCGACTCGAAGTTGATTGAACAGATCCACCCCGTCCGGTGAGATGGCCAGAAGCATCTGGTATTTAAGGTCTACGAGTTCCTTGCGCAGATCGTTCGCAATGTTCACGAAGACCGGATTACTCAGGTTATTGAGCACCAATCCAACAAGCTTGCTGCGTCCCGATGCAAGTTGAGTAGCAAGCAAGTTTTTCTGGTAGCCGTGGCGCTCGGCAATCTCGAGGATGTGCCGCTTCGTCGATGGCTTAACCAAAGGGCTGTCGTTCAATGCCTTGGATACGGTGCTATAACTCACACCGGCCAATTTGGCGATGTCTTTTATGCTGATCATCGGGGTCAACGACTCCTCTCTGGGCCAAAAACTCAGCAGCGCGCGACTCAACCGCTGCCAAGTCAGCCACTGCCAACTCCGCCACTCAAAACTCGGCAGCCAATCGCGGTTTCAACGTTCACAATACGAGAATCCGTGCTATTGAGGGAATCTAATCCCAAGCCATCTCCTCATTTTGTGCAACTCGCATGGCGGTGTCAAATCATCATCGTCCGCCAATGACCGCGTTATCTCTTGCCAAATCAGCCCTTCAACCCGCTGGTTGCAATCCCTTGCACGATGTACTTCTGGAAAAACAGGAAGATGAGAAAGAGCGGAATGAGCGACAACAGGGACATCGCAAACATGGGGCCCCACTCCTGAGTTCCGCTCTCATCCATGAACAGCTTCAAACCAAGCGGTGCCGTGAACAGGTTCGTCCCGTTGAGATAAACCAACTGCGGGAAGAAGT
>JAJZAV010000245.1 GCA_021799255.1 Bacillota bacterium
CCGCCATCTGGTTGGCGATGCTGTTGCCGCGTCTCCTTCAGCAAACCCTCAACGTACGTCGAATTGAGCTTGCCAAGCATGCGGTACTCCAGAATCTTCTCGACGACTTCATGGTACGGCGCCAGTTTTTCCAATACGTCGGCGCTGGTGGAATAACCAGTCTTCGTCTTTTTCTGGGCTGGTAAATTAAGCTTTTCGAAGAGCACCTCGCCGAGCTGCTTGGGCGAGTTAATATTGAACTCAACACCGGCCAATTCATAGATCTCGGAAGTCAGCGCGACCAACTGATCCGAAAGCTCTGCTCCGAAAGAGCGGAGTTTGTCCCCGTCCACGTAAAAGCCCACGATCTCCATTTCCGCAAGCACAAATGCGAGCGGCAACTCGACATTGTCATAGAGATCGTCGATCTCTTGCGCCGTAAGGGCGGATCGAATATGGGTCATGAGATCCGGCATTTTCGACGACAGCTTGGCAAGCGCGAAGGGATCCAGCTGCTTTGCCTGGAACGAAGGGGGCAACGCCACGTGCAGCTCCCGCTCCACGACGTCGACGATCTTAAGCTCGCCTTCCGAGGGGTTGAGGAGATAACTCGCAAGCATGAGATCAAACCAACCGTCGTGAAGCTTCGCGGTGTATCCGTGGGCATCAAGGGAGACGACGAGAGCCTTCACGTCAAATACGACCTTTTCGTATTCAGGTCCCCACAGAGGCTCTAAATCGAGGATGCTGATGTCGTTTTCGAACGACACATAGGCCGCGTACTTCGAGGTGCCCAAGGCCACTCCTCGCAAATTCGCCGTCTGATAATCCGGCGAGTCCAAGTCCGGCAATACTCCAACCGCGCCGTTCAACAACGACCATAGCTCCGGCAAATCGGACTGCTCTCGAATCGTCATGACTTCGACGGTATCCCAAACGATGGTTTCGTCATTGCTCATTGCGAGTGCCCCCGGTTCAGTACCGCCGACGGACGAATCCGCCGCACTGCCCTGTGGAATACGATCCAGCAGCGACTTGAAACCAAACCGCTGGAAAACTGCGCGTACGCGATTCGGATCATACAATCCAAACGCCAAATCGTCGATGGCCAGTTGAAGCGGAACATCACGATAAATTGTAGCGAGTTCTTTTGACATCCGCGCAGCAGCGGCGTGCTCCCGCAGCCGCTCTTGAAGCTTGGCTCCGGAAATCTGATGGACGTTATCAAGAACACTCTCCACGGAGGAGTAGGTGTGCAACAGCTTTAGCGCGGTCTTCTCGCCCACACCCGGGACCCCTGGGATGTTGTCCGAGGAGTCTCCCATCAATCCCTTGAGATCTGTGATCTGCGAAGGAGTGAGTCCGTATCGCTCCAATACTTCTTCAGGCCCATACCGCTCCACCTCGGTAATCCCTTTTTTCGTGAGCATCGCATGAACGCGAGGGCTAACGAGTTGAAGAAGGTCCTTGTCACCCGTCACTAGTACCGTATCGAAACCGAGTGCATCTGCCTCGCGCGATATCGTACCAATGATATCGTCCGCCTCATAGTTTGTGAGTTCTACGGAGACGATGCCAAAAGCCTCGAGTACATCCCTGACAAGAGGAAACTGTTCGGAGAGTTCCCCCGGCGTCCTCTGCCGGGTTCCCTTGTATGCATCATAGATTCCGTGACGAAACGTCGATTTTCCCGCGTCGAACGCCACCGCGACATGCGTCGGGCGCTCGTCCGCCAGCATCTTGAGAAGCATTTGAGTGAAACCGAAGACGGCGTTGGTGTATCTTCCGTCCGCGCTCGTTAATTGCGGCAACGCAAAGAACGCCCTGTAGGTAATGCTGTTGCCGTCAATCAGCATCAGTTTTTTTGCTTGTTCGGCCATGAGCCACCTCACGAGACATACGTCTTTGTCATTGTAGCATACGGGGTTTGTGATGAGCACGTAGACCTTGCTGCAGGAATGTTGTTGGAAACATCTCGCTGGTGTGAGTCTCCGAATCACCGCCGATTCGCGCGTCGGGTAGCCTGCTGGCGGTGGCCTGCCGACGGTGGTGGTGGTCCACTCGGGCTGGGCACAGCGACCCCATACCGCGCGCAAACCATCGCTAAGCGAAGGAACCTCCCGACTCACGCGCGGGTGAATCGGGAGGTTCTTTGCGGGTGGATTTCAGGATGCTTGGAGACTCAACAAACATGGCGTTCCCAGAGGCCGTTCCGCTCGTTGAAAAACGCGGTTGCGGCACGCGGTGGAAGCCAACTTATTGCGTCAGGAAACGACGTTCATGACGTTGCGAACCGACTGGGCCGATTTATCCAAAGCGGTACGCTCTTCTGGTGTCAGTTCCACCTCGACGATGCGTTCAATTCCGTTTGCGCCGAGAATTGTCGGGACTCCCAGGAAGAGATCCTGATAGCCAAATTCGCCTTGTAAATACGCGATGGCGGGGAGCAGTCGACGTTGATCCTTCAAGATGGATTCGGCCATTTGCGCGAGCGATGCCGCGGGCGCGTAGTACGCGCTTCCATTGCCAAGGAGATTCACGATCTCGCCGCCTCCTGTACGAGTCCGGGCCACAATCGCGTCAATCCTCTCCTTTGGCATCAGCTTTTCAAGCGGGATGCCGCCGACGTACGAATACCTCACCAAGGGCACCATGTCGTCCCCGTGAACGCCAAGCACGAAACCAGAGACATCGTTCACCGATACTCCCAATTCCTCGGCGACGAAGGTCCGGAAGCGGGCCGTATCCAAGACGCCCGCTTGGCCAATCACGCGATTCTTCGGGAAACCAGACGCTTTATAGGCCACGTAAGTCATTGCGTCCACAGGATTGCTGAGCACGACGATAACCGTGTTTGGCGAGTATCTGACGACTTGTTCGGTCACCGACTTCACGATGCCGGCGTTGGTGTTAACGAGATCGTCCCGACTCATCCCGGGCTTACGCGCAATGCCAGCGGTGATGATGACCAAATCCGAATCGGCCGTATCCTCGTAGTTGGCGGTTCCTACGATGTTTACGTCCTTTCCAACTACAGGCATGGCCTCGAGCATATCGAGTGCCTTGCCCTTCGTAGGATTCTCAAGGTTGGGAATGTCGAGCAACACGACGTCACCTAGTTCTTTCATGGCCAGCATAAACGCTGTAGTCGCACCTGTGAATCCAGCGCCGATGACGGAAACCTTGTTACGTTTCACCATGTCCATCCACTCCTCAATACGTTCGATGCTAAGCTCGTAGCATTAAGGCTCACGGAAACGTACCGCCGTCGTCGTTTCGTCAGGCTGGCGGCGGACAATGAAGCCATGTGTTACAGGTTGCCGATGATTGCGTTCGCGAATTCAGATGCCTTAACCTCGTGAGCGCCTTCCATCAGGCGGGCAAAATCATACGTGACGACCTTCTGATGGATGGTTTTCTCGAGAGCCTGAGTAATCGCGTCGGCCACTTCCTGCCAACCCATGTACTCGAACATCATGACGCCTGACAGGATGACGGATCCTGGATTGACCTTATCCTGTCCTGCATATTTCGGGGCCGTGCCATGAGTCGCCTCAAACACGGCGTGGCCGGACACATAGTTGATGTTGGCACCCGGTGCGATGCCGATTCCACCAACCTGTGCTGCCAATGCGTCAGACACGTAGTCCCCGTTTAGGTTCAGGGTCGCGATGACGTCATACTCGGCTGGGCGCGTCAGGATCTGCTGCAAGAACGCGTCAGCAATTACGTCCTTCACGATGATCTTGCCTGACGCAACGGCTTCCTTCTGAGCAGCATCCGCTGCCTCTTGCCCGCGAATCTCTTTGATTCTATCGTACTCTGCCCAAGTGAACGCCTTATCAGCGTATTCCCTGTCTGCGAGGGCATAGCCCCAGTTCTTGAAGGCGCCTTCGGTGAACTTCATGATGTTGCCTTTGTGTACCAACGTCACGCTCTTGCGTTTGTGAGCAAGGGCGTATTCGATGGCCGCCCGGACCAGCCGCTCCGTTCCTTCGCGCGACACGGGTTTGATGCCAATCCCCGACGTCTCCGGAAAACGGATCTTCTTGACGCCCATTTCACTTTGCAGATACTCAATGAGCTTCTTAACTTCGGGGGTCCCTTCGGACCATTCGATTCCAGCGTAAATGTCTTCTGAGTTCTCTCGGAAAATAACCATATCAACGAGTTCGGGACGCTTAACAGGGGAAGGAACACCTTGGAAATACCGGACTGGACGCTGACACACGTACAAGTCCAACTCTTGCCGGAGTGCAACGTTGAGAGACCTGATGCCACCGCCGACCGGAGTCGTTAATGGACCCTTGATGCTGACAATGTACTTCGTCAGCGCATCCAGCGTCTCTTTTGGTAACCATTCCTCAAACTGCCGGAATGACTTCTCACCAGCGTACACCTCGTACCAGGCAATCTTGCGTTTGCCTCCATACGCTTTCTCGACAGCCGCGTCAAACACGCGGGATGCGGCGGCCCAAATGTCGGGGCCGGTACCATCCCCCTCGATGAAGGGGATAATGGGGTGGTCGGGAACCTGCAATTTACCGTCTTTGAGGGTGATTGGCTCACCGTGCGTCGGTGGCTGAAGCTTCTGACTGTCTGCCATGGCTTGACCTCCTATGTAGCGTACGAATGCCACTTGTAATCATAGCACATGGGAACTCGGAACAAAAAAAGTCTAGTCACCAGATTTGTGTCAACATCACATCGAACTGGCACTTTAGGGCCCGTCACAAAGACGGAGTAGTCGGATTTAGGGAAGTACGTGGGAGTACATGGGAGTTCGCAGTACCGCGACATAGGCACGACTTGCTTGGCTACGTGTGAGGTTTAGGCTGAAAAGGGGGTTGGCGCGGTGTCTGGCTTGGCTTAGCGTAGGAGTGGTGCGAGTTTGGCGCGAAACTTGCATTGTGGGATTGGTGGAGACGGGTAGTGCGTGGAGCGAGCGGGCGACCTGTCGAAGACCGGGAGGGAATCTTACCCGATAAGCCGTTCCCGCAGGCTTATCGGGGGATTGGCACCGGCCGCCTCGCCATTAAGCAGGCTCCGGCCTCTTATTCGGGCGAGCTGTCGAAGACCGGGAGGGAACCTTACCCGATAAGATGCTCCCGCAGGCTTATCGGGGGATTGGCACCGGCCGCCTCGCCATTAAGCAGGCTCCGGCCTCTTATTCGGGCACCCTGAGGAGAGCAGACCACCATCCTCGCACCTTTGCGACTCCCGTCAACAGAGCCCCAGCCTACGCACCGTCACCACGCAAGTGGCGCCACAGTCTGAATCCTACACCACAAAGCCGAGCCGCTCCTTCACTAGACGCAACGTGGGAGCGCATGCGGCAGTAGCCCGCTCGGCCCCCTGCTTGAGGATGGTTACCACTTCGCCGGATTCCACCAATTCGTAATACCTCTTCTGAATGGGTTCCAGCGTCGCGACGACCGCCTCGGCCAGTTCTTTCTTGAATGGACCGTAGCCTTGACCCTCGAAATGATGCTCTACATCCTCTATGGTCTGATCCGTGCACAGAGCGTAAATGGTCATCAGGTTGCTAATGGCCGGTTTTTCCGCCTCGTCGTAGCGGACGTACCTGTCCGAATCGGTAACGGCTCGGGAGATCTTCTTTCGAATGACGTCCGGCTTGTCCAACATGGAGATGTACGCTCCAGAGCTTTCGTCGCTCTTGCTCATCTTCTTCGTCGGTTGCTCCAAGCTCATAATGCGCCCGCCGACCTTTGGAATCATTGGATCAGGCACGATAAAGGTTTCTCCGTACTTGTTGTTGAACCGTAGAGCGATGTCGCGGGAAAGTTCCAGGTGTTGCTTCTGATCTTCCCCCACTGGCACCAGATCGGTTTGGTACAAAAGAATG
>JAJZAV010000246.1 GCA_021799255.1 Bacillota bacterium
CCCAAATCTCTTGGCGACCGCGTATGGCTTCAACTCGTCATCCGTTTTCCTCGGAAATCTTATTGGACCGCTCATCGGCAGCAGTGTGGCCGCGGCCTACGGGATCCGAAATGTCTTTTATGTCACGATGGCCGTCCTGCTCATGAACGCCGCTATGCTTCTGTTTAATCGACGTCTCGACGTCACAGTACAACGGGCTCATGCGAACGCGTAAGAGAGAATATCAAGGTGTCGACGTAACATCTGAGGAGCAATGCGAAGCGGATTCTACCAAGACGGTTGATAGAAAATGAAGCAGGCGCCGTGGACGATGGAACGGCGCCTTTTGGAGGGAAATACCCGACAAAGCCCCCGGGTGTAGGTTGGGGCGGCACGAGAAGTGGAGAAAGTGAGTAGAAACTAACGCACCGCCCTCCTTTGGGCCACAACCAATATAGCATGCGCAAATTGGCCCACGAATGGAAGACCTGTGCCATTTAACCTTACCAATCGGACTGACACAGTTGGACTATTCCCGATGTTACATGCGCCGTCGCTCCTTGGGGGAACGTAATGGACGATGGGGGTGAAACGTGGTGGTTGACGACAGATGGTTCGTTCCTATTGCGAATTGGGTGGATCAGCCATTGAAGATGGCCCACGATAGTTACGCCGTCAAGGTGAATGGAGAACTGGTAGGGGACAAGGTGCTGGTGACTCAAAGCGACTCGGTGGACGACGTATCGCACTTTTTGCAATCACGGGGGTTTCACGACTTTGGAGTGCACGTGATTGGGGGAGAATGCGACATACGCGTCACGGACGAAGACGTCGCCGAGGACGTGAAACGCCACCTCGAGGTGTATCTTAACACGCGTTGACGCAGGACTGGTGCTGGTGCAGGCTTTGCCCGGTCTCCTTCCTACGGCACCGATTCCTACGCACCGACATGCGCGCAACCATTTTCCGAGATATCCACTCAGTTGGGATCTTCTGCACGCATGTCGGACCGTTTCGGGTCATGTTCAATGCAGCATATGCCGCACCCGTGCCTCCAGGTGCGCAACCCGGGTTTCGAGGTCATCGAGGCGCTGTTGGTGTTGGTTGAGCCGCGCTGTGTGCGGATTGTGCTCGTGGGGCCCGTATGGCACAACAGATGCTGTGTGCATCCCCGCGGCGTGGGTTCCATAGGGATCGGCCATCGTGCCCATCGGTGATCCAGGCATGGACCCTCCGGGCATCGGTGATCCAGGCATGGGTCCTCCGGGCATCGGTGATCCAGGCATGGGCCCTCCAGGCATCTGTGATCCAGGCATGGGTCCTCCGGGCATCGATGATCCAGGCATGGGTCCTCCGGGCATCGGTGCCTGCGGGTAGGTGTAGTCCGGATGGCCCATCATCCCCGGGTAGGGAGGCTGTCCGTATGCACCGTAACCGTGCGTGTGCGGCCCGAGAGGGACAGGACCCGAGTGTTGCGCCATTTGATAGGCGGCGTCTCTCGGAATGCGAACCGCCTGCCCCGCATATAAGAGATTCGGATTTCGGATCCCATTGAGCCGCATGATGGCAACTACCGTTGTTCCATACTGCGCTGCGATGTCACCAAGCGTTTCGCCCGGGCGGACGATGTGAGTCATATTCCTTCATTCCCTTCCACGGATTGGGTATTTGTTCCCTCTAGACTATGATGCGACTAGGCAAACGAACAGGGTATTTGCCCACATTCATGAACGAATTTCCCTCTCATTTCCCAACAGGTAGACTTGCAAAAATGAGGCACCTCAAAAACGCTTGGTCACAAAGGTTTCTCCAAGCAGAGCCCAGTTCTGAGGAAAGTTGTTTCCAAGAACCCAGTAACTGACGCCGCGTAAGTTCATCTCGTATACCAATTCGAACTTGTCGGCCACGGACTGTGCATCCTCAAACCATACCTGGTGAGCCCGCCCGTCGCTTGCGCGATAGTTGAAATAAGGAGATTCTCCTGAAGTGCTCCATTCCACGGGGCTTCCGGTTCGAATGGCTAAGTTCTGCGCGTTGTTGTCGGAGATCCCCGATGCCAGGCCAGCTGCCGGATGGGGAAGGGGCCAGTCGTACCCATAAAGGGTCATCCCCATCAGGATCTTTCCCGGATCTATCACGGACGTTGCGTAGTTGAGGACGGCGCGAACTTGATCTATCGGTGCGATGGCCATGGGAGGGCCTATAGACCATATATGACCACTCATGAGAGGACGTAAATGAAAAAGGGCCCCTTTGGGCCCGTATATGTTGTTCGAAATTAAGTCGCAGACATATTCGCGATTCCGTCTTTAACTGGACTCACAGCTATACCTAGAAGCGTCTGTCTCGGCTCGGATGTACTTGGACGGAACAAAGAATATACTGCGGTTGCGCGTTTAGCACATCTCAAAATGACCAATGGATAGGTGACAACTAGGGTCACAACCGTAAGACGCACCTTCCTACGCGTAGACAACGCTTCTGCATATTCCCATTTCCCAGTCCAAATGTCCCAGGAAAGAATGAATGGCGCGAATAGATATAGCGAATACAATGACCAGACAGCCAGTGTTATCCTTAGGCTCTTGCGAAACTTGAACCCATCCTCCACGGAACGCAAGAATAGCCCTATCGTTTGCCCCACCACCAGTACACCCACCATAGCAATGGTTGCATCACGCATGGCCATATCTAATTCCTCTCTCTCGTCGCAGCCGACTGGGCTTTGGCCGCAGGTTTAGACGTATCAGCGCCCGTCCCCTCACCATTCGGTTTGTTTATCATCAGGTTCTCCTCGACGATGATCATCGTCGGAAATATAAGGAATAACCATCTGAGCACATTATAATTGACCACGATGCCGTCTGTCACTATGTATACCACATGATTGGCTGTTGTAAGGTCGGATGCTCCTCTCACTCCAATAAAAAAGAAGATTGATGCTGCTAGGGCAAGCGTTCGTCCAGCTATGTTGAATCCCTTACCAATCTTGCGAAAGTGTTTTCCAGTCACCGTAAAGAAGTCGTACAGCAACGTGATTGAAAGGACGGTCCAGCCTCGGAACATTGTGGTATCGTCCGGGGCACCAATCATAATGAAGCTATTGACGACTGCGAGAGCTACACGGAACCAAAGCGTTGTTAAACATCCCTTTCAACATTCTATCTCTCTAGTTCTCTATCTATTCATGGCTCAGCGGGCGTTTTCATCCTCCTGTCAAACACTCACGAGCCCAGTTACCCATCCAATGATGACCGGGACCATCAGGACCGTGTACAAAACTCTCATGGACATCGTCATTCGTGGTCGCATCCACACCACACTTATTGCGTAAGGCGGAATGAGAAATGACGCTATTGCGATAATTGGTCCTGAGGACCACCATGGATGATTGAAATGAGACTGGGGTGAGTCGTCCGAGTTGCTCTGGATTCCGGACAGAGCAGCCGCGCTTCCGAGGGATTCCAATTCAGCACGAGATAAGTCAGTAATGCGCCGAGTCGTATACCGTTCGTTATCCGTCTTTGCGGCGTCTTCCATTTGAGACGCGAGTGCACGCGCTGCCTGGAGTGCGGCTATGCGCTTCTGGAGCGTATTATATTTGTTTTGGCCAACAGCGACGAACTTAACGGCGTTCTTATTCAATCGTTCAAATGCACGGTTCGCAGGTTGGCTTCGAAGAAGGGCCTGCCGTTCTTGTTGAAGCTACCTATTGTATCGTGATACAGGCATTTCCTCAATGGTGATCTTTGCGCCTTTGACGGAGTATCGGACGAGTGGCAGGAGGGTGTGTCGTGCGGCATCGTACGCTTCCAGTCGGTCGAACAGGGGCCTGGCATCGTCACGGGCAATCCGGACAAATCGCGGGAGCAATTCAGAAGCGAGCCGAGTTTCTTTGTCGATGGTTTTGAGGCAGTTGGAACAGATCTTGTTCGGTGTCCTTGACCCGCAGATCGCACATCCAGGAGCGCTTTGCGTACCCCGACGTCGTTTGCGTCCGCCACCGTAAAACGTAACTGGCCCAAGGCCGAGACTCACTCCTCTGCGGCCAATTCCAACTCGAAAGAAACCCATTTCATACACCCCCAGAGCACAATTGCATAACGCACCTAGAAAAAACGACAGCCACAGTAGCTGTCGCTGGCTTGGAAACTAGTATACCACTCAAAAGTATGTTTTTAGGCGATGTCTACTCTGCGACTCCAAAATATAGATCCTCCTGCGATACGGTGTAGATCGGTTCATCGCGATCCATCAGACCCGCGAGAACGCCCATTACATGAAAGTCTTGAGGAGTTACCTCGATTGGCTTGTATGTGTCCCGTGGTACGCGCAACTGGATGTCGTGTGCCAATACACCGTCCAACATGCGAATGATGCATTCATCGCCAATGACACAGAAACAGATTTGCTCATCTTTCGTTGGCCACCGTTGTGACCGAAAGATGAGGTGGTCTCCCTCTTGAAGTCCTAGTGGGTCAAACCCGCCATCCCCAAGTTGCACGACGAAACGTGGCGTGAGATCGGATGTCTTGAGCTGTACGAGGGGGGACTCGCTCATTTCGGGTGCGACTGCGGTCTCCTTCGAGTAGTAGGTGCCTCCGTATATGGCGAAGCGGTAACGGTCAATCTCCATCGTGAACCTCCTCAGTGCGAACAGGCTAGATGCCCATTCTTGAAGTAAATGCGACGACCGGTCCCGGGGTGTTCCCATACCATGTCATAGTCGAGTCCCAGCTGTGGGGCTTTTCGGTGCTCGGTTCGGAACAGTCTTAGTCGTTGTTTTGCTGTCGCAAGAGGGATGTTGAATTCGGAGGCGATGAACGTCACAACTTCGGCATCGTCGGCGAACGGCACTCCATCAAGTGCGGCTGACAAGATGTCCGTGGGGCATAGGAGATACATGGACATTCGGGTGGCCTTGGCCTCGTCAGGAGCGGTCATCATTTCAGCGAGCGTTAGTTGATTGCCTGCGTGAGCGACAAAGTGGCAAAGCTCGTGCGCGAGTGCTTCGCGTTGCTCCGGTTCGGGTAGCCGCGAATCCAGGATGATCATCGGCCCATTTTCGGGACCAAACAGGTGGGTGGGAATTGGGTTCAAGTGCACTTCGACGCCGAGGCGCGTTGCCAACCTCCACAGGCTTATGTCCGACGGGGAACGAGGGGAGATGTGAACGAGAAGCTTGTCAGTGACGAATTGTTCAAGTCTGGTCATGTGTGCGCCTCCGGGTGCGAAATAGAACACTTGTTCGTATCTTACACCCAGAGGCCATTCGATGGAAGAGAAGCTTGGAGAAATTTAGCTTGCAAATATCAACTGGTCACCCTGTAGTTCGGTCTCAAGCGTTGAAAGGTCTTTGGCTTCCGTGCCGATTCGGTCAGTCAGATGCTCAAATTCCTTACTGTTGAGTTTGATCTCAGAGACTCGGGGGTCTACCTTTCTAAGAAACCTTATCATTTGAGAAATTGTTTGGTCTGAACTTTGTGCCGACGAAGACAACAAATAGAACCCAGCATCTTTATCGAATGAACGTATCATCGTGTGCGTACGTCCGAACCAGTCATTCATGCGATCGTCGCCCATCGGCACTGCCTGAAGTAAATTCCAAATCCCATTTTTAAACACGAAATCAATTTGGTATCTTAGGTTTGGTACATCTCTCACTGGACTGAATTTCACGTTAGGTTTAACCTTGGTTCCTAGCCACTGATGCTCTTCAAAAATCCTACGAGCATGTGCTTTTGTAGTAAATGGTTTCGATTCAGACTCGAAAAACTGTTCACCTATATACTTTTTAATGATTTTGTCGAACAGCAGATCCTTGTTGTCACTCAAAAGGAATTGAGGATCAAGATCGGAA
>JAJZAV010000013.1 GCA_021799255.1 Bacillota bacterium
GAACAGTCGCGCCCCGTCCATGTGAATGGGAATGCCAAATTCCTTGGCCACGACCGATAACTCGCAAAGCGTCTCGATGGGCATAACCGTCCCGCCCGCCCGGTTATGTGTATTCTCAACGCAGACGAGGGCTGTGCGCGGTTGGTGAATATCCTTCGGTCGGATAGCCTGACGAACATCCTCCGGCTGTAACGCACCGAGATGACCCGCGATTTGCCGGATCTGCGCGCCCGCGATGCTCGCCGCCCCAGCCGCCTCGTACATGAACACATGCGACTCGGCCTCCGCGATGATCTCTTCTCCTCGACGAGCGTGCGTCGCCATCGACACGAGATTCCCCTGCGTGCCGCTCGTGACAAACAATGCCGCTTCCTTGCCCAGCATGTCCGCTGCAAGTTCCTCCAGCCTCTTCACCGTGGGATCCTCACCGTACACGTCGTCCCCGACTTCTGCCTCCATCATGGCTCGCCGCATTTCTTCGGTTGGCACCGTCACGGTGTCACTGCGCAGATCGATCATGGTTGTCTCCACTCCATTTCATTCCTACGGATTGCCCAGAGCACGCCATAGAGAGCCCATAAACAGGCCACGGCACGCCGTGCAGGGACCATTGAGAGATTATCATATAGAGACAAGGATTTCTCTCATATCTTATGTTAATATTAACATTGTGTATTCGAAGGCTACGAGCGTCCCCGATGGTTCGTTGGGGGCCGTTCCGATTCAAATACGGTTCAGGAGCTGATCTCATGATTACCATGGCCGACGTCGCGAAAGAGGCTGGCGTATCCGTCATGACCGTTTCTCGAGTCGTGTCTGGTAAAGGGTATGTGAACGACGCGACCCGCAAAAAGGTTCTTCGCGCCATGAAGGCCCTCAATTATGTGCCAAAGCGCATGTCCGAGGACGAGATCCGCGAGGCAACCACCACCCTTGCCCTCATCGTACCAGACATCACGAATCCATTCTTCACCTTTGTTGCTCGCGGCATGGAGGACGTCGCGCGAAAGAATGGATATCGGGTCCTCATCGCGAACACGGACGAGAACTCGAGGAAGGAAGCCGACTATGTCGAGATGTGTCTTTCCCTTTCCGTCGATGGAGTTCTCATCGCTCCGGTGGGGGATTCGTCGTTTGATAACCTAACCGCGCTGAACCGAGCGAACATTCCCTTCGTGCTGGTCGACCGGGAAGTCCCCGGTGTCGAGGCCGACATCGTCAAGGGTAACATCGTTTCGGCATCTTACGATCTCGTTACGCACCTCGTTTCCCTTGGACATCGCCGCATCGCCGTCGTAACCGGGCCCCAAACTTGTAACACGAGCCGAGAGCGACTCTCTGGCTATAAGCAAGCCATTGCGGACGGCGGCCTCGAATACGACGAGGACTTAGTCGTCGAGTCGTCCATGACCCGGAGCGTCGATCTGAGGTTCCTAGACGGGTTGCTGTCGCTGACCAAGCCCCCAACCGCGCTTTTCTTGGCGAACTTATTTCAATACGCGCACGTGTATACTGCCGTGAAGGACATGGGGCTGTCGCTTCCGGGAGACCTCAGTATTGTCAGCTTCGGCAATAGCGACACTTTGGTTACCAGCGATTCGCTCGCCACGTGTGCGATTCAACCCACATACAACTTCGGTTCCCTGGGAGCGCAGCTTCTGCTCGAACGCATCGAGGGGAATCCAGACAGGCCCCGTCGAATTGTGCTAGAGTCCAGCCTAGTGATTCGCGAATCCACCGCAGCGCCAAAAGTACCCGTAGAAAAATAGCATCACAGCAAACCATCGCGACGCAAAACGGCCCACCGTAGAGGGTGGACCGTTTGCGTTCCATCAAAGCGTGCGCGTTGTCCCGTGGATGGACCGCCGTGTAGCGAAGCGTCTCGACTAAAGCACAAGGATCCTCGGCAGGTTCCACTCATTTTCGCGATGTCGCACGGGCGCGCTCGGAAAATCTCCGTCTACGGTGAGGATCTCAGCGCCTTGTGCGGTGACAATCGCGGTATCTTCGGCCTTGACCCCCGAGATGGTGGGGTTCCAGGCGACAAACATGTTCTCTTCAAGCCGTTGCTTGGATTCCGGGACGGCCCGCACTTCCCGCGGGAGATACCCCCCGACGCCTCCCTGGTGATGAAAATGCCACTCCTCGGGAAATCCCTCCGCTTCATACTGCGCCATGCCACGCTCCAAAACAGCGTCCACTCGCGAACCCGCAGCACTCGCGCTGAGCAGGGCGGCTTCCACCTGCAGAACCGCTTCGTACTTGGCGCGTAGATGGCTTGGAACCTCTCCGAAGGCCACCATTCTGGTTGCAGACACGACCAGCCCATTTTTGCGTCCGCCGACTGACAAGATGGCGTAACGCTCAATTGCGTCGTTCGTGGGCATGACGTGCCGATACAAGGGGGCGCGCCTCTCGCCGGCAACCAGGTTCACGATGGCTTCGACGCCGTGATTGAGACAGTTCGCGGACAGCATACCCGCCGCTTCAAACTCGGTAACTCCGGGGCGTAGGTGGACGCAAGTTTGTGTCAACGCGCGGGCTACCAGGACTCCCAACTCGCGCAGATGGCGGATCCCAGCCTCATCCTGCACCATGCGCATCCTCTGTAACTCCGGCGCGAGCTCCCACTCCGAAACAATCCCGGACAACGTTTTCCACTGCGCAAGGGTTTGCTCACGAAGCGCATCGTCCGCCCATGAGTGAACGATGACAGAATCCGCGACGAGACCTTCCTCGTCCTTTAGTCGCTGTTCCTCAATGTTGTTGACCAACACATGGACTTCGTCTTCTGTAACAAGGACGGCGACGCACGACGCATCCGTAGCTACGCCAATGTGATACCTGCCCTGATACAACCAGGCGATGGTTGCTTCCTGGGTCAAAATCACACCGTGACAGCCACGCTCTCGAAGCACATCCCGTAGCTTTTGAATCCGCTCACGAGTCACTGATGTCGCCATAGCGCCTCCCCCATCACTTGAGCCATGCATGCGTCGGATCGTCATGCGGAATCATAACCCTGTCAATGGTTCCTGCCATCATCCATAGATAATAGAGTTGATAGCCGCCCGCTGCACAGACCGGATGGTACCCCTTTGGCACCACGAACGTATCGCCGTGAAGGACGCGGTAGGCCTCATCGATGCTCCCATCCGTCGTATAAATCGCCTGAACTCCAAATCCATGCTCCGGATTCAACTGATAATAGTAAACTTCCTCCATTTCTGCTTCGACACCCGGTTCGTAGTGATCGTGCTTGTGGGGTGGGTAGCTAGACCACTTGCCCGCTTGGTTAAACGTCTCGCCGACGATGATTCTGTGGACTCTGCCCTCGGCATTCTTCACCACGATATCGTGGACCTCGCGTTCCCAGGACTCCTTGCCTACGGTGCGAGACCAGACCTCGTCGGGTTTCACCATGAATGGCGCCGTTTTTTCCGGAGCTGGCGTTCCACACAGCGCCACTCGCAGGGGTGTATTGCCCGTATTGAGGACACGGAACGAGGACTGTGCTCCTACATACACCGCCGTCGCTTTGCTCGCGAACACGTTCTCGCGGGAGCCCTCATATTGCTGCCCTTCAACCTCGATGCGGACGCTGCCCTGCAGCAAAATCAGAACTTTTTCCTCGCGCCCCGACGTCGCTTCGTAACTTTGCCCCGGCTCAAGATCCAGCGTTCCGAAGCTTAGCAACTTCAGGGAACCGGACGTAGGTTCGACGATGGAATGATAACCCTCAGTCTTCTGGGCTCGAATGATGTACATGCTTTATACCTCCTCAAGTGTAATAAACTTGTGACTGCCTTCAATACTTTGACGCGTTGCACGACTCGCGCGGCTCGTACGATGGTCCTAATTCAAAGCGTTTGAAACGGCACCGAGAACTCCTCCTCCCTGCAGTGCTGCGATGTGGGTGGTAATCGTTTCTGCTAATCCGGGCACCTGATTCAGGTCTTCTCCCCAAATCGCTTCCAACCCGAGAATGCGCGATACCGCGGCGAAGAGCCCGTCGCTCTCTTCCAGGCTCCATGCCGCCGCTACCAATTGCACGTGCTCCTCGTTGTCTTTGATGATCCACCCATCCTCCTCGTTCTCGGCATTCTTGTAGTAGAGAAGCTGCCCGGCAATCGCGAGGGTGAGAAGCGTTGGGATCTCTCCCGTCTTGGCGACGAAGTCGTGAAGCGTCGGAAGGATGCGAACGGTCACCTTGGATAGACCATTCAGTTGGAGCGAAGCAATCTCGTGGCGCAGGAGCGGGTTGGAGAAACGTTCCACAACCGCGGCCGCGAACCGAGTCGCCTCGGACTCGGGGACCCCTTGCATGGAAGCCGCAGGAATGATCTCGTTGTGAATGAGCGCGTGCACGAACGGCCCCATGACATCGTGAGTCATCGCGTCCCTTACCGTGACGAGCCCCGCCAAGAAGGATAGACCCGCCAGCGAGGTGTGACTTCCGTTCAGGATGCGTACTTTGATGAGTCGAAACGGCGCCACGTCTGGTTCATACCGGACGTTCAGGCCGAGGGATGGGAAATCCCACTTCGTTTGCAGGCGAGGCGGCCCCTGGATCACCCACAGATAGAACGGTTCGCGAATCACTCCAAGGGAATCCTCATAAGGCACCTCCTCTTGTAGGAGGCGTTTATCCGCCGTATTGAAGCCGGTTACGATGCTGTCGACGAGCGTGTTGTAGAAGTAGTTGTGCTCCTTCACCCAGGCGGTGAACTCGCGAGGCAATCCCCAACTCGCTGCACAGCGCAACACCAACTCTCGAACGAGATCCCCGTTGTTCTCCACGAGTTCGCACGGAACGATGTCCAGCCCAGCACTCGGCGCTCCCGAAAGCGCCCGATATCGTTCAAACAAGTACGCGGTAAGCTTTGCGGGATACGAAGTAGGACAGCGCTCTAGATCTAGGGCTTCCTCTAAGTACGTAAGCCCCGCTTCGGTTGTATTGGAGATCACGATGTCGATGGAGGGGTTGCGCGCGCAAGCGAGGAATTCCTGCCACTCTTCGTACGGATTCAGCGAACGCGAAACGGATCTCACGATGTCTCGCTCGTCCACCAAGTTCCCGTTTTCCATGCCCCGACGCCACACGGTATAAAGCCCATCCTGTTGTTTGAACTCCCGAATCTTCTGAGCACCGGTTGGCCTCGGATTCGAGACGATGACTCGACCGTCGTATTTTCCGTTCACAATGAGCTGATGGATCAGCCAATCCACCAATCCTCGCAGAAAGTTCCCTTCCCCAATCTGGATCATCCGTTCCGGATAATGGCCATCGCGCAGTTCGTCCCCGTTTCTTTCCATCCATTCCTTAGACAGGAGCACGTATCCTCTCCCCTTTACGTAAGAGTAAAGCGACCTTTTCAAATGCCTTTGAATTGCCCTGTCTGCAACCCTTCCTGGTTACAGCGTGACTCCGTCCTTGAAAATCGCAATCTCTCGAAACCCGTTGGTCTCGTTGTGCGTGCGACGTTCTCCCGACGCAATGTCCACGATGAGGCGATGAAACCGTTTTGCCAACTCATCCATCGACGTTCCAGCCAATAACCCGCCGGCATCCATGTCTATCCAATGAGGCTTTTGTTCAAACAAGCGAGAGTTGGTCGAAACCTTGACTGTCGGCACCGCACCACCTAGCGGAGTCCCCCGCCCGGTCGTGAACAACACCATGTGCGCCCCCGCCGCGGCCAGTGCAGTGACGGACACCATGTCATTTCCAGGGGCCGAAACGAGATTCAAGCCGCGCTTGGTGGCCCGTTTCGCGTACGGCAGCACGTCGACAACGGCACTCGTTCCTCCTTTCTGCGTACAGCCCAGCGATTTCTCCTCGAGCGTCGTGATGCCCCCGTCCTTGTTTCCGGGTGATGGATTCTCGTAGATCACCTGGTTGTGGCGAATGTAGTAGTCTTTGAAATCGTTGATGAGACTAACTATCTTTTGAAACGTTTCCTGGTCCGTCGCACGGTTCATTAGCAACGTCTCGGCCCCAAACATCTCGGGCACTTCCGTGAGCAGAGTGGTGGCTCCCTGCCCCACGAGCAGATCCGATACGGCGCCGACGAGCGGATTCGCGGTAATTCCGGAAAATCCATCGGAACCTCCGCACTTCAGGCCCACCTTCAACTCCGAGATGGGAACCGGAGTACGACGGAACGTCTTCGCGTACTGTGCCAACAGGGTGAGTTTCTCCATGCCCACCGTGACCTCATCGTCCGTGTCCTGCACGTTCATAAACTGCACTCGTTGGCTCGGATAGTCTCCGAGAAATTTCGTAAACTCTGCGATGCGGTTGTTCTCGCATCCTAGACCCATGACTAACACGCCCGCGGCGTTGGGATGCCTCACAAGGGACGCCAGCAGTTCCTGCGTATAGCGCAGATCGTCCCCCAACTGCGAGCATCCATATGGGTGAGCGAAGTGAAAGACGCCGTCGATAGCGTCCGATTGTAACTCTTTATCCGCCATTTGCGCCAGTCTTTCGGCGGTCTTGTTGATGCACCCGACCGTGTTGATGACCCAGATCTCGTTTCGGATCCCCACGCTTTTGTCTTCGCGGACGTACCCGAGAAAGGTGTTCGGCAAATCCTGTGCGCTCTGGAGTTTCGTCCGTTCTTCCGGCCGAAACTGATACACGAGTTTCCCCGAGAGATTAGTTTTAATATTGTGAGAATGTACCCATGTACCCTGTTTAATGTCAGAAGTCGCATGCCCTATGGGGGAACCGTACTTCACGACGTTTTCGCCGTTCGCGAGGTCCTTTAGAGCCAGCTTGTGCCCACCCGGTACGTTCTCCTCTACTGCGACGGTACCGCTTCCAAAGGAGACCTCCTCACCTTTCGAGATGTCCCTTAAGGCAATCGCCACGTTGTCCGTACAATGAAGCTGCAACAGTCCATCTTGACCCTTCAGACTTCATTCACCTCGATTTATCGCATGATCCGATGAATCGCATAATTCGTTCATGCAACGCTTTGGCTCAAACAACACTTCTATGAGAAAAATCATCCATCCATCGAATAACATAAGTATAGGCGTTTTATTTTCATATATCAATGTTAATTATCACATCTTCGCGTAGTGAAACGCCCACTAGCCGTCCCCTCACTCATGGAGAGACAGCACGTGACCGCCGTTCCCATCAGGACGATGGCAACCATCTTGCGACATGGAGTTCCTGTGCCTAGTTCAAACCGAATCTAGGTTGTGTGTGAATTCCCCAAGACCTCTCTGCGGGCGAAAAATCAACAATTCGTTTCTGGGATATAGAATGAACATGAGGGGGTGCGGCGTGTCATCGTCTAGTCTTTGATTTCTAACGGAGGGAGGTTCGGGAGACTCACCTGGTGCTCCTGACACAGACCCATCGGCCAATCCACTCCGTCAACGCGCACAAACCCCGTGTGAAAAATGTTGTCGTTCTCGGACCCATTGACAACCTGTCCGCACTTCACGCAGTAGAATTCCTCCGTCATGGGGGCCCCCCCTGATTCATTGAGTTGGCCCCATTTTACAAAATTATCGTACAATAGGCTACTTGTATACCACATGGATTAACGATAACTGCTATCCGTTGATTTTCGTGATTACCGACACCGACTTCGGATGAAAAGCGAATCGCTCAAACAAGGTGGCATTCTCCTCAAAGTTCCCCTTGGCGAACGATCTCGTTGTGATATACTTATCGCGATGAACTTTGTGAAAAAAATCACTTATAAGAAGTGAACGCATCATGTCAGACTATCAAGATGGCCGTATGGGAAAAGTCTTTTTGCTCGGAGCCGGTCCTGGAGATCCAGATCTCCTAACCATAAAAGCGCGCAATTACCTCAAAATCTCCGACGTGGTCGTGTACGACCGACTGGTTTCTCCTGACATCCTTGAGCTGTGCCCTCGGCTATCCCAACGCGTCTACGTAGGAAAAGAGACAGGACACCACAGCCTACCCCAAGGCGAAATCAACCGACTGCTCGCACAGCATGCTTTAGCGGGAAGCACCGTCGCGCGCTTGAAGGGCGGGGACCCATTCGTGTTTGGACGAGGAGGCGAAGAAGCTCTCTTTTTAGCGAAACGGGGAATCCCCTTTGAAGTAGTTCCCGGCGTGACTTCCGCCGTCGCAGCACCCGCGTGCGCGGGAATTCCCCTTACACACCGAGGCATCGCATCGGGGTTTCACGTCGTTACCGGTCACGACGCCTTATCTTCCCGCAAGGTGGAGTGGGAGATCCTCTCTCAGGAGAACGAAACATTGGTGGTTCTGATGGGCGTCCACTCCCTCGGTGAGATCGCGCGTGTCCTAATGTCCCACGGTCGACAAGCAGACACGCCCGTCGCCGTGATCGAGTGGGGAACGACGCCAAAGCAACGTGTCGTAACAAGTACGTTGTCCCGAATTGAGACAAAAGTCATGGAACTCGGCGTCGCGGCGCCCGCCGTAATAGTCATTGGCGACGTGGTCCGACTACGCGAATCGCTTCGTTGGTTTCCTCTGGAATCACTCGAATAAAGCGATAGGCAGATGGTCTACAAAAGGAGGATGAACCATGAGCTACACGGTGAGCTTCGAGAGAATGAACGAGCTCATTCAATCACTGCAATCCAACTACAAGATCTTTGCTCCCGTTCGCTTCGAAAAGAGGGGCAGATATTCAGATACCGACATGGTTCGCTACGCCAACATCAGTTGCGTGGAAGAAATCGTTCACGATGAGAAATCCGATTTTTCTCCGAAGGAGGTCGTATTCCCCGTCACGCAGGCGATTTTATACTTCACCGAATCGGAGTTTATGGAGAGCCGCGTTCATGATAAAAAGATTCTCATTTTCCTCAGATCCTGCGACATCCACGGGATCCGCCGGCTCGACAACATGTTTCTGCGAAACGGGAACGTGGCGGACTTCTATTACAAACGCCTGCGGGAAAAGGTTAAGTTCGTGCTGATGGAGTGTCACGATGGCTGGGACACGTGTTTCTGCGTGTCCATGGGTTCCAACGAAACGAGCGACTACAGCATGGCCGTGCGGTTTCATGACGACTCCCTCGAAATCGACGTCAAAGACGAAGAATTTGAACCGATGTTCGGAAAGGAGGCACAGTCAGACTTCACCCCGGAGTTCGTCAAACAGAACGCCATTACGGTCAAAATCCCGGACATCAGAGACAAAGACACCCTTCACGAAGTCTACAATCTCCCTCTGTGGCAGTCGTACAACTCGCGGTGTCAGAGTTGCGGAGCCTGCAACGCCGTGTGCATTACCTGTAGTTGCTTCACGACGACCGACGTGGTGTATTCGGAAAACGGCCGGATGGGGGAGCGCAGACGAGTCTGGGCAAGCTGCCAACACGAGGATTTCACAGCGATGGCCGGGGGGCATCGCTTCCGAACGACTCCTGGCGAACGTCTGCGGTTTCGCGCGTTACACAAAGTTTACGACTACAGGCAGAGATTCAAGACGGAACAGATGTGCGTCGGATGCGGTCGTTGCGATGATAGGTGTCCCGAGTTCATCTCTTTTTCCGCCATGATCAACCGCCTCAGCGAGGAAGTCGACAAGTTGAACGAGGTGAAATCAAAGTGAACGGCCTTTTGGTCCACGAAACGCGCGCGAATCACAATGAAATGATTCCAACGGCACACGAAGTTCTCGGCGTCGTCCGGGAAACGGAAACGGAGTTTACGCTTCGCGTAAAAACGGACGCCGAGGTTCACCACGGACAGTTCTTTCAGATTTCGCTCCCGAAGGTTGGCGAGGTGCCGATATCGGTCAGTGCCATCGAAGACGGTTTTGTCGAATTCACCATTCGCAGCGTCGGCAAAGTCACGGGCGAGCTTCTTCGCATCCGCAAGGGAGATAGACTGTTTCTGCGGGGCCCGTATGGAAACTCCTTCCCCATCCATCAGTTTCGCGGAAAAGACCTCGTCATCATCGCGGGAGGTACCGGCGTTTCTCCGGTGCGAAGCACCCTTCGGTACTTCTACCAGCACAGGGGCGAAGTCCCGTCTCTCCACTTCATCGCCGGCTTTAAAGACGACAACAGCGTTCTGTTCCGTGAAGACCTAGAATTGTTCAGGCAGCGATTTGACACCATCTATTCGCTGGATCACGACAAGGTGCCCGGCTTCGAAGTTGGTTTTGTGACCGAACACGTGAAACAAATCACATTCACAGACTTCTCGGATTACAACGTCGTCATCGTCGGGCCGCCCGTGATGATGCACTACGTGGCCCTGGAGTGCCTCAAGGAGGGCGCCTCGGAAGACAAGATGTGGGTGTCGTTCGAACGAAAGATGTCCTGCGCGATTGGAAAGTGTGGCCATTGCAAGATTGACGAGACCTACGTGTGCCTCGACGGCCCAGTCTTCAATTATTCGGTTGCGAAGTCGCTCTTGGACTGACTGGGGGAGGAAAAACGGATGAATCACGACATCGACATCAAGGAGATTCGCAAAAACTGCTTTCGCCAATCGAAGGTGAAGGGCGAGTTCATGTTGCAGATGCGGGTTCCCGGTGGGATTGTTGCTGCGAAGCACCTGAGCATGGTGCAGCACATCGCCGAGACCTGGGGCAACGGCACGTTCCACATCGGCACACGGCAGACTTTCTCGCTGCCTGGAATCAAGTATGAAAGCATCGACGCGGTCAACGCATACATCAAAGACTATATTCGGGAAATTGAGGTCGACACGTGCGGAGTCGACATGGACGTGAACGATGCGGGGTACCCAACCATCGGTGCCCGCAACATCGTGGCCTGCATCGGCAACAGTCACTGCATCAAGGCCAACATCGACACAACCGCCCTTGCGCGCAAACTCGAATCCATCATCTTTCCAAGTCATTATCACATCAAGATCAGCATCGCCGGGTGTCCGAACGACTGTGCAAAGGCCCACTTCACGGACTTCGGGATCATCGGCGTAACCAAGACGGAGTACGACTACGACCGTTGCATCGGTTGCGGCAAATGCGTCGAAGCGTGCGCGCACCACGCAACTCGGGTTCTCTCCATGGAACAGGCGAAGGTCGTCAAGGACGAATGCTGCTGCGTCGGTTGCGGGGAATGTGTGCTCGCCTGCCCGACGGGTGCCTGGTCGAGGGTGCCTACGAAATTCTATCGGGTGATGATTGGCGGACGCACGGGCAAGAAGTCCCCGCGCATGGGCAAGATGTTCCTAAACTTCGTCACAGAGGACGTCATTATTGGAATCATGAAGAATTGGGAAAAGTTTTCGGCGGAAGTGTTGGAGCACAAACCGGTGTATCTGCACGGCGGACACCTGATTGACCGAGCAGGGTACCACAAATTCAAGGAAATGATCTTGGACGGTGTAACGCTGAATCCCGAGGCCATGGTGGCACAACGCATTTTCTGGGCGGAGACAGAATACCGCTCCAACATCAACGTGCTCCCAGTGGCGACGAAGTAGCCAGTGCAACAAACGGGGCAAGTACCGCGCCGTGGCGGTGCAGACGAAAGCAACGCAGGGAATGGGCGAAAGCTTCCCATTCCCTACGTCCTCATCCCTGTCGCGTCTCGCGGGCAGTCCTTTCACCGAATCTCAACGGAATTCAGCCGTTCTAAGACCCAGAACCGGGAATGGCCATCTGTGGATTCCCGACGAAGTACGGTTTTCCTACGGCCATGTTGGGTGCGGAAACGATACCGTTTTGCGCCATGATCATCGCGGTGTAATACCGCACTGCGTCCACCTCGGACAAACCAAACGCCCTAAGAGCAATCAATTCCTTCATCCGCTGATCTTTCGGAAATACGAGCGCCTTTACGTCGTTGAGCGTCAAGCCATATACGGAAAGAAACTCCTGCAGGTGGTCCTTCACTAACTCGATGATGTCGGGCATCTTCTCGTTCACTCGCTCGAGTTCGGTCAATTGAACGATGCGGTTGATGCTCTGCTCGATAACCGGTCCTGCGTAGGAGTTCACTTCCTTCATGGACACGTAGTGCCCCGCGATGGGCATGTGCTGAACCAGCTTTAACGCATCGTCCTTCGAGTCGACGTGGACATAGCAACTCACGTGATAGCCCATTTCCGCCATCTCTTTGGAGTAGGCGATGCCCTCCACCTCAAGGATTAACTTAGCGCGGTTAATGTATATGACCTCGTACTGCCAAGGGCTGTTGCCCCCGAAAAACGCCTGTTGGAATGCGCCGATGATGGGCCTGTCGGGGGTCTGAATCACGTATTGACCCGTGTCATACACGGACAGAATGGCCCCTCGAGATTTGAGGACCGCAAAGTGATTACTCTCCACCGTGAGTAACGATCCGTTCAAAATGTTGTTATCCGGGTAGTGGTAGGCCAGTACGTCCGGGCCCATTAACTCCTTGCCTTCGCTAGTAAGCGTGCTGATAACCTGACGAATTCCGGCCATTTGTAATCCTCCCACAGGGCTGTGTCGAGGAGGAGGGAAGCGGTGAAAGAAACTGGCTGTCGCGAACAAAGGCGAGAAGAGTTCCACGCCGAGGCCCCGCTGAATTTCCACACAAGTCCGCCGCTTCTCTACACCATGCAACGCCTCTTTCCACAATCCCATTATATACAAGATTTCCGATAGATTGCATCTTTCTTCCGTATCCTGATTCCAACCGGACCAATCGGGGAGCATTGGTATAGCTCATTGCCGCGCTCATTGATATAATGACGTCACCCATCAACAACGCATGGATGAAATGGAGGGTTTGTCCATCACCACAATATGCTTGGTTCGACACGGAGAGACCGATTGGAATGCGGTGGGCAAACTGCAGGGTAGGGAAGACATCGACCTGAACGAAACAGGGGAGGACCAGGCGTCCCTTACCGGAACCTATCTCAAGAGGTTTCACTGGGACGCAATCCTTACAAGCCCGCTTGCCCGAGCCAGAAGAAACGCGCACCTCATCAACTATCATCTAACTCGCCCCATGCCTCTCGTGACGCTCGATTTGCTCATCGAGCGAGACATGGGGGCCGCGTCCGGAATGGTCAGATCCGAAGTTCCCATCCGGTTCCCGGACGGGTTTATCCCCGGTCAGGAGCCTTGGGATCATCTGACCCGCCGAGTGACCTCTATTCTGGATCACGCATTGTCCAATTACCGTAACCAAAGAACGTTGATGGTGTCACACGGGGCGACCATCAACGCGTTGTTATCGGTCGTGTCGAATGGAGACATCGGCACGGGCAAAACGCTGATTGACAACGCGTGCATCAACGTGCTTGCCTACGAAGGCGAATGGCGGATCAGGAAACACAATTTCACGGATCACTTGACAAAACCCACGGATAGTCTCGACATGAATTCTGTCGATGAGCAAGATTGAAGAGTACCACGTCTCGCTTCAGCCGAATTGCCAAATGCTGTGACTCAAGCTGCCATATCGGTAGCTGCGGTGAAGCAGCGTGGCTCTCCTTGCATCGTCCGCGGCACCCATCGCGTAAAACAGCGGGATGAAATGTTCGTTTCCATACACCGGTACGGCGTAATCTGCGTGCGGAGCAAGTTGCCGATACTCGTAGAGCGAAGGTAAATCCCACGCCTCGAGTCGATGTTGCAGCCAATCGTCGAATGAAACTGCGGAATCGGTGGCGCCTTCCGCGTCCCACAGGAGCATGCGCAGGTTGTGCACCGTCCCGCCGCTGGCCACAATCAAAACGTCATTCTCCCGGAGGGAGCGAAGCGACTTGCCGATGTTGTACTGCTCCTTGGGAGAGAGTCGCGAGTTGACGGACATGGAAATCACAGGAACGTCAGCCTTCGGAAAGAGGAGGCGAAGGACGACCCATGCACCGTGATCGAGACCCCGTTTTGTGTCACGTTCATAGCTCATGTTGCTCGCTTCGAAGAGACTCGTAATCTCCTCAACCAATGCGTGATCCCCGCTCGCCGGATACTGTATCTGGTACAGCGCATCGGGAAATCCCCCGAAATCGTAAATCGTTTCGTACCGCAAAACGTCCCCTACTTTTTGTACGGGAGCCTCCCAATGGGCCGAGAACAAGACGACGGCCTTTGGTCGGGAAAGCGTGTCGCCAAGCCCGCGAATAAATTGGGTGTACTCGTTGTCTTCAATGGCTAAGAGTGGAGCACCGTGCGCAATGAACAGCGATGGAAGCATGATGGATCCTCCTTTGCTAGAAACGGATGATCTCCGCCCCGCAACTCGCATATTTATATTTACTTATTATTTGTAAGTTTTTATGAATTGAGAATACACGGTCAAAGCTCTATTGTCAACACAAACGGCGCCCAGAGTGAGCGCCGTAGACATTGAGGATAGGAAATTGCGCTCGAAAACCTTGAGGATGATCTAAAATCCGTGCTGCGGATCGTTTACAAAGTCAACGGATCCGCACTGCGGGCACACAAATACGTGCACCGCAACATTTCGCTCGAGCGCGGTATCGAGAAAGCCTTCATCTCGCCCGCCGAGCAGAAAATCGGTCACCAATCCGGCGCCTCGGCTGAGACCTCCCGTTCGGATGGCGTGCGCCCCGTGGTATTGCATGGAGACTTGACAACGGGGACAGTGATGATCGTTCTCGTACTGACCGTCCTGGCTGACTCCTTCGGCCGCACGCCTCAGCGTGTCAAAAAAGCCCATGACCTTCATACCTCCTCGAAAAATCCCAGTCCATCTAAAGTTCTTAGCTCGGTTATTCGTTATCCGGTTACCCTATTCCTGTAAGACTTTTGTTGCCACTAGGCTGCGTCTCATACGTCCATCACGCGCGACCGTATCGTGCTTTCCACGCAGCTTCACCGCCGTCCCACTCCAAGTCTCATGCCCATCACCTTGCGAGAACCGGGCCTCAAGCCGCCCCTTCCAGGAAGCGTCCCGGCGCGGATACGTGAATGACCAGCCAATCGAGTCTATGATCAATCCCTTTTATCCGCTGGCTCGCCCCTAGTTCCCAGAGTTTTGCGACAGTGCATGATGAGCAATGATCTTCTGAAGCAGGCGCTCGCAACCAACGCGAACGAGGCGATAAACCTCGTCGAAATTTCCCGTGAAGTACGGATCTGGAACGTTCTTCTCCTGCGCTTCGTCGACGAGGTCCAGCAATCGAAAGACGCGCGCAGAGGGTGTCTTTCCTACCCTGCTTAGTCCTTCGATGTTGTCTTCATCCATCGCCACGATATACGTGAAATCGGCAAGGTCTTTGGAAGTGATTTGTCGACTGTAGATGGAATCGTACGGGATCTTGTAACGGTCCAAGATTTCCCTCGTTCCTCGATGGGGCTTATCTCCCACATGCCAATCCCCCAGCCCCGCTGAGTCAATCTCAATCTCGTTCTGCAACCCCCGTTCCCGGACCATTTGCCGAAAAACGGCCTCGGCCATCGGAGATCTACAGATGTTGCCTAGACACAAGAACAGCACTCGCACCATAAATTGCACCTCTCTCGCAAGGAATTCCCCAAGGACATTTTCACACAATTCCTCTCCCTTAAGAGTCCCACTACGGTATAGTATGGATTGGAAATCGTTTCATCTCAATCGGGCGAGATGCCGAAAATACGGCCAGTCCATGCGGGTCTCTTGCTCACACTATACGCGGAGGAGATACCATGATCTCGTATCAACAGGTGACCAAACGCTACGGGAAATCCCCCACGCCCGCCGTCAACAACCTCAGTTTTACTGTAAACCCAGGAGAAATCGTCGGATTCCTCGGACCCAACGGGGCCGGAAAGACCACCACGATTAAAATGACCGTGGGCCTAACTCGTCCGGATTCTGGACACGTCCTGGTGAACGACATCGATGTTCAAAAGAACCCGCTCGCAGTGAAACAAATCATTGGCTACGTTCCGGACTCTCCCGAACCATTTGGTCGGTTGACCGGCCGCGAGTACATACGCTTTATGGCAGACGTGTTTAAGGTGTCCAAAGAAGAACGTGAACGGCGGATCCCGGAACTCCTTGCCCGATTCGACTTGGAAGATGCATTCAACGATAAGCTTTCTGGGTACTCTCGGGGCATGAAGCAGAAGGTGACCATCATCGGATCGCTCATTCACAATCCCGATGTCTGGATCCTCGACGAACCGATGGTCGGCCTGGATCCCAAATCATCCCACACACTGAAGGAAACCATGCGTCAGCACTGCGATACGGGGAAGGTTGTTCTGTTCTCGACGCACGTGCTCGAGGTGGCCGAGCGCCTTTGCGACAGGGTTCTGATCATTAACCATGGTCAACTTCTCGCTTCGGGGACGATAGACGAATTAAGGCAACAGAAGGGCGGCGGCGATTCTTCCTTGGAAAGTCTGTTTCTGGAGTTGACGGCCCAGTGACATTACGCATGTTCATCACCCTCGTCCGACTTACGGGCAATACGAGCGCGCGCGGTGGTCGACTGGGACGAGGACGCATCGGAACGTGGGCCACTTACCTCATCGTATTACTAGCCTTCATGCCATTAGCGTATTCCCTGTACCGAGCTTCAGACGAACTGTACGCCATCTTGGCTTCCATCCATCAGGCGTCCGCCGAGATTGGCATGTCCGTGGTCATCGCACAGCTTTTCTCGCTCTTCTACGGTTTGCTCGCGGCCGTCTCCATCGCGTTCTTTGCTACGGATCTTGACAAGTTTATTTCCCTGCCGATTCCGCCTTGGATGATCCTAACGGCCCGATTCGTTTCCTTGTGGATTTCGCAGCTTATCATATCGTTGCCCCTCATCGGGCCCGCGTTCGCGGCCTACGGCGTCCATCAACGATCCGTTGGCGTATGGGTCTCGCTCGTCCTGATGTACATCATCGTCTCCGTGGTCCCACTCCTCATCGCGTTCATCGTCTCCATTCTCCTGATGAGAGTGACGAACGTGGGGAGCGCGAGGGACAAAATCCGTTACGTCAGCGGATTTGCTGTCATTATTGCGTACATCGCGATAAGGCTCATTGGCCGGAGCCAGGCTTTCCGGCAATACGGAACTCCGGGTGCTCTCGCCACCCTCCTGACCAAACCGGACGGACTCTTGCATCAAATCGGTCGGTACTTTCCGCCCAGCGTCTGGGAGGCCAAGGCCGTCACCTCGCCCTCGTTGTCCGGCGGGCTCACAAACTGGGCATGGAGTATTTTGTTCACCGCTGCGCTAGCAATCGCGCTCCTGTTCCTCGCGAATACTCTCTTTCTCAGAGGCTATATTGGGTCGGGAGAAGTATCGCGCCGGGGTGCACCCTTGAGAGGGTCCCACGTGTCTGGCGTCACAAAAAACACACTCGGCCCCCCTCCGTTCAAAGAGGCAGGCGCCACTGCGGATCAGGCTCTTTCGGTTCCACCCAATTCCGCCTATGCGCTACCGGCACGCGCCCTCGGCAGGACCCTGTTTGCTACGGAAGTCCTTCAGTTCTTTCGCTCTCCGACTTTCACGCTCCGTGCGTTTTCCTCCATTATCACGATGCTCGTCGTGATGATCTTTACCGCGTCGAAGTCCATGAGTTCAGTGAACGTGGGGTCCTATCTTGCGGAGTTTTCGATTGGGGCGGCTTGCCTCATGACGATGCTCGGAAGCTTCAACCTCGTAGCTGGCACGTCGTTTACCAGGGAAGGTGCGAGATTTTACTACGTCAAATCGCTTCCCATCCCGATCAGGGAGTGGGTGCGAGCGAAGTGGCTGCTGGCCGACCTTATTTCGCTGCTGCCTGCTATCGTCATCGTTATCCTGGAGGCGACTTTCTCCATTCCTTGGCCCGCTGTCGCGCTCTCAGCTGTCCTCGGTGTCCTTGGGTTCCATGCCCTCAATGGCGTCATGCTGTGGATGGATATGCAAAGTCCAGTACTGGACTGGACGAATGAACAACAGGCCATTCGCGGGCTGCGTGTTCTCATCTTCATCTGGGGCTCCATGGCCTTGTCGGGCGCGCTCATCGCGCTCACGATTTGGTTGCGCGCCGGCCTGCATTTGTCGGACACGCTGCTCTACGTCATCATGTTGCTGGTGTTCGCCATCGGGAACGTGCTCTCCACCTGGCTCGTTCGCGCGAATGCCGAGCGGCTGTTGCAGGCCGTCGAGTGACAACTGAACACAGGGGAAGACGAGTCCTCCCCCGTGTTCATCCGTTACATCCGTTACATCCGTGCGAGTTCCTCAAAGAGCGCGCAAAATGCTCGTTGCCCGAGCGGGAAGTTCGGCAACTTGAAGAACTCGTTCGGCGCGTGAATGTTTTCGTTGTCGCCCGAGAACCCGAAGGAGACGGTGTAAACTCCTAGATGCTGCAGCATCATGCCAAGAAACGGCACGGTGCCCCCAGACCTCGTCGGGATTGGTTCCTTGCCGCGGTAAACCCTCTTCAGAGCGCGAATGGAAGCCTTTGCACCAGGATGATTGAGCAAAAGCAGGTACGGTAGCGCGGAACCGGGCAGGCGCGTGAGGTTGACGGACACCGCGTCCGAGGCGTGGCTCTTGATGTGAGCCTCAAGCAGTGCGTACACCTCGTCAGGGGTCTGATTCGGCACCAATCGGCAGGTCACTTTGGCGTGAGCCTCGCTCGGGATCACGGTCTTAATGCCGTCCTCCTGGAACCCGCCCCACATCCCGTTCACCTCGAGCGTCGGTCGAGCCACGGCGCGCTCTGCAGGCGTGAAACGCGGATCTCCAATGATCTTTTTGATGCCGGCGTATTTCGCGAACTCGGTGACCCAATCCCCGCCCGCCGCGATGCGCGCCTTTTCGTCCGAAGTAAGGCCCGCCACAGAGTCGTAGAATCCTTTGACGCGAATCGTGCCGTCCTCGGACCGCATCGAATTCAGTAGCCGGATGAGCTCATGGTTTGCGTTGGGCGCAATCCCACCGCCCGTGCCCGAATGCAGGTCCGTTTTCGCGCTCGTCACGTCGATTTGCAGCCCGACGAGCCCGCGATTCCCGTACGGAAGCGTGGGGCCCTCGTCGCTTTGCCCCGAGTCGGCCGAAACCACGAGATCGCAGGCGAGGAGGTCCTTATGCTCAAGGACGAAGTTCTCCAAATTGGGCGATCCGATTTCCTCCTCCGCCTCCACCAGCACCTTCACGTTGATGGGAAGCCGACCTTCCCCTTGGAGCCACGCTTCACACGCCGCCATGACGGTGAGCACGCTCGTCTTCATGTCGGAAGCGCCCCTCGCGTAGATGCACCCACCGCGAATGGTCGGTTGAAAGGGGGGAGAGTCCCATAAGGAGAGCGGATCGACAGGCTGGACATCGCAGTGACCATAGACGAGGATGGTCGGCGCGCCCTCGGCCTCGAGCCACTGCGCATAAGCGACGGGATGGCCCCCCGTTTCGAGGATCCGGACGTCCCTAAATCCGGCCCGCTTCAAGCGGTTTTGCACCCACTCGACGGCGCGGCGGACCTCACCTTTCTGGGCTGGGATGGTAGAAATGCTCGGGATGCTTAGGAATTCAATCAGCTCGTCCAAAAAACGGGACTGTTCCTTGTCCAGATAATCTTGCCATGGCATATGCATGGACCCCTCCTCATGGAACGTCAATGGTGAACACGACTCAAGCGTTGTCCACTCTCATCCCCTTCATACCATCGACCGATATACCCTGTTAAAGAGTAGCTTACCACTTGGATGAGGCATGATGAGCGTAGCAGTGCTATTTTTCAGCCACCTTCACAAGTTCTTGGATTTGTGGGGCCGTCAGACTTCCCTGATAGGCAAACAAGAGTCTCCCCGTCTTGCTCACGACGAACGTCGTGGGGTAGGAGATGACCATGTACGACTGCCAAAAGTGCCCCGTTGTGTCTAGAAGCACCGGATAGGAGATATGATACTTTTTGACGAACTTTCTGGCACCAGAAACGCTGTCAATCCTTGTGAGATTGACCCCGATAAAGGTGACCTTTTTCGAGTATTGCTTCCATGCCTTTTCCAAGAGTGGGGCCTCCAACTGACAGGGAGGACACCAGGACGCCCACGCGTTGATGATGAGCGGTTTCTTGCCTAGCAGCTGTTTGAGAGACGTTTTGCCTTTTCGGTTAAGAATCTGCATATCGAAGTTGGGGACTTTTGTGCCCACGCGCAGAAAACCGTCCGATGTCATGGTTGGAGTCGATTTCCTCTCGACTCGGGGCCGTGTGGTTTTGACGGAGTGCACCGTCGTTGGAACGGTCTTGAACTCGAACGTTGCAGTCGTTACGGGCGGAGTCGCATACGCTGCGATAAGAGTGGCGGCGAAGATAGATGAGACGGCTGCTTTCATCGGAAGATTCACTTTGCAAAACCACCAATTCTTGATGTAAGAATTCTGCGCACCCTGTGCTTGATGTCGCGTCTACCCATCAACCATACCCTGACCGGTATGAATTTGTCTACCCGTTTCGCGACGAGAGAGAGTATAGAACAGAGCCATCGATTCGCCTACATCGGACCATAGTCGATGGATGCAGGACAGAGATATCCACCTGAGGCCGAATCACACTTTTCGTACATTCATATGAGAGAATCTTCTCTACCTCAGGTATGCTAGACTGTATTGGCGTTTGTGAGGAAGAGTTTGCAACGTGCCGTTGCACCATTCGTCGTTCCAACGGGAGGAAAGTCCATGGAAGACCACGCAAACTGTCCCGCTTGCGGAGCGGGAGAGCAGGGCCTTGTGATTACTTTTCCTGATGCCACAACCTGCTTAAAGATTCAGCGAGCCATCGTTGCGGACTTTGCCCACTGTTCGCGACCACTGGATGAGCACAGAGCATGGTTTGAACTGAAATACGCCTATGACTGTCTGCCGTATTGGGAAGAGTTTTACGAGGTGGAGTCCTGGGGATTAACTTTCGCAAACGCTTCTCCAACGGGTATCATCACGCCTGTGGCTTCCTTATCGTGGCAAGAGTTGAAATCCACAAAACCAGATCTGTGGATTGACGATGTCATTCGATTCGGCCGTATCCGAATGATGAAACAACCTATCGTAGACGTCAGGCACGCAAAAACGATTGGTTTTGAAATGCTGGCCCGTGGGCTGCGTGAGGACGGTTCCATCATTTCTCCGGGTGAACTGTATGCGGCGGCACGAAATCAATCTCAGTTGTTCCGCCTGGACAGAGCCTGCAGAATGGCTGCGATTGAAGCGAGTCAGGCATTGAGACAAGATACGCTCGTCTTCGTAAATTTCGTACCGACGTCCATATACGTACCAGAACATTGCCTTGCGACGACAATTGCGACCGTGGACAAGCTATCCATCAATCGACGGCGAATTGTGTTTGAAGTCGTCGAGACGGACCAGGTCCAAGATACGAGCCACCTTGACCGAATTCTGTCGTATTACCGAAATACGGGTTTCCGTTGCGCACTGGATGACTTCGGAGAAGGTTTTAACGATGCAGGGATGCTTCGCGCACTTCAGCCGGATATTGTCAAGCTCGATAGGAAGTACGTGACCCAGATTGACACGGACGCGACAAAAAGGGAAGTGGCGCGCCAGATTCACCGTGAAGGTACTGCCATCGGCGCGACCATGCTTGCAGAAGGCGTCGAATCGGAGGCCGAAGCCAAGGTATTGGCTGCGCTCGGCTACGATTGGCAGCAAGGATACTGGTACGGTCGCCCCGATTGGAATGCGATGGACGTGGATGAACAACAGCTCCGGAGCGTCAGGCACTGCTCTTGACTGTCTTGCGAACCGATTCGAATTCCAACATGGTGAATCCGCCCTTAAAGCAGGTTTTAGCCTTTAGCGACACAACCCGCTTTAAGGGCTGAGTGCGCCATCCCCCTTAGTGGATGTGCCATCGCGCACCGACTTACTCTTAGGTGTGAAGCCATCCTGGGAAGAGTTTGTCTAAACCAGACACCGCCATCTGAACCGCGATAATGGCGAGGAGTAACCCCATTAAGCGCGTGATTACGTTCATCTCCGTTTTCCCTAAGTGCCTCCCAATGAACCCGGAATAATACAAAATCACATAGGTTCCCGCCATTACGATAACAACGGCGATGAAGACGGATATCGAATCCTTAATTAAACTGGTTCCTCCTGCAAGGGCCATAACGGTTGCAATTGTACCCGGGCCAGCAATCAGCGGCGTTGCAAGCGGGGTTACGGAGATGTCATCTTTGTTTGCGCTGTCCTCGTGTTCTTCTTCGCGGGGCGCGTGAGCGTGAGACGGCTTCGCTTGAATGAGATTGTAGGCGATACCAAATATCAAAATGCCACCCACCACGCGAAACGCACTTACTGTGATTCCGAACAGCTGGAAAATGTAGTGCCCCAACACTAGAAATATCATAATGATTAAAAAGGCTATAAGAACCGCCTTGCGCGCCGTCTTTCGTTGTCTATCGACGTCATAGCCTTCCGTGAGGGATAAAAATATGGGGACGTTTCCGACAGGGTTCATGATTGCGAATATGCCAAGCAGCGCGTGAATTATGTAGCCTATCACAGGTTACTCTCCTCCTTATCCAGTTGTGAGATTAGGCCGGACGGGAAGCTCGGATCCACCCCCTTAGGTTATCCAGGATATAGAGAACCCCTATATTGTAACACGAATGAGAAGTTTCCTCAGGCGAAGGCATCAGGTGAGTCGCCAAATGCGGCCTCCGTCGGTTGTACGATAGAGCGCCCCAGTTGAAGTTAACCCGAATCCCATGCGAGGAGATACGAATTGAACATCGGAGAGAGGGACCGGGGTCTTGCCGACCTCTTTCCACGGTTGGTTAATCCCTTCAGAGTGGTAAAGCATCGTATAGTTTGATCGATAGGGTCCGTTCAAGGTTGCCGACACTTGGGTGATGGTTTCCCACAGGTCTTTCGGACCAGCGATGTCGAACGTGACGTCGTGCATGTGGTCGCCGTAATTGTTTGAAACACCGTTCACGATGTGCAGAGACCAGTGAACGCCCCCATCGGTCGTCGAGTACAACCCCCACTTTTCGTACGGTAATCGGTCACTTGCGAACGAGCATTCCATAAAGCCGGTGCGGCCGAACCACGTCATGTTTGTTAAAGAAGCGAGGCCAGCGTGTGCAACAAGATTCGCGGGCACAGGTAAATATTGAGGCTGCCAAGTGCGTCCCCCGTCCACCGTGCGGTACAGCGCTGGCTGCAAAGAAGTTGACTGGGACGACTTCGGAGGTGCCAAGGCCGCTGCAACAGGCGATCCTGCGTGTGAGCACTCCGCCCAGCCGGCTAAGGAATTCTGAAATCCAAGGAGGAAATCGGACGGGTTCTCATTCGAACGCAGGTTCCACTTCGCTCCCCCATCGTTCGTATTCCACACCTGAAGAGTCTGTGCACTATTCATCCCTCCCGCAGAGACCGTCATCCACCCGTGTTTCCGCCCTGCGGCAAACGACAGTTGAAGCCGGTCTGAGCGACCCGAAGGGAGACGTAACGGATTGGACACCGACCAGTGCCGACCCCAATCTTTGGTGAAGTGAACGCGCGCATACGGCGTGCGTCCGCTCGTTTCCGTCGCATACCAAGCCGCCCCACTGTTGCCTAGTTCTATGGGCGAATAGCTTGGCACCCTGACGGCTACTTTCCACCGTACTCCCCCGTCGTTCGTAGACAGAATTCCCGTATGACTCCCAGTGTCAATTTCGCCCCATCCTGTCCGACTGTTGGCCATCTGAATCATCGACAAATGAACGGGCGGAGTTTTTTCTTCAAGCGACAGAGTTCCCATTGTTTGCGAGCCTAACCATAGTCGGCCGGCACTTAAGACGGACATTGCACAGACGTAAACCAACGTTGTCACATCCTTCGCCTCACTACTCCAGTTCTTTAGTGTTAGACGACGTTACTTGGAGGAAGGTGACACGATGTCGTTGTGAGGAATTTTACTCGGGCCGACGCCCCGCCTGGAGAGCAAATTGGCATCTGCAAATCATGGCTGGTATGATGTCCTTTGAGCATTCGATTACCCCGTTGGGTATATTGGGTGTGAACAAAGGAGGAGTCATCCGATGAGCCAGAAGTTTGTGATCTTCGTTCACGCGAAGGAGGATGAGGGCGCCAAGGCAGCCCATAGTCTGCTATATGCGAAGGAACTTCATGAAGCGGGGATTGAAGTCAAGTTAATCTTTGATGGAGCCGGCGTAAAATCGTTAGCCAATATCGCCACCAACACCGAGCGCCCAACGCATAAGCTTTACCTTGAGCTCAAAGAGTTGGGGGTCATCGCCGGAATATGCGAATTTTGTTCTACGGCGATGGGCGTCCAGGAAACCGTATTGGCTACGGGTATTCCCCGCCTCAACGAGATCAACGGTCACCCGAGCATCGCGACCTACGTGAAGGATGGGTATACCCCTATCGTCATGTAACAGAAGCAGCATAAAGGGGGTCCCGTTTACACGAGACCCCTTGTTAACGACAGTGGGTTCCAGTAACAGGATATTCTGTCCAAAAAGAGACCTAGATTGATTTATGGTTTGATTCCGAGTTCTTCGACAAAACTCCGAACGCGTTCCTTAATCGCATCCCGAACTTCTCGAAACTTGTTCATGACCTGCTCTTCGGTGCCCGTCGCTCGCGCCGGGTCCTCTAATCCCCAGTGCAAGCGGGTGACGTTTGGGGGCGTTACCGGACACCTGTCGTATGCGTCTCCACACAATGTGATGGCGTAATCGGATTGATTCAAAAGGTCGCTGTCTATGAGATCAGAGGTATGGTTCGCGATGTCCACGCCGGCCTCATTCATGACTTGAACCGCCCTCGGATTCAACCCATGTGCTTCGATACCGCCGCTGACCACCACCATTTTGTCTCCTGCAAAGCGACGGGCAAAGCCCTCGGCCATTTGCGAGCGACACGAATTGCCTGTACAGATAAAATAAATGATAGGCTTTTTCAAAGTCATCATCTCTCCCTCAAATTTTCTACTGTACGAATTGCATCCACAGATAGAGCCCTGAAAGCGTTACGAACAAGACCGGTAAGGTCAGCACGATGCCCGTTTTGAAATACTGTCCCCAGGAAATTCGTATCCCCTTCTTACCGAGCACATGGAGCCAGAGTAACGTAGCCAAAGAGCCAATCGGTGTAATTTTCGGTCCCAAGTCGCTGCCAATGACGTTGGCGTAAACCAGTGCCTGCTGCATCATCCCTGAGATGTGCGTCGAGTGAATGGCCAACGCGTCAATCATCACGGTTGGCATGTTGTTCATCACGCTAGAGAGAATGGCGGCGATGAACCCCATCCCCAGCGTTGCGGCATACCCCCCAGCTAATGTCGAAGCGGTAATCAAGTGCCCGAGCACTGTCGTTAAACCGGCGTCCCGAAGTCCGTACACCACGACGTACATCCCGATGGAAAACACGACAATCGCCCAGGGCGCCTCGCGGATAACACGCCAAGGCTGAATCACTCCCGTCCGGGATCCCGTGATCAGGAAGACGATGGCAATGACACCCGCCACGAGAGACACGGGAATGTGAAACAACTGCGTTGCGATGTATCCCAGCAAAAGGGCACCTAAGATTGCCCACGAAATACGAAACATCCCTTCGTGGGCCAATGCATCTCTGGGTGAGCTAAGTTGAGCGGGATCGTAGACTTTGGGAATGTCCCGTCTGAAAAAGAGGAAGAGCATGATTACGCTCGCGACGAACGAAAACAAGTCGGGGACAATCATGTGCAGGGCGTAGTCAAGAAATCCAATATGGAAAAAGTCCGCCGAGACGATGTTGACCAGGTTGCTCACGACAAGCGGCAGAGACGTCGTATCGGCGATAAATCCGCTGGCCATGATGAAGGGTAGCATCCTCTTCGGATCGAATTTTAACAGTCGCACTTTCTCCAGCACAATCGGCGTCAAAATAAGGGCGGCTCCGTCGTTGGCGAAAAACGCGGCGACCATGGCGCCAAGAACAGTGACGAAAAGGAATACCTTTTGCCCATTCCCGCCGGCCGCGTGCGCCATTTTAAGCGCTGCCCATTCAAAGAATCCGACCTTATCGAGAATCGTGGAAATGATGATGATGGCGACAAACGCCAGCGTGGCATCCCAAACGATTCGAGTCACTTCCACCACGTCGTGCAAAGAAACGACCCGGAACAACAGAACGAGTACGGCGCCCCCCAGCGCACTCCAGCCAATGGACAGACCCTTTGGTTGCCAAATCACGAAGGTGAGCGTCAGAAGAAAGATGGCCACAGCAAGATAAACCATGTTGTTAATCCCTATCCTCAGTCGTAACGTTTTATCAGAATGGCTAGAGCCGACGTAGGCCGAAGCCGGCACACTTACACGGCATGCGGATGCGGTGCCCGCCATGTGCACCTGTCTAGAGATTGCATTGAACTCGCTGACCCAGAGCCTCCAGCCGCGCTAGATCTTCGGATACATCGGGCAACTGGTGCACGATGTCCTGCAGGAGCGGGAATCCCGACTCTTGGAGAGAGTAGAAAACCCAACGGGCGGTCTTTCGCTCTTTCACTAAGCCTGCGTGCTTCAACCGGCGAAGATGTTGAGAAACGGCAGGCTGGGACAGGCCCAATATGGGCACAAATTCGCAAACACAAAGTTCTCTGTTAGACAGTAACGCCAGCATATGCAGGCGGGTCCTATCCGCCAGAGATTTGTAGATTTCCGCAGTGGCCTCAAACGATTCCGTCATCCTGCTCGTTCACCTCCAGCAGATTTTTCGTCGGACATGTCATCGGATCCGGATTACGCCGAGTCGACTGGAAATCAACAGCCGCAGCAACGGACGACTTGGACCCGAAGTCCCCCGAAAACATTGTATCATTATTATATAAGAATTTGATTATATGTTATTGCGACGTCTCCGACATTGCAAGGGCCATCAAGAAATGTTTTTTCGGATTTCACTGGGGGAGTCATTTCGGACTAGGTTGAAAAACGGTCTGTTTTCACCATTACAAAACTAGAAACTTAGTTTTATAGTTGCGTTGTCTCGAATCAGCGTACGGAGGGAGGATTGCGAAATGAAGGCAGAGGGCATCTCCCAAGGCTGGTCGATGCTATCTCCTCAAGAACTGAAGACCGTACATCAGCAGGCTCTCACAGAATTCACCGTGCTGGCAGATGAGAAAGCACTGTCCGAAGTGGCCCAATTCTATAAAGCGCTGGCGGATACAACTCGCCTGCGGGTCGTCGCTTTGCTGGCGGTGACAGACCTCTGCTTGTGCCATCTGGTGGACACGCTGTCCGTCCCGTCATCCACAATGACTCATCATCTGCAGATGCTGGAACGTGGCGGTGTAATCGTTTCACGCAGGGATGGCAAGTTCACCGTGTATGCACTTCACCCGGATCGCAAGGCTGCCCTGATTCGGTCCTTGCAGCCTCAACCGTGAAAGGCCAACAACGCACTAGCAGAACCGTTGGAAGGATGGATGACCCATGTCAGTTCAGTTGGACAAGGAAACAGAGATTACCGAAGACGAACTTCGCGCGGCTCAATATTTCCATGGACACAAGTGTCCAGCCATGCCACAAGGTCTGCGCGCAGCTCATTTGGCGATGGACATTCTGGGTGTGAAACGGGCCCGTGGGGGCGGTGAACTCAAAGCGATTGTAGAAATTGGCGACCATCACTTTTCCGGGTGCTTCGCGGATGGCGTTCAGTTTGCGACGGGTTGCACCTTCGGCAAAGGGAACATTGTGAAGGATCCCCTGGGCAAATTCGCCCTCACGCTCGTGGATCCCAAAACGAAGAAGGCAGTGCGGGTCAGCGCGAAGTACGACCGCATGAAGATGTGTTTAGAGATGCCTTTCTTCGAAAAACGCAAACGTGGAGTTCCTCCGTTCGAACTGGATCCGAAGGATGTCGATCCGCTCATCGAAGACGTAGTCACCCACGACTGGCACGACATGTTCGATGTTCGCACGTTCGAGAACTACCCCGTAACCAAGGCGACCGAGTCGTTTAACGCAGTCCAGTGCGCGGATTGCAACGAAATGGTGGTCACCGAGTACGCGAAGGAACTCCATGGCCATCTCCTCTGTCAGACGTGCTTCTCTGCGCGAGTCCATCGGTAAGGACGGCGATGAACCATGGTTTGGGTGGCAGCGCTGCTCATCCTGATTGTTTCTGCGGTGTTTGCCATGCTGGGGTTAGGTGGGGGCATGTTGTATGTCCCCATCTTTCACTGGCTTGGTTTCGGGCTCAAAGATGTCGTCATCCCGCTCGGGCTCCTTCTGAATGGACTCAATACCCTGATTGCCCTCATCCCGTTTAGCAGAAAGCATTTGGTAGATTGGAAGGGCGGGTTGCCCATGGCCATCAGCGCGCTCATCTTCGCGCCAATTGGTGCCATGGTTGCCCCCTACGTTCCGAATCACCTGCTATTGATTCTGTTTTCCGTGATGGTTCTGGTTGCGGCCATTCGAACGCTCTCGGTGGCCAACAAATCCGAACCCGAACAGATGCTGCCCTTTGCAGAGCGCGCCATCATTGGTGCCATCGTGGCGGGAGCGGCGGGCTTCGTGGGCGGAATGCTTGGAATTGGCGGCGGATTCATCATTAGCCCCTTACTCATGTGG
>JAJZAV010000247.1 GCA_021799255.1 Bacillota bacterium
CGTCATCATGCGGCCACTGTATTTCGTCACCAAGGACTCGTATCGCTTACCTAGTTCGTCCACGGCCAGATACGTGGGGTCACAGTCCACGACGCACACCAGACGGTCCACCATGCTGAAAAGCAGGTCTTCCCGTGTGTTTTGCCCGCAGTCGAGCACGGTGATGGGACGTCGCAGTTGACGCATGAGATACGGCATCATCTTCGCTTCTGCCCCTCGCGCAGGCTTGTCGTCTCCAGGAGGGAGTGGCACGAGACTGACCCCGTCCACGTCGATGGTCGTGCCCACCCCATCCTCCGTCCAATGCATGTAATTCCCCATGGCGCGATGCTCGTCCAATTGGAAGTACTCCCACATCCTTGGCCATTGATTGGGATGTTCGACGAGACTGACGGTGTTTGGCGGCATGCGCTCGACGAACAGCTTCGCGATGAGTTGTGCCAGAGTCGACACCCCACTTCGCGGCCATAGGCCCACCACGGCGATGAGGCGTGGTTGAATCAGTTGGATGACGGGTTCGACGGTCTCATTGCGCCGCCGCATCCATCCACGACGTTTGCGTCCTTGCGGCTGTGGCTCGCTGTCGTCCTCCCCTGTGCGCTCCGTGGGTGTCCCCTCGGAGTCCACCACATCGACGACGCTTGGTGCTTCCCCGAGCCCCTGTCGCTCTTCTTCGGACAGATATTCCCGCACATCCGACGCCGTTCTCGGATGCTCGATCAGTCGGTCCAACCCCGCTAGGACGATTTCGTGGTCGATGAAGAGAAAGTCGTAAATCTGCAGGAAACACAGCCGTCGCTTGAACTCGTCCGTGTCCTCGGTCTTCGGCCCCACATAGATGACCCGTGCGCCCTGGCGCCGAATCCGATGGAGCAACGTCATCCGTTCACCCGCGTCCGGGACCAACCACGTCCAAAACACGACGATGTCCTCGGGGGTAAATTCGGTCTCCTCAATCTGCTTCTGATAGACGAGCCATTCGCTGTTTTCGTATCGCTCTCGAACGTCGTGCGGCAACGTGAAGTACAACATGACCCTCACCACCTTTCCTCTTGATGCTACATCATATTTTTGTCATTTTTGCGCCAACTTTGCGCCATTATTTTTCAGGTTTACTCTGCGCCAAAGACGGACTGCAGTGCAGGAACCCAGGCACCTTGAATGTTGGCCACGTAGTTTTCGGTTTGAGCATTTTGGGCGATGGTGTAGCCTTGCGCAAGGGCTTCCTGTTCCCCACCCGGCCCTGCGTTGTAGGCCGAATCCGCTTCTTCGGCGTTGTCGCCAAACTCGTGATAGAGCTCGGAGAGATACATCGACCCCAGTTCAATGTTAGTCACGGCGTTCGATAAGTCTGACAGAGCGTTCACTCCGACATAGGCACCATTCAGCGTCATGCCTGCCGCCGTGCTCGGTTCGACTTGCATCAGTCCAAGCGCGCCCGCGGACGACTCCAATACATGACCCGTCGCGTCCGTCTCATTTCCCCCGGACTCCTGGGCCATGACCCCAGCGATGAGCACAGCGGGGACGGTGTACTGCTGGGACGCCGCTTGGATGTATTTCTTCCATCGTTCCACGTCATCCACCACATTCCCGTTGGCGGGTGCGACTGACACCGGTCTCGTTCCCTGCGGCAAGAGGGTGCCATCGGGGAAGAGCACCGTGGCGACCATCTGTTGCACATGGGGGTCCGGTACGGTGTAGTCGACGGCCCCGATGAGTCCAGCGAGCATCTGCTCATTGTCCTTGGTGTCGGCAATCCGGTGCGTCTTGGTCGACGTTCCTTTCGGCAGCGTGTGAAACATCGCCCACACCTGCGACCAGTCGTAGGTTCGATGCGACGTGTCCAGCACAATTTGCCGAGTGTACGTGCCATTCTTCGTGTCGCCCGACATCGACGTGACCCATTTGTAGGAGTCGGTCAACATCCCATCCCACGTGTTCGCTGACTCCAGCCTCGTGACCGTTGTGCGGGTGACGGTGCGTTTCGTGTGACTCTTCAGGGGAACTGCCTTTTTGACGCCTGTGAGTTTCAGCTTCGGCTTCGGTGTGGAGTAGTGGATGGTCACATCGGTGTACGTTCTCCACACGAACGTCGGTTGAAGGTAGCCGTAGTACAGGCTGGCGTTGGGAGGCGTCATGTTGTTCTCCATCTTCCCCACAGCCAGCAACACCGCCCCCGGTAGGTCCACTCCTTGCTGCTGTACCTGAGTGATCTGAGTCTGCGAGAGGCCGTGTTGCCAGGCATCCGCCTGTTCGTTGTAGTAGGTCAATAGTGCTTCATTTTGGGCACTCGTTTGGGCATCCAAGGTGATTCCTCGTCCGTCCGAACTCACCGTACCGTTGCCCGTGCCCTGATAGTCCCCGATCAGGAATCCAAGCAAGGCCATCGACGCGAGCAACAACACTCCGAGTCCCAGAGTTCCGCCGCAACCGAGTTGCGCGAGCAAGAGTTTCACGAGCCAGCCGAACAACTCTTTGCTGTCCTTGGGAACTTTCAAGGGATTGCGCACCTTCATGGCCGATCCACCGTCCCTAGTTCTGCGCCCTGAACGGCGTTCACGTGCTCGAGAAACTCCCGCTCTTTCTGCAACAGTCGTCCGACCAATCGCGGCTCAAACTCAACCCCGGCGAGACGAAGCAACTCATGGCGGATCTGCCGCCACGGCCAAGGCCGCTTATACGGACGGGCACTCAACAGGGCGTCGATGACATCCGCAAGTTTCACGATCCTTGCGGACACAGGAATGTCTTCCCCTCGAAGTCCATCCGGATAGCCCGACCCGTCCCAGTTCTCGTGATGGGACCGCGCCACTTCTTTGGCCCACTGAAATAGGACCCAGTCTCTGCCTACGTGGGTGAAATTCGCTTCCACGCGTTGCAGAAGGTCGTAGCCGCATGTGACATGTTCCTGCATGACCAACCGCTCTTGTGGAGTCAAGGTGCTCGGTTTGACAAGGATTTTGGTGGGCACGGCCACCTTCCCTACATCGTGCAAGAGAGCCGCACTTGCCAGTTGAGACGCCTCCGGCTCGGGCCACCCCAACACGTCTTGCGCGAGAAATCTTGTATAGACTGCAACGCGGTGAAGATGACCCTCGGCCATGGGTTCACCATACTCTGCGATATAGGCGATGCTGGAAAACAGGGCATGCAATAGGTCCGCCGTGGACGTGGACCCGCGCCCTAAGGGAAGAACCTCTACGATTGGTTGAACACGATGGTTATCCAATGGACTCCCCCTCCTTCACCCTTGACCCTATCACACTTTCATCGTTGTTTTGCGCCATCTTTGCGCCACTTTTTGCGGTCACTGTACAACAAAAAAAGGGTTGCGGTAATCCCGCAACCCCATCTTTTTGCGCAACCAAGCTACTACTTTACGGATTCGATTCGATGATCTTCTTGTGGACCTCCTGAAACAAGATATGCATGCGTCGAATAATCGCGACCGTGTCGGTAACGTCATCATCATTGTCTTCATAAGCTCCCGGTTGATAGAGCGTTAGTTCTTCCTTCGCTTGCTGCAACCATCCATCGAGCTTTCTCTTCGTCTCGGCGTCCATATACCAGAGGTTTTGAGATTCGAACAAACGACTAATTCCTGTGGTCAGAGCCTGTGCTCCCTCTAGGACGAGCGGCTGGAGAGCGTCTTGAAACAAGTACCCCTCACCGGAATCATATTCGCGAAGGACATCCAATGCCTGCCCATCAAAGTCCCTTAAGAGACCATCCAACTCTTGATAGAAACTGAATTGAGCCCGTCTCCTATCTTCCTTCTGCTGTCGTTGATTCTGTTTGGTGACAGTCCCAGAAGGCGTGCGCAAGGAAATGTCCAACTCGTCCAAAATGTCTTTGATACTGCGTAGGGTCTTATCTAATCGAGACATTGCTAAATTTCTCCCTTCCCTTACTCCAGTAGCCATTTTCCAACTTTGTCTTCTTCGATGCGCCCCGTCGTTACCCTTCGTCGTCCACAACATGGGACACCCGGACGTCCTTGAGCTTGCCCTGATACTTCTCGCCATCGAATACATGCTCGTGATAACGAACGTCAAGAGACGACTGGGTGCACATCTTGTCTTGCGAACACCGAAAGCCATACTGGTTTGTGAGTTCAATGGTACGCGCCAGTGCCGCTTCCTTGGTCTCGGCCCAAATCTTGACCTCGAGTACGCCGGTAAACGGGAGAGCCACCCGATGCAGTTGCAAAGAATGGCCGCCCCGAATGACATCGAATAGGTTCGGGTTCTTCGTCTCCGCCTCTCCCGCAGCCGCCGCTTGCTGTTGGAACTTCGTGGCGACTTTGACGTACCGCCTGGCAAGGGTCCGAATGGCAAGATATCCGAGAGTCCCCACCAATGCGGCTACGAGGCCGATCTCGATGAATGCGTACGGCAACGCGAACCACAGAAGGTAACTGGTCGGCAGGGCAAAGAACGCGACGCCTCGCACCCCCTCCGTCCACTTGTCCGAATCAAACCAGGGAAACTCATAGAGCAGGTAGTGAAGAATCCACCCCGCTATCGGAAGCGCAACGACGGTGAGCAAGCCTGCCCCCCACCAATGGGCGACATTATGGACCTGCACCAGCGTGTGCTGTAGTTGGCTGTACCACGTAGGCCATGTCGAGTGGTGAATCGACGCGACATGGGCCGCATGATGCAGTTGTGCTTTGTGTATCGACGTGTGCTTTGTCATACGAGTTCACCGTCCCTCTTGTACTTCCAGCATAGCGGATGCGATTCGCCAACATTGGTGGATTTCGAAACAAAATGAGGGCTATCGGCGACACACTCCGACAGCCCAGGATACTTAGTGTTCTACCGTGGCCGCGACGTCGTCGAGCGCCAGTGCCCTCAACTTCTCAATCCGCTTCGCCGTGGGTGGATGCGTGCGCCCTAGCGCGGCCCATACGCCCCTCGTCGGAGGATCGCTATCCGCCATTTTTCTAAGTGCGCTGATAAGCCCTGAGCCAAAACCAATTTCATGGGAGAATCGGTCAGCGTTGTATTCCTCTTTGCGGCCCACTGCCAATGTGCCTACCTGTATCAGCCAACTCAGAATCCAGATAAGTAATTTTGGAATCGCGACAAACAGCCACAGGAGGCCCCGACCTAACCCAATCGCAAGGCTCGTGTCGCCATCGCCAGTCACCGCCGCGCTCCACTGGAATAGTCGCCCGAGCCAGTCGAAGAAGCGAACCACGAGCATCACGAGCCAGATGCATGCGTTGCCGACCATATTCATCGTCGTGGCGATGCTCCGGATCTTCGTGTCTCCATGACGTAAGTGTCCGAGTTCATGACCAAGAATGCCCGCGAGTTCTTCGGTATCGGCGCTTGCTAACATACCCCATGTGACGCACACGGTCTTGGATCCAATCGCGAAGGCGTTGGGGTAGTCCTCATCCGTGACAAAGAGTTGCGGTTGGTAGGATTGTTGCTTGGCTTCCGGCAGTTTCGCCGCAGCCGCCTGTGTGACCTCATCCCACGCCGTTTGCATCTGCTCCATTTCTTCCGTGGTTGCCTTCCGACAGCCGAAGGCTCTGCGATTGTAGGATTCTGCCACCGGACTGAGAGCCAGTAGGATCACGAGGATTGTGATGCCAATCGCCCAGAGTTCGGCGTGAGGCAGCAACCCCGAAACCGGGAAGATCACGAACGAAATCAGGAAAAAGTTTACGAGTATGTTGAGTCCCAACCAGACGTACCTCAATCATGTCAACTCCTTTTGTGTTTGCCCCCGTCAACAATGCCAAGCGAGGGTTCCTTGTGTGGCTCATCGGACAAAGATCGGAA
>JAJZAV010000014.1 GCA_021799255.1 Bacillota bacterium
GTCACCGCGTGCGTTAATCCATTCACGAACTGGGCCTCAAAAAAGCGCCAGATGAATGGGCCGAACAACCGGATGGCCACGACCGCCGCCACGAAGCCAACGGCCGAAGTCAACTCGGGGCTCTTCGGAATGTTCCCCTCTTTGCGCACTTCGTTGCGCCGCTTCGGGGTCGCTCGTTCGGTTTTTTCACCGGCAAATCGCTGCAAATCAAGGACGAGCAAACCCTAGCCCCCCAGCACCTGCAAAAGCGTGTTGACTTCGCGAAAGAGCGTCGAAAACACCTGCCCCATAACGTACACAATCCCCGGCATCGCCACAGCATAGAGGGCGAGACCAACAAACAATTTCGCGGGCAATTCGACGACGAATACGTTCATCTGCGGAACCGTGCGGGAGAGTAGGGCAAACGTCACATCGGTCAAAAGCAGAGCCACGATGAGCGGTGCCGCAAACTGGATTCCAAGCGTCATCGCTAGGTCGAGCGCGTGAACCAAAAACCCCGCCAAGTTCGAAGAGAAGGTCAACTTGCCGAGAGGAATGAAGCGGTAACTGTTCAGGATGGCGAGCATCATCCCGTCGAGCCCGTTCATGCCCAGAAAGTACAGAGTAAACAACAACGAATTCAGATTCGCAGTAATGCCTGTGGGCTGGCTTTCCTGTGGGTTATAAAGAACGGCTGAACCGAACCCGATTTGCACGTCAAACACCTGGCCAGCAATGGTGAGAGCCGAAAACAAGACGGTCGCCGTGAAGCCAATCAGCATTCCAGCGATTGTCTCATGAAGCGCGAGCAAAATGTATGGTCCCGGGTCGTTGAATGGAGAAGGCACGGTAGCGGACACGCTGGGGACCACGATGAGAGCCAAGTACGCCGCAAGTCCGAGTTTCGCAAAGTTCGGCCATGATGAAACGGATATTAAAGGCGAAGTGGCCACGAATGCAGCCATTCGAAGAAGAACGAGCAGGTACAGGTCATAATGGTTCACCGAAAACAACAGCATGCGGCATCATCACGAAACGTACGACATCAGGTTCGCGAGAATCTGGTGAGTGAAGTCAAGCAGATTGGTCAACATCCACGGGCCAAAGATGAGGAGCGCCACCATGGCGGCAGCAATCTTCGGCACGAACGCCAACGTCTGCTCCTGAATTTGAGTGGCCGCCTGAAATATGCTCACAATGAGTCCAATCGCCATACCAAACCCCAAAATTGGTGCAGTCAATTTAACGACCATCCAAAACACTTGCTCTCCGATTGCAATCACAAACCCTGCGTCCAATTTGACCCACCCTCTTCCCCTCATGAGATCATGACTTACTATGAATAACCCGCCAACAGCGATTTGACCACTAAGTACCACCCGTCCACCATGACGAACAAGAGGATTTTGAACGGAAGTGATATGGTGACCGGAGGAAGCATCATCATACCCATCGACATGAGCGTCGTGGCAACCACCAAATCTATCAAGAGAAAGGGAATGTAGAGCATGAAGCCGATTTGAAACGCCGTCTTGAGCTCGCTGATGGTGTATGCTGGAACCAATGCGTCGAACGGGATAGAAGACGGATTGATGGCCGACGGATTCTTCGGCAACGGCAGATGACGGTACGACAAAAACAGATCAAGATCCGCGATTCTCGTCTGCTTGGCCATGAAGACTTTAAACGGCAACTCCGCTCGGGAAAGCGCCACCGATTGACTGATCTGTCCCTTCAGGTACGGCTGTAGCGCGGTTTGATTCGCCTGCGAAAATGTTGGTTGCATGATAAACATGGTCATGAAGAGCGCCAGTCCAATTAAGACCTGGTTGGGGGGCGCACTCTGCATCGACAGTGCATTGCGAACGAAAGACAGCACCACAACAATGCGCGTAAAACAAGTGACCATGATGAGAATGGCTGGAGCGAGCGAAAGAACCGTCAGCAACAAGACAATCTGCAGCGTGCCGCTCACAGCGTGAGGAGACGAACTCAAGGTCAAGCTGGGAACCACCAAGTTCAACGCTTGTCGTCCCCCTTTCGCCGTCTCGACGCATAACGCTGCCGCGCCGATTCCAAAGCCCGGGATAGTGATTCAGCGAACGGGATGGACGGCGAATTTCCGGACGTCGGGGACGTCCTTTGCGAATCCAGAAAACTCTCTGACACGTCCGCCAATAGTGTCACCTGATCTCCAACCCCAATGAGGTAGTGCTTTCCTTGAATTTCAATGACTTGAACCGATTTGTTCGGAGCCACTTGCCGAGCGGCTACGATGTTGATGCTGCCCTGTTGGCGAACGTGGGATTTTCTACCCAAAAACCGAATCGACAGATAGGCCAACAGCAAAACGACGCACAAACCGAGGATCATCTCGGCGACCCCGGCTGCCGGATTCGCGTTGAAAGGTGGTTGGGCAGCAAGTCCCGCATTCGTCGACGAAGGCGTCTTTGTTTTGGCATAGACTACCAAATGGGGGAACACAAAAAGAGGCACCAACGCCAGCGACGCTTTCCCCCCCGCTTTCGCCTTGTTCCCCCCTAGATCCTGTACCATTAGGCCAAAGCCTTTCGTACAGCCTCCACGACTCGGTCCGCCTGGAATGGCTTGACGATAAAGTCGCGTGCGCCCGCTTGAATGGCGTCAATGACCATAGACTGTTGCCCCATCGCGGAACACATGATCACGCGTGCGGTAGGATCCATGGATCTTATGGCCTTCAACGCTTCAATCCCGTCCATCTCAGGCATCGTAATGTCGAGCGTGACCAAGTCCGGACGCATCTCCTGATAACGTTCAACGGCTTGTTGGCCGTCCGCCGCTTCCCCCACAACTTCGTATCCGTTCTTGGTTAGGATGTCTTTGATCATCATTCGCATGAACGCCGCATCGTCAACCACTAATACCCTATTTGCCATTGCGTAAAATCCACCTTTCCGTTGATTCGCGGATCCCCCTAAAGCTACTGTTGAAGGTTTCGAATGCGCGCGCTCGGATCCAGGATATCCGTGACGCGGACGCCGAAGTTTTCGTCAATGACCACCACTTCGCCGACGGCGATCCGTTTGTTATTTACGAGAATATCGACAGGTTCACCCGCAAGCTTATCGAGTTCCACGATGGACCCCGGGGCTAACTCGAGTATTTCCCGAATGGGTCGCTTCGTACGACCGAGTTCTACCGTGACGTTCAGAGTCACGTCATATAACAGAGAAAGATTGCTGTGCCGCACAGGTGTTTCGGGTTCACCGGAGAAATCCATGAATTCTGGCCTTTGTACCGTCGCTTTATGCGACGCCTGCGAAGTCATGGATTCGCCTGCTTGCGATGGTTCTCTTTGTGCAGAGGCGACAGCTCTCGTCGGCGGCTGATGATTCTCTTTTTCTTCGTTCTGCTGGGAAGGCTTAGTTTCCGGCGCCTTGGTCGCTTGGGGAACCGAAGTTCCGTGATCCGCTGTAGCAACCATCTCTCCCATAAAGGCGTGAACCATGTCGAGCGCGAACTGGTACGGGGTGAGTTGCATAATGGTCGAATCAATCAGGCTTCCGACGCGCAAACGAAATGAAATATTGACGAGTTTTCCGGGAATCCCGACATCAAACTCTTCGGACGAAGCAAAATCGACCGTAGTGACCTTCGGAGGTGAAATGTTGATGTGGCGATTGAACATGGATGAAAGCGCAGTCGCGGCCCCGCCCATCATTTGATTCATCGCTTCGCCGACGGCACTCAAGTGCAATTCGTTCAAATCCCCTGCGGTGTTGGTTCCGTCTCCGCCAAGCATCAAATCGGCAATCGTCTTGGCGTCTTGCATCTCGATGGCCAAAGCGTTGGAGCCCATTAGACCTGCCGTGTACTCCACGGAAACCATCACGTACGGCCGAGCGAACTCGTCGTGCAATTCACTAGCATCGATAAGGGACACTTTAGGCGTTGTAATTTCGACTCGTTGCTGAAGCAAAGTCGACAACACGGTGGCCGCAGACCCAAAACTGATATTCCCGATTTCCCCCAAAATGTCTGCTTCAGACTCTGTTAACTCCTTCACCGCTTCCTGTGAAGGAGTCTCGGGTGACATTTCGGCGCTACTTAACAGCGCATCAATCTCCGCCTGCGACAGTTTCCCATCTTGAGCCATCACTATCGCCTCCTTTCCATGTATCTAGTATTTTGACGGCAAGCTTATCCCTCATGCGGCCGACGTTCGCCTCATATGTTGGAAACCCTTCCACCATGACCGTGACTGGGCTGTCGATGGGCACAGAAAGAGGTATGATGTCTCCCATCTGCATGCTAAGTAGTTCTTCGAAGGTGATTTCTGTCCCTCCCAACTGCACGGCGACGTCGACAAGAACATTTTCCATCTGACCCGCCAGTCGACTTTGTTCGACATCGTGCACGTGTGCCCTTGAACTGTCTAGGAAGTACTGAGTGCTCAGGATGGGCAGTATCGGCTCGATGGTAACGTGAGGCACGCATATGTTGAAAAGGCCAGTAATACCGCCTATCTTCGCGCTCAACGTAACGACGAGCACCGTTTCGTTCGGTGTTGTCAGTTGCAGAAACTGAGGGTTGCTCTCTATAGACACGAGACGAGGGGACAGGTCCGTAACGTTGCTCCACGCCTCCGCGAAAAACGATCCCATGTTGCCAAACACTCGCGCCAAGAGCCTGATCTCTATCTCCGTAAGTTCCCGTTCCCTGTAAGGTCCGGATATAGCCCCCCCCATAAACCCGTCCAGGATTGCGAAAACAATCTGGGGATTAATCTCAACGGCAACCTTTCCCTGCAGCGGACTGAACTCCATCAGTTGAATCACGGTGAGCGCAGGAATGGACCGAATGAACTCTTCATACGGTACCTGATCGACCGTCTCCAGTTGGAACTGGACCATGGTCCGGACATGCCCCGACAAGTGCGTTGTCATCAACCGAGCAAAGTGATCGTGAATCCGTGAAATGATTCGGATGTGATCCTTGGAAAACCTCATGGCTCTGCGAAAATCGTAGTTCTTGATGCGCGTGGTATCTTGCGAGCCCCGGATATCCTCGGCGTTCACTTCTCCACTGGTCAGCGCAGTCAAGAGTGCGTCAATCTCCGATTGTGAGAGAACCTCCGCCAAGGCAAATCAACCTCCTGACTGCACGATTTCGTTGGAGAAGTATGCGGCAGTGACCTTGCCGGTCGGCAGCATGGCGTTTACCCCGCGAACGATGGTTCGTCTCAGTTCGGTGAATCCCTGCTGCTTGTCCAACTGTGCCGCAGTGTACCCCTTGAGCGTCCGTATCAAGTAGTTTTCTATCTGGTTCTGAAGGTCCGTAATCTCGGTCTTTGTGCCCGCATTGCTCGCCTGTAACGAAAGGGTGAATTGAATGACGCTCCCATCCCCCAAATTCGCCAACATTTGAGGTAAGGACACTTGCAATGCCAGGGCCTGCGCCGGCGTCAATGCGACCGCTTTATGAGGCGCGTGGGACTTGCCGAAGTACCAGTACGCACCGAGTCCCAAGCCCACGACTATCACCATCCCCAAGATGATAGACAACATTGCGAAAATCGGTTTCTTCAAAATCGCTCACTCACCCTTTTGCCCTGCGGCCACGAGTCCAATCGTGCGCAGAAAATCGGCGATCTGCTCTGTAAGCTCTTCGGGAGTGTCGCGGACCACATACTTATGCCCGTTCGACATCGTGATGACGGAGTCAGGCGTGGCTTCCACCGTCTCAATGAGCAAGGCATTGATCCATAGATCCGATCCGTTCAACCGCGTCAATCGAATCACACCTGTGCGCCCCTCTCGCTTCCCCATTGCTTCGAGCCCGTTCAAACCCAGCGTGGGCGATGGCTCAGTCAGTCGCCATCGCCATGGCTTCCTTAACGGTCCGGCCTGTGTACAAACACCACGCTGTCAATATTCGTGACTAATGTTCCATCTCCGTTTGTCAACGCGGTGACCACGGTACGGTTTGGCACGTTCACCACAAATCCTGCATCCCCGAAGACGAGATAGGCGTCTCGAGCGCCTTTTTTCCCGGCGGTATCGACCGCCGCCTCCAGTTGCAGCACGTCTTCCCTCGACAGCGCAACACCCCGCTCTTGCAAGCGACTCAAAGCATGCGCGCTGAACCGAACTTTGGTCGCCTCGTTGGCCGCCTGCAGGACCTCACCGAAACTTGCGCAGGGAGGCTCGCTTACACTGCCCGCCCTGCTTAACCGCGCCGTCTTCGTCACAGTCAGGGGAAGAACGTCAGGCGTCGACGCCCACGCGTCCGTCCAGTTGACCGCCATACCCACACTCACCCCATTTTCACGACGGAGCTAAGAGGATACGTCGATCCGTTAACGACCACTTCGGGATTCCCGTTCGAAAAATGCACGGACGAGACCGTGCCCGAGACCGACTTGCCATTCGAGTCGTCAACAGTGACGTTCGCCCCGATGAGTTGATGTGCGAAACTCATCTGAATCATGGATTCCATCGCCGATACGTCTGATAAAATGGACTGGCTGGCTGTGGCCACGTTCGTCATCTGTTCCAGCGCAGTAAACTGCGCCAGCTGAGCAACGAACTGCGTGCCCGACTGCGGAGACAAGGGGTCTTGATACTTCATCTGCATCGTGAGTAGCTGCAAAAACGAGTTTTGATTCAGACCGTTCGATCCGCTTGTCGTTTGGGTGCTCGCGGTTGTCAATGAAATCCCTCCTTCCGGCAAATCGCGGCGATGTTCATCGTCCGTGTCAAAAATCTTTTCCAACCGCTTCCAAAGTTCATAGCTTTCACGCTTGAACACTTATCGTGGAGCGCAACGAGGCCTGCATCATCTCTTTGGCTTGGTCCACCGCAGGCATGGTGCGCGTGGAGAAAGCCGCAATCGGAAGCACTCGCTCGCCCGTCGACCCACGACGTTGTCTCTTCGCTCCGCTTTGCTGTTGGTTTCCCAGAGAGAAGCCTTGACTCTGCGAGACCGTCACCCCCGATATCTGAAGGCCAAGCCTCTGCATGTCTTCTTGGATCTTTGACGCAGCACTGCTAAGAAGACCCACCGTAGCCGAACTCGACGCCACCAACTGAACCGAAATACCATCCGCATGCTTTGCCGCCGTAATGACTAACGTCCCCATCCCTTCTGGCTGGACTTTGACTTGCAAACGTCCTTGTCCAGAAGACGCCAGGTTGGCAGCCATCGCAGCCAATTGGGCCGACGCATCCGGCCTCGAGAGGCTGACAGTGCCCATCTGGGCAGAGCCCGTATTTCCGGCGATGGTGGGCGGAACCCCTCCATTCCCACTAACGCTCCAAATTGGCTCGTTCCTTACCGTCGCCTTGGTGTCATTCGCTCCCAAGCGTCGTGACGTCGCTTGTCGCAGAGAAATACCGGCGATTGACCCCTCCGACGTTTGGGCCCGTTTTACGCCGGTTTTAAGAACGGCGGAAGCGAGGCTCGAAACGCTTTGCGGGTCGGTTCCCGACATTCCAGATGAAGGGTTGCTATGCTGCGTTGCTCTCGCAGGCTCCTTACCAGCAACGAGCTTGTCCACCATCGCCGCCGTGACAGCATCGGGTGGAACCATCGGTTGTGTCGGATTTGACTGATAGGTCACACCGAGAACTCTCATCCCCTCCATCGACGGGAGCGGTGGGGGAGCGAGCCCTGACTTCGAAAGGGAGACGTCGGATCCTGTCATTTGATTGTGTGAGCTCATGTTCATGTCTTGTGCCATCCGCATACCGACATTTCGCTGTTCCTGACCATGCGGCGCGCGCACGGTTGGGGCCGTGCCTGGAAAAGACGGTTGTCCCACCATCACCCGAACGGCATTTCCATCCTTAGACGACGTAGCAGGGCTTGTTGACAAGTCGAGAGCATTCGCTCTGCCGGCACCGACCTCGCCGCTCTTCGTACCACTCCCTAGGGATTGCGCCCCATGGTTCGGCATCCCTCGTTCCGAACCAGCGGCACGAGTCTGAACATGAGCTTGACCATTTTGCGAATGATGGGCAACCTCGACCCTCGGACTCGGCAAGGATCTCGGATCTGTTGGCAGAGACATCGAACCCGCGGACGCCAACTCGAACCCGGTCATTGTTGGCGCGAGCGAAGTTCCTTGTTGGGAACCGTGATGGGGACGCTTCTTCCCCTGGTCAACACCGACCGTTTCAGCGTCTGATGCCGACCGTTTACTTGACGTTGCTTTCCCACTCGATTCGGATGCCGGCTGAGACGACTGAGCTAGAACCGAGGCGAATAGGGAATCCATCGCTGTCTCATTGTTCTTTGGGTTGGCTTGCAACGAGGATGACCGTCCTGTTCGCAGCGCAGCGACATCGCCTTCTCCGACAGCATTACCGGCGGCGAGCAAACCACTAGGCATCATTTTGTATCACCTCCTTTCAGCAACGTCCTTTTTCTCACGCGTGGGGCAAGGAAGACGCCTGGACCATGATTTCATCCGCCTTCGCCGGAGGCAATAGCGATAGAATCCCCCCGGATATGGAAGGAGTCATTTCGGAAACGACTCTCGCGGCCGTTGGCACGGGCAACTTGCTCAGCATGCCGGCGGCATTCGCCGCAGGCATTGTCGTGAGAATCTGGGCCTCTGACTTCGCAGCGTTGATGGTCGACGTCTTCGACTTCAACGTGCCCTCCAAGCTTCCGACCTTCTTTGTAAGGCTCAACACGTGAGCCTCGGCCGCTTGGAGTTCACTTCGAAGGCGATTTGCAGCAGCAACTTCCTGGCGGTAACGCGCTTTTTCGACGGCACGCGCCGAACTTCTCGAGGACTCGGCGGATTGGCTGGCAATCGGTAGTTTGGCTGCGGGCTTGTTCAATCCCACATAGCCATCAACGGTCTTCATAATCGGGGCCCCAATGACTTGTAGCACAATAGCAACGAGAATCAGGGCCACAAGCGCCGGGATCACAAAGACGAACACAATCCAGGCCGCGCCCCTTGCCGCTCGTCCTTGCGCCCTTTCGGCCGTCTCTTCCATCACCCGTTCCCCCTCATTCGCTGGACTGCCATCTCGTCCGCCTCTTTCTCCATCTTCGAGAGCTCCTTTAATCGCTCTCGAGTTTCGAGCCTGTCCACCGTCGTTTCCCAGCGTCTCGTGTCCTGAAAGGCGATGCGCACCTTGTCCCGTTGCGCATCCACGCGCTTGTTCGCTTCCTCGACCCCCTGCGCGAGCCTCACCTCTAAACTTTCTAGCGCGTACACGTAGCGCTGCCATTCCACCAATGCGAGTGCGCTGTGTTGAAGGTTGCGCGCCTCGGAAGCCTTGAACTTCGTCTCATGGACCATCGCTCGCTGACGGGCCAGGTCTTCCTTCTCCCCGGTCAGCCTTGCGAGGGTAGCCTCCTCCTGTCGTTGAACCGTTTTTTGTATTCCGTGAAGCCGTTTTGCAAATCGACGAAACGAAGGCATTTACCCCACTCCTGCCAGTTCAAAAAGTTGCTGAATCGCATCGTCAGCGCGAATTGGATCCGTCACAGACTGCATTAAGAATTGCCTCACGCGCACATTCATGGAGATGGCCAAATCCGTATCCGCATCGCTACCTGTGCGATACGCGCCGATGCGCAACAGGTCTTCCACTTCTCGATAGCGTTGCAACCACTTTCGAACTTGGTTTGCGGCGTTGCGATGAGCATCCGAAGCCAAAGCAGGAAACAGACGGCTTAGGCTCGCCAACACGTCGACGGCCGGGAACTGTCCTGCATTGGCAAGTTCTCGGGATAGAACCACATGCCCGTCCAGGATCCCTCGGACCGCGTCGGCTATCGGATCGTTCATATCGTCGCCGTCAACGAGCACCGTATAAAAGGCAGTGATGGTCCCGTTCTCTCCCGCACCCGCCCGTTCGAGGAGCTTCGGAAGAAGCGAAAACACGGACGGAGTGTAACCGCGGCTAGTTGGTGGTTCTCCCACCGCAAGTCCAATCTCTCGCTGCGCCATGGCGAATCTCGTTACCGAATCCATCATCAGATTCACCGACATGCCTTGGTCGCGAAAGTATTCGGCGATGGCGGTCGCCACAAAGGCTCCCTTCAATCGGATGAGCGCGGGCTGGTCGGACGTGGAGACCACCACGACGCTTCGCCTGGCGCCTTCCTCCCCAAGGTCCCGTTCAATGAACTCACGGACCTCCCTTCCCCGCTCTCCAATCAGCGCAATTACGTTTACGTCGGCAGAGGTGTTGCGCGCAATCATCGACAAGAGAGTGCTCTTGCCGACGCCACTCCCGGCGAAAATCCCCATTCGCTGGCCTTCTCCCACCGACAACAGCGAGTCTATCAGACGAACCCCAGTTTGAATCTGGCGAGAAATCGGCTTGCGGAGCAACGGGTTTGGAGGCGCGCCGTGCACCGCTCTTGACGTCATTGCGGGGAGCGCTCCAATCCCGTCAATCGGTTGCCCGAGGCCATCTACGACTCGACCGAGAAGTCCCGGACCACACGGCACGGTAAACGGCCGTTGAAGAGCCCTTACGCTCGCCCCCGGGGCGACGTTCTCCAATTCACCAAGAGGCATCAGCAGCAGGTTCGATTCGCGAAAGCCAACGACTTCGGCCAAGCACCGCTCCTCGCCTTTGTCCATAATGGCGCAAAGGTCCCCTATCTTGGCGTGAGGGCCGGCGGATTCGATAGTCATGCCAACCACTTTCACGACGCGTCCGTACAACTCGAACCAGCGGATACCCGTCAGCGTTGCGTCAAACTCTGCTGTCCAGTCCTTCGACAAACTCCTGCTCCCTCCGTTCCATGAACTCCAGAACGGCCGCCTTCAGCGTCGTCAACTTCGTCTCCACGCGCGCGTCTACGTGACCAACGTCTGAGATGATCTCGCAATCGCCTCTCTCAAGCTCCGCGTCAGGCACCACCGCCACCGACCATGCCCCGAGTTTCTTACTTTGCCACACAGGATGGGCCGCGACAGCCGCTGCGTAATCTTCTGGATGAACGCGGACCTCGGCCCGGGTCCCTTCCGTGACATACTGCAACAACGAATCCACGACGGTGGCTACATTCGGGCCGTCAAGCAGGAGCTCCCTCTCCAGAATCCGCCTCACGGCGGCCATAGTAATCTGCGCCAGCGGACCCGAGAGGCTTTGCATCAAGCGGCGGCGATGCGCGTCTGCCTCCTCAACCAGCGAGGTCGCCCGCTGAACCATGGCTTCGCAGGTCGCCTCGGCTGATTGCATAGACTCCTTGTAGCCCGAATCAAACCCGTCCCGGTATCCTCGTTCTCTTTCCTTCGCATAAATGTCCTCTGCGGCCGTTTTCGCTTCTTCCATCATCCTCGCAGCGTAGTCCTCTGCCTGCTGCAGTCGTCTTTCGGCGGCTTGCTCCAATTCCTTGACGCGCAGAAGCACATCGGTCGCCGTGGATTTTGAGTCAGCATTGTTGTCTTCCATCCCGCCGACGGGAACCTTCGCAACGGCCGGAATGATGCGCGTCACGCCGAGAGACTCCTCGGTGCTTCCCACTTTCATCACTCTAGACAATGATGTCGTCACCTCCACCGCGGGCGATAATGATCTCCCCCGATTCCTCCAAACGGCGAATCACCGCAACAATCCGCTGCTGAGCATCTTCGACGTCTCTGAGCCGGACTGGGCCCATAAACTCCATGTCCTCCTTGAACGTTTCCACCATTCGCTTAGACATGTTCTCGAACACCGTTGCTTGGACTTCCTCGCTGGCCACTTTGAGTGCCAGTTGCAAGTCTTTTGGATCCACATCGCGGATCACGCGCTGAATCGACCTGGAATCAAGCAATACGATGTCCTCAAACAAGAACATTCGCTTCTTGATCTCTTCGGCCAATTCGGGATCTCGCACTTCGAGGCGTTCCAGGATAGCTCGTTCGGTCCCTCTGTCTACGCCATTCAAGATCTTCACAATCGCGTCTACTCCGCCCGTTTGGGTAGTATCGAACGTCGCCATCGTGGACAGTTTGGATTCCAAGATGTTTTCAACCTCGCTGATCACTTCGGGTGATGTTCCCGTCATGGTGGCGATTCTGCGCGCCACATCGGCTTGCAGTTCGGCTGGCAGCGCGGAGATCACGAGGGATGCCTGCTCGGGTTCCAGATACGAAAGAACCAACGCCATCGTTTGTGGGTGCTCATCCTGCAGAAAGCTCAGCAGTTGATTCGGATCCGCCTTGCGCGCGAATTGAAAAGGCCGCACCTGGAGCGTGGACGTGAGTTTTGATAGTACGGCTTCTGCTTGTTGCGTGCCGAGCGCCGCCTCGAGTACGTCGCGAGCGTACTCAATTCCGCCCATCGCAATGTACTCCTTCGCCGCCGCAATCTCGCGAAACTCCCGAAGAACCTGTTCGCGTTGTTCCAACGCAACGTTCTGGAGATTGGCGATTTCCAGCGTGAGCTGCTCCACTTCCTCGTCGCTGAGTTCCTTATAGATCCGGGCAGCCACTTCCTGACCAAGGCTGATGAGGAGGACCGCTGCCTTCTGTCTGCCATTCATACCCATTCTCGATCGCTGCATCGGCCCACCTCCCAATCCAGAACGTCACTCGCTCACCAACCACGTGCGCAAAAGGCTTGCAAACTCATCGGGCTTCTGTTTCGCAAGCCGAATGAGCTCGTCGCGCATCTTTTCGTCGTCCGTCACCCTCATGAAATCCAGGTTCTCGTCCGCAACGACTGAAACAGGCTGCGGCAAGGAAAAGTCAGGCTCTTGCGGTCTCCTTCTTCTCCGCAGGACCAAGTAGCCACCGCCTAGCAGCACCACACCTCCGGCCGCGTACGCCCAAAGCGGGATGTTCGTCTTCGCGGCGGACAGCGAGGTCCCCGATAGCAAAGAATTGTTGGCGAACGGGACGGCCGAGACGGTAATTGAATTGTTTGTTGACGTCGTGCTCTTCCCTACGATTCCCGTGACAAACTGCTGAATCTGCTTGATGGTAGCCGCACTCTTCAGCGCGTTGACCTTGGAGTTCAGCAACACGGACACGTCTATCCCGTTGATTTGCATCGGATCGCTCACGATGGTCTGGGTGACCTTGCCATTGTCGTAGTTTGTAATGGTGTTGCTTGTCGAAGACGTGCTGTTGCCCGTGGTATTGGTGGTTCCCGTGTATGTTGGAAGCCCAGGGTTGCTGGACGCGGCCCCTACTACGCCGCTTGTGCCGCCTGCAGACGGGCTCGAGCTCGTCGACGTCGTCTTTTGTTGGCTCGCAATCAGTCCCGTTTGTTGACCCGAAGCGGGTGTATAACGGGTCGAATTCGTGCTGACTTGATTGAAAGTCACATTCTCGTTCACCGCGACGACCGCGTTGCCGTACCCAACAATCTGATTCAATTCGTTAGCAATCGCCTGCTGCAGGCTGGACTCCAAGTTCTGACGCATGGCGATCTCGTTCGACGTACCCGACATTGCGCCGATGGCGTTGGATCCCGACAGAGTGACCCCATCCTGATTCACCACAGCCACGTCGGACGCTTGCATGCCAGTGACGGAGTGAGCGACTAAATTCTGAATTCCGGACACCTGCGCGGGTGTCAGTTGGGCGCCCGGTGCCACCTGGACGTAAACCGATGCCTTGGCCCCTGTCGTCGGTTGAGTCACAAACAAGGCTTGCTGAGGCTCAACGATGTAAACTTCCGCACTCTCAATCCCGTTCATCGTGTCAATCGTCTGGTTCAGGTTCTCCTGCAGAGCGTTTAACACCTGAAGATTGAACTGGGCGTCGGTCTGACCAATCGGACTATTCGCCAATTGCGAATACCCGATGTACCCAGATTGCGGAATTCCAGCCACCGCCAATTGAGCGCGGGCCGTGTTGGCCTGTGCGGCGGGGACTAGCACGGAAGAGCCGGAAATTTCGTTGGGAATACCAAGGGTTTGCAATTCGTTCTGAACCTGACCCAGCGACTTGTTGTCCAATCCGGCCATAACGGTGACGTAATGAGGCCTTGACATGGCCCACACCGTTATGACGACTGCCACAATTAGAAACCCGACCGTAACAGCCATGTTTCGTTTTTGGGAGGCCGAATACTTGTTCAACAGCGTCGACAAACGATTCCTTACGCTGCCCCACATCTCGTTCAAGCATTACCACCCTTACGCGTATCGTCTGAACTCGGCCAGACTCTCATTTGTCTAGGCGCATGGTACGTTCCATCGCGGTGGTGGAAAATCTGAAAAGCGCACGATCCGCTCTCTGTTCACAGCACCGCCCTGAAACTTGCCATCTCATCCCATCTCAGATTTGCATGTTCATGATGCTCTGATACGCGCTTACCACCCTGTCGCGTACTTGAACGACAAGACTCACCGCCAGTGATGCTTGCTGTTCTGCAATCATCAACTGATCCACCGAAACCGGCCCACCCGCCGCGTAGGAAGCGGCCATGCTGTCAGCCTTGGCCGATAAGCCGTTCGCCTCAGTAAGCGCGTTTTTCAACATGTTTCCAAACGAAGGGCCCGTCCCAGCCGCAAGGGTGCTCTGGGAACCGGACGAAACGTTCCCGGGTGCACTTCCAAGTCCTATAGGCGCGATGACCAAATCGTACACGTTCCTTTCTGATGAAGAAGACTCCCAGGTTACTTCCCTAGCGACAATGCATCTACGTTCATCTGTTTCGCCGAGTCAAACGCAGTAACATTCGCCTGGTAAGCCTGAGTCGCGGCAGCCATGTCCACCATTTCCGTGGAGATGTTCACGTTGGGCATTTGGACATATCCATTCACCGCATCGGGGCTCGTGGGATCATACTGGGTAGGAAACGGGCTCCCGTCCTGAACAATGCCCACCACCTGAACGCCCCCGCCTACAGGCGCCGATTGGCTAGACATGGCCTGATTCAGCGCGCTCGCGAAGTTGCCTGAGGTGCCGATGGGCGCCAGTTCGACAATTTCTCGGCGGTATGGACCGCCCGTTGGTGTGCGAGTGGTGTCCGCGTTGGCAATGTTGTTCGCTATCACGTCCATGACCGTACGCTGCGCCGTTAATCCGCTAGCACTGATGTTCATGCTGTTGAGGGAGCTAAAGTCCATCATCTTATCCTCCGATGGCTGTATTCAATCGTGAGATTCTATCGGTGAGGTCCTGAACCAGCGCCTGGTAGCGAATCTGGTTCTCCGCTAAATCGGTCATTTCGGCCTCCACATCGACGTTGTTCCCGTTGTTGGAAATCACGCCGCCGTTCGTCACCGTCACCGTGGGACGCACCGAGAGCAGTGCCGACCAATTGTAATTAGCGCCCGATGACTGACCAATCGGGATGGACTGTTTGCCAAGCAGGGCCGATGAGTTGTTGCCGGCCATGGCGCTCTGAAGCGCCGATTCAAACTGAACGCCTTCACGCTTGTAGCCAGGAGTGTTCATGTTGGCGATGTTATTCGCGTATACTTGTTGCCTCAAATCCGCGACTTGCAACGCATTGTTAACGAGTTGAAACGCACCGAAGTCGGACAGCATACGTAAACGTCACCCCAAGCGCACATTCTACGGGCGCAACCCGTCGCACGTGTTTCATTTCTAACCCCTCAGCTTAGTTTCGTCGCAGTCTTACAAATTCCTGCACCATCCGACAAACGCCGCGCCCAGTTTTACAAAAAAAAGCGTAGCCTGTTTTTCCAGGCTACGCTTTTTTGTAAATATATCTCCAATCAATCGGACTCTTACAGGATAAACTGACTCATGTCCCGATTCTTGACGATGGAACTGAGTTTTTCGTCCACGTAAGTGTCTGTGATGACGACTTCTTCCAAGCGCACTTCGGGAGCCTCAAACGAAAGATCGTCGAGGACCTTTTCTACCAGTGTGTGCAGCCGGCGCGCCCCGATATCCTCCGTGTCGGCGTTCACCGCCGCGGCCATTTCCGCAATGCGCAAAATAGCCTCATCCGTGAAACGGACCTTGATTCCCTCCGTTTCTAAGAGGGCCGTGTATTGCTTAAGCAAGGCATGTTCCGGCTCCTTGAGTATCCTGACGAAGTCCTCGGCCGTTAAGCTGGAAAGCTCGACCCGAATCGGAAATCTGCCCTGCAATTCCGGAATCAAGTCAGACGGCTTCGAGATGTGAAATGCGCCCGCCGCGATGAACAACATGTGATCCGTCTTGACCGCCCCATACTTCGTGACGACGGTTGACCCTTCCACAATCGGCAGAATATCGCGCTGCACGCCTTCGCGAGAGACGTCGGGCCCGCGGTTTTCCCGGCCCGCAATCTTATCCATTTCATCGATGAAGATGATCCCTTGGTTCTCTACGCGATGCAGAGCCTCGGCAATCACTGCGTCCATATCCACGAGGCGTTGCGCCTCTTCTTGGGTCAGCACCTTGCGCGCTTCGCGGACCGTCATCTTTCGTTTGCGGGTTTGTTTCGGCAGAAGATTACCCAACATCTCCTGCAAGTTGCCCATGCCCTCGGCACCTACGCCAGGGAGAAAGCCCATCATCCCCGGATTGCTCTGTTCCTCGACATCCACCTCAATGAGCCTATCCTCGAGTTCACCCATGTCCAACTGCCGCCCCATGCGTTGTCTCTCGGATTTGATGTTGTCCGACACCGCTGAATGATCCTGGCCTCCGGGCTGAGTTCCCGTGAAAAACGCCTCAAAAGGATTGCGCATGGACCTCTTCGCCGAAGGGTCCGGAACGAGCGCTTGCAAAATCCGCTCGCGGGCCGCGTCACCCGCCTGTCCGCCGACGCGCTCCGCATGCTCTGCCTTCACCATCCGTACGGCAGTCTCCATCAAATCCCGGACCATGGACTCGACGTCGCGACCGACGTAACCAACCTCTGTAAACTTCGTCGCTTCCACCTTGATGAACGGAGCACCGACGAGTCGGCTAAGGCGCCTAGCAATTTCCGTTTTCCCGACCCCTGTCGGCCCAATCATGAGAATGTTTTTCGGCGTGACCTCTTCCTGCAATTCAGGAGATAATTTGGACCTGCGCGTGCGGTTGCGCAGCGCTACTGCGACGGAACGCTTCGCCGAATTCTGGCCGACAATGTACTTATCTAGTTCCTCCACAATTCTTCGCGGCGTCAAATCAGCTGGATTCATGACCAAGCCCCCCGAAACGGAAATTAAATCGATTCAACGACGATTCTGTCGTTCGTAAACACGCAGATCTCCGACGCGATTTGCAGTGCGTTCTTCGCGATATCGGTCACCGACAGGTCGCTCGTGCGCGCCATGGCCCGCCCGGCCGCAAGGGCGTATGCCCCTCCGGATCCTATCGCGCAGATCCCGTCATCGGGCTCTATGACTTCGCCCCCGCCGGATACGATGAACAGATGAGTAGCATTCATCGTAATCAGCATGGCCTCCAACTTGTGAAGCACCTTGTCCCCACGCCACTCACGCGCCAGTTCGACGGACGCCCTCTGCAGATTTCCATGATACTCTTCCAACTTTGCTTCGAACTTCTCAAACAGCGTGAAGGCGTCTGCGACCGATCCGGCGAACCCCGCGACCACCTGCCCGCGATAAAGCCTGCGCACCTTTTTGGCGCCTTGCTTCATAATCATGCTGTTCCCCAAAGTCACTTGGCCGTCCCCAGCCATCGCACCGTGCCCATCCCTTTGCATCGCGAATATGGTAGTCCCATGCATTTGCATGTCCATAGATGTTCCTTCCTTCCCTTAGGCGATTCAACGATGAGCCTTAGCCTCATGAATCGTGCACCCGATTTCACGCCCGCGGATGAGCCGATTGATATGTGCGGGCTAGTTTTTCCCTTGATGTATGAGTATAAATCTGGGTCGTCGACAAGCTGACGTGTCCGAGCAGTTCCTGCACCGCTCTAAGGTCCGCCCCATTGTCCAACATGTGGGTTGCAAAACTGTGTCGAAGGGCATGCGGACTGATATGCGGCAGGTCCACGGCGGCCCCTGTAATTCTGGCGTCCAGGATGCGGCGGACGCTCCTATCCGTCAGTCGTCCACCCCTTCGGTTAATGAAGAGTGCGGCTCCATCCCAATCCGCGGTTTGCGCCACTTTTCGGAGTTGAAGGTAGCGCGTGACGGACGCTATCGCTTTCGATCCGATGATGACAATCCGCTCCTTGGCACCTTTTCCGAAAACCACCCCTATCCCCTCGTTCAAATCCACGTCTCTAAGATCAAGCCCGACGACCTCGCTGACTCGCACCCCAGTCGAATAGATAAACTCGAGCAACGCTCGGTCGCGGCAGTCCCACCACGTGTCCGTCGGGATGGATTCAAGCAGGGCCCTGACTTCCTCCGGGTAATAGAACTCGGGGATGGTCTTCTCTAGTTTTGGCATAGACACGCCCCGTGCGGGATTATCCTCCCGCACGCCCTGTTCCACGAGAAAATCAAAGAAGCTACGATAGCACGAAATTCGTCGGGCGGCAGAGCGTTTCGAAAGTCCGCGTCGAAGTTCATGAGCGAGAAACGAGCGCAAATGACCAATTTTTACGTCTCTCACTCCGACAATCCCCTCGGTGAGGAGAAAACGCGTAAGGGCCGTAAGATCGGCCGCGTACGCTTCAATCGTCTTGTCGGACAAGGTTCTCAGCTTCTCGCCTCGTTCGATGTAACCATCCACCCAACTCTCAAACGAATTGTTCTCAGGAGTCACAGCCCATGCCCCATTTCGGCTAACTTCGCGAGAGCTCTATCCGCCACTTTGCTCGCTCGCTCGCGCTTGTCTCGCACTTTCTCTTCCAGCGACGGCAGAAGTCCGAAGGTGGCATTCATCGGTTGAAAATTCTCGGTGGAAGCATGGGTAACGTAGTGGGCCAGGCTGCCAATCACCGTCTCACGCGGCGCGATAACCGGCCTCTTTCCGTACGCAATGAGCGCCGCGTTGATCCCCGCGATGAGCCCGGATGCCGCCGATTCCACGTAACCTTCTACTCCGGTCATTTGACCCGCAAAGAAGATGCGGTCCATCATTTTTGTTTGATAGGTAGGCAACAGAACTTTAGGGCTATTGATATATGTATTCCGATGCATGACCCCGTATCTCGCGAATTCGGCGTTTTCCAAACCGGGGATCATTTGGAACACCCGCTTCTGCTCGCCCCACTTTAAGTGGGTCTGAAAGCCAACGATATTGAACAGTTGCGCTGTAGCGTCGTCTTGACGCAATTGAACCACTGCATACGGACGCTGCCCAGATTTCGGGTCCACGAGGCCCACCGGTTTCATGGGTCCAAAGAGAAGCGTCTTCGGGCCTCGTTTCGCCATGACCTCAACAGGCATGCAGCCCTCAAAGTACTTCTCCTCTTCGAAGTCGTGAAGCGAAGCGGTCTCGGCACAAACCAATGCATCGTAAAACTCATCGAACTCGTTTTCCGTCATGGGACAATTCAGGTAAGCGGCTTCTCCCTTGTCATAACGCGAGGCGAGAAACACTTTATCCATGTCGATGGACTCGTGCACGACAATCGGTGCAGCCGCGTCGTAAAAATAGAGATGGTTATCCCCAAGCATGCGCGCAATCGACGAGGATAACAAGGGAGAGGTTAACGGTCCAGTTGCCACGACGACAATGCCGTTCTCCGGGATCTCGGCGATTTCTTGGCGAACGACTTCGACGTTTGGATGCGAGTGAAGCGTCCTTGTGATATCCGCCGAAAAACCAATCCTGTCGACCGCCAGCGCACCGCCGGCGGGAACCGCATTCTTGTCCGCCATCTCGATGATGAGAGATTGCAATCGACGCATTTCTTCCTTTAGTAGACCTACCGCGTTGGTGATGGCAGCGGCACGAAGAGAGTTGCTGCAGACGAGTTCCGCAAAGTCAGCGGTATGATGGGCAGGCGTCGAACGAACAGGCCGCATCTCAACCAAGCGCACACGAACGCCACGGCGCGCAATTTGCCATGCCGCTTCGGAACCAGCGAGCCCTGCGCCGATGACCGTGACCTCCATCTTGTCATCTCCAAACGCGCATGAGCAGGATCTCCCTGCCCATGCGGTGTTCAGTTTATAGAACCAACCTTAGCTTCTCTGCTGTGAACCTCATCATCCTGGTTGAGTTTCACCGGATGAGATGGATCCTGGCTGCACACAATCTGTGGTTGTCCTTTGACCTGTTTTTCTACCAACGGATGTGAACAAACATCGCAGAGTTTCCCGGTTGGACGATTCCACAAGACATAATCGCAATCCGGGTATCCCGAGCAACCGTAGAAAACGCGCCGCCGCTTTCCCGTACGCTCCAAAAGAGGCTTCCCGCACTTCGGGCAATTCACGCCAACCTCTTTGGTAATCGGCTTCGTATTGCGGCATTCCGGAAATCCAGGACACGCGAGAAATTTGCCGAAACGCCCTTGCTTGTAGACCATTTTGCGTCCGCACTTCTCACACTCTACGTCGGATTCAACGTCGGCAATGTGCACGTGCTCTAGATTCTGTTCCGCCTTCTCCAAGTCACCTTCAAACGATTGGTAAAAGTCTCGCAACAACTTGACCCAATCGACATCGCCTTCCTCAACCTGATCCAGTTCCTGCTCCAAATTGGCCGTGAAATCGACATCAATAAGTTGATGGAAGTTGTTTACCAGAAGGTCCACCACAATCTCACCTAATTCGGTAGGGACGAACCTCTTTTGATCATAAACAACGTAGCCTCGCTTGAGTATCGTTTCCATCGTCGGCGCATACGTGCTGGGACGGCCGATGCCCAACTCTTCCATCGCCTTCACGAGCGAAGACTCGGAATAACGAGGCGGCGGTTGCGTGAAATGTTGCTCTGCATTCAATTCGGGCCCAGAAAGCGATTGTCCCGGCGTCAAAGGAGGCAGAATGCTGTCCTTCGTGTCGTCTGAGTTCGAATCGTCGTTCCCTTCTATATAGAGAGCCATAAAACCCGCGAATTTGATCACCGACCCGTTGGCGCGAAACAGCGCTCGGTTCGCGCGGATGTCGACGGTTGTAGTATCCATGATGGCCGAACTCATTTGGCTAGCCACAAACCTATCCCACACTAGTTTATAAAGGCGGAATTGATCCTTCGTGAGGAATGGTTGCACCGATGCCGGATCCCGCTCAACTGACGTTGGTCTGATGCCTTCGTGCGCGTCCTGAGCCCCGCTCTTCGTCTGATACTGTTTCGGCTCCTTCGGAACGTACGCTTCACCATACTTCGCAGTAATGTACCCACGAGCCTCCTCTTGGGCGGATTCAGCGACTCGGGTGGAATCGGTACGCATGTAAGTGATGAGTCCAACGGTCCCGGCGTCGCCAACCTCAAGGCCTTCGTAGAGTTGCTGCGCAATGGACATGGTCTTATACGCTCGAAAGCCGAGTTTGCGGGCTGCTTCTTGCTGCAAACTGCTCGTAATGAAGGGCGGAGATGGATTGCGCTTGCGCTCGGCTCGTTTCACCTGTTCTACCGTGAAGTCAGCACCTTTTACATGCGCCTTCAGTTCTTCCACGGCATCGCTGTTGGCAAGCGCCGTTTTCTCCTTTCCGTACCCGTGAAACCGGGCTTTGAACTTCGGAGAAACCGAACGGGTAAAGTGCGCATCTACGGTCCAGTACTCTTCAGGAACAAAGGCGCGGATCTCCCGCTCCCTGTCGACGACAAGCCGAACGGCGACCGACTGAACTCGACCCGCCGACAGCCCCTTTTTCACTTTCTTCCAAAGCAGCGGACTAAGCCGATACCCGACCAATCTATCCAATATCCGCCGAGTCTGTTGAGCATTCACCAAGTCCATGTCCAACGTCCTCGGCTTCTTAAACGCATCGTTGACCGCATCTTTGGTAATCTCGTGGAAGACTACCCGACACGGCTCGTTAGAATCTACATCGAGCAGGTTCGCCAAATGCCAAGCGATGGCTTCGCCTTCTCGGTCCGGGTCAGCCGCGAGAAAGACCTTTTTTGCCTTCTTTCGGGCTTCGCGCAGGGACTTAATTACATCTCCCTTGCCCCGAATCGTAATGTAGTGGGGTTCGAAACCATGCTCCGGATCCACGCCCAACTGGCTCTTCGGCAAGTCACGAACATGTCCCATAGATGCCTTCACCGAGTATCGCTTGCCCAGATACTTTTCAATTGTTTTGGCTTTGGCAGGCGACTCTACGATGACCAAGTAATCGGCCAAACTGCTACCTCCTCGCGGTTCTTCCGCTCAGGTTCATGCGACACCCATCTTAACATCACCACGGATTGTATTGCAAACCTTGGATCCCGTTGTCGGCACTAGCTCTCACCTTGTGCCAATCGTACCTTGCGCCGATACCCCCCGCCTGGCAATCTCACGACAAGCCCTGCCAACTCCAGTTCCAAAAGCCCCGCATATATGTGCGAAATGGGTTCCTCCAGCCAGCCGGCCAGTTGCGCGGCGTTCGCCTCGGACTCGAGGGAGTTGTACAGCGCCTCCCATTGCTTTGGTATATGCTCACGCTCCTCGGTTTCGTGTGGGAATCCGAAGTCCATTAGCAGGTCCTGTGGATCTACGAGCAGCCGTGCTCCATCCTGAAGAAGCCGATGGGCCCCGCGAAAGTGGACCGACGTAATTGGCCCTGGCACCACGTAAATGTCGCGTCCCAAATCAATGCCAAACTCGGCGGTCACAAGGGCCCCGCTCTTCTCACCCGCCTGCACAACGATAATGGCCTTGCTTAGAGCGGCGATGAGACGATTACGCTCAGGAAACCGGTACGGAGCAACCGTCGTACCCGGTGCGTATTCACTGTATATCACTCCGCGCTGCTTAATATTCTCCCAAAGTCTGCGGTGGGTCGGCGGATAACACAGATCCGGCCCACAAGCCATAACGGCAGCGGTCCTGCCGCGAGACTCTAAGGTGGATTCGTGTGCGGCCCCGTCGATTCCGAGCGCCAGACCAGACACTACGGTGAATCCATGGGTCGACAATGTCCTAGAAATCCACGACGCAGCTTCCAATCCGTATGATGAGGCTCGGCGGGTTCCCACGATAGCCATTGAATGTGCCTGATCCCACTCGTCGTGAGCTTTGCCGACGGCGAACAGAGCGACCGGAGGATCCGCGAGGTCCAACACGCTTGTTGGAAACGCAGTGTCTTCGGGAAGCAGGCACTCAATCCCCTTTGATGTGAGCCACTGTTCGATATTCGATCCTCCCACTTGACCCCGCCATCGCCGAATTCGCAGAGCGACGGTGTGGGGATCTCGCACCCTATCTAGTAAGGCAACCTCCGGCTCCTTCCACATCCTTACGGCGTCCTCAGGCCCCCTGTACAACCGACGGAGCATGCTACGTTCCAAGTATGGGCAACAAACCAAGGATACAAGCGCGTTACGTTCCTCCGGTTTCATTCCGTTCCCCCCACTCCCGTTTCTGCACGGGTACCACCTCTCGACATTCAGTGTGTCATGAAGGCGCTCAACTGTCGATGATGTGCGGGCCAAAAGTCTTCAAGTCCTGAAAAGAAAGCGGGAACGACAATCTGTCGCTCCCGCAAGGTTTTCGATAGTGTTAGCCATGAACGCGAAAAGTCTTCTTAGCCTATCTTACAAGCGTCAAGAAGTCCTCTCTCCTCAAGCACTTGGTACAGCGTTGAGCCCATTTCCGACGGGGTCGGCGCAACGCGAATGCCACAAGCTTTCATCGTCTCAATTTTGGAAGCCGCCGTCCCGCTGCCCCCGGAGATGATGGCTCCCGCATGTCCCATTCTCCGACCTGGAGGCGCGGTTGCCCCTGCGATGAACCCTACGACCGGTTTGGTCATATGATCTCGAACAAACTGTGCAGCTTGTTCCTCCGCTGTGCCGCCAATCTCCCCAATCATGATGACGGCCTCCGTGTCCGGGTCCTCTTGGAACATTTGGAGCACGTCAACAAAGTTCGTGCCGTTCACAGGATCCCCGCCGATGCCGACGGCCGTCGACTGCCCGATGTCCCGGACCGTGAGTTGATAAACGGCTTCGTACGTCAGCGTACCGCTGCGAGACACGACTCCGACTTTGCCTTTCCGGTGAATGTAGCCCGGCATAATGCCAATCTTGCACTCCTCCGGCGTGATGACACCGGGGCAGTTCGGACCAATTAAGCGCGTATGCCGACCTTCCAAGAACCGCTTCACCTTGATCATGTCCAGCACGGGAATTCCCTCGGTGATACAAATCACCAAGTCCAGTTCGTTGTCGGCCGCTTCCATGATGGCGTCGGCCGCGAACGCGGGCGGCACATAGATGACGGAAGCATTCGCGCCGGTTTCCCGAACGGCCTCTTGCACCGTGTTGAAAACGGGCACTCCCTCGACGGAAGTGCCGCCCTTTCCGGGGGTAACGCCTCCGACCATCTTAGTCCCGTACTCTATCGCTTGTTTCGTGTGAAATAGTCCTTGCGATCCGGTGATTCCCTGCGTAATTACTCGGGTGTCCTTGTTAACCAGTATGCTCACGTGTCTTCCTCCTTTCTCAGACCAATGAAACGATTCGCTCGGCGGCGTCCGCGAGCGAATCGGCCGCGACGATTCGAAGGCCGGACTCGTTCAAAATCTGCTTGCCGAGGTCGACGTTGGTGCCCTCAAGACGAACCACAAGGGGTCTATCAAGTCCAACCTGCTTCGCGGCCGCGACGACCCCGTTGGCGATGACGTCGCACTTCATAATTCCACCGAAGATGTTCACAAGGATCCCTTTGACCTTCGGGTCCGAGAGAATGATCTTGAAGGCTTCCGTCACCTTCTGTTCGGTTGCCCCACCGCCGACGTCCAAAAAGTTCGCAGGATCTCCCCCGTAATACTTGATGGTGTCCATCGTCGCCATGGCAAGGCCTGCACCGTTAACCATGCAACCGATATTGCCATCCAAAGCGACGTAGCTCAAATCGAAGCGAGAAGCCTCGATTTCCTTCGGATCTTCTTCGTCCAGATCCCGCAATTCCAAGATATCCGGGTGGCGATAAAGAGCATTGTCGTCAAAGTTGAGCTTTGCATCAAGGGCCATGACATCCCCCTCAGCCGTTACAACCAAAGGGTTGATCTCGGCCACAGAGCAGTCCTTCGCCACAAAGCACTCATACAATCCCATCATGAACTTGACCGCTTTATTCACCAGGTTTGCCGGAATGTTAATGGAGAAGGCCAAATTGCGCGCTTGAAACGGGGTTAAGCCCACCACTGGATCCACAATCTCACGGAAAATCTTTTCAGGAGTTTTCGCGGCCACTTCTTCGATTTCCATGCCGCCCTCTTCCGAGGCCATCATGACAATTCTGCCACTGCCCCGATCCACCACGACGCCTATGTAGTACTCTTTCTGAATGTTCGAAAGTTGTTCAATCCATAGCCGTTTGACAACTTTACCTGAAGGTCCGGTCTGATGCGTGACGAGCGTCTTGCCATAGATCTCTCGCGCATTTCGCTCGACTTCCTCAAGCGACTTGCTAACCTTGACACCGCCCGCCTTGCCCCGGCCACCCGCGTGGATCTGGGCCTTCACGACGCCCTTGCCACCCAATTCTTTCGCGGCTTCCACGGCCTCTTCGACGGAAAAGGCAACCTTTCCTCTGGGAACCGCGACCCCGAACTGAGCGAGGACGGCCTTGGCTTGATACTCATGGATATTCATCTGCCGATTCCTCCCGTATACATTCGATGGCACGCATCTCTAACGCACACCATCCTAGAATAGAACACGGCAGGAGCTTTTACAACTTTCAGGGACTGAATGACAAAAAGTGTTCGAGCATTTTGTGGAATGAAACAGAAAAAGAGGGAGGGAAGGCGACGCTCAGCTCGCCTTCACGAGCGCCTTAACGGCTGCGGCAACAAGGGAAAGAGCTAAGGCTGAACCGGCGACAGCCAAAAGGCGGGAAGCCAGTCGATACCGAATGGCGTACAACCATAAGCCGATGGCACCGCCGACGACCGCAAAAAACCAGCAAGAGATGACGAACTTCGGTTGAAGATCACTCGGGATGGACGACGCAACGGCCAATATAGCCCCAACCGTAACAAACACGAAACATAGACCAATCAAAAGGTTCGTCGTTAGCCGCTTCCCGCCGCTGACTTTAAGAAATCGCTTTCTCATCTTCCAGACACGCATGTCTACGACGCGGGAACTGTCCACCGGACTTGAACGACGACGCGGCGACGGAGGTTTATTGTTCGGGCGTTGCAAGTACATCCCCTCCAAACGGAAAGACTAACCATTGTTCATCCGTGCCTGACGCCTTCAGATTCTCCGCAGGATAGTGGATTCGAAGGCCAACTCGCCGGATTCAAGCGGACCACGCACTTGACAATATCGAATTCAACTCGCTTCATTGGCTTGATGGTACTATCTATGGAGAAACTTCGCAATACCGAAAAAATCTTCACCACACCTCATCGATTCCTTTTTGACAAATTGGTATACGTAGAAGGGAGAGGAAGTGCACAGACGAATGATCGGCATAAGTCTTTCCGCCATGCTTGACGGCATCGAAGCTACGGTAGTTCGCGTGGAAGCTGACGTCAGCCCCGGCATCCCTCAGTTCTCCATCGTAGGACTTCCTGACTCCACCGTGAACGAGTCCAAGTTGAGGGTCCGAGCGGCATTGCGCAACTCCGGAGTGGAACTGCCCAATCAACGCATCACGGTCAATCTGTCTCCTGCGAGCGTTCGCAAACGGGGGGCGGCCCTCGACCTGGCAATCGCCGTCGCGATACTGCGCGCGTCTCGCCAAGTCCCTCCAGAACTCGGCACGGGAATTGGATTCCTCGCCGAACTTGCCCTCGATGGAACCCTCCTCCCCGCCGAAGCCATAGTAAGCCTGTCTCTTGGAATGAAAAATGCAGGGATCAAGCGCATTATCATGAGCAGTCCGGCCGAAGTTCTGGTTCCAATACCCGATATTTACTTCTATTCGTTCGCAAGCCTCTCCGACGTAGTCGCTGTGCTGCGCAATCCGACCCAGAGACTCACTCCTGCCACCATTCCTGACTTTCGCGATGGGGCGTCAACCCTGGGCGTCGACATGGTGGACGTGAAGGGCCATAAAGACGTCAAACGCTCCCTCCTCGTCGCGGCGGTCGGGCGTCATCATGCCCTCTTGGTGGGCCCGCCCGGATGCGGGAAAACCATGCTCGCTGAACGCTTTGTGACGATTCTCCCCCGCCTTCAATTTTCAGAGACGCTTGAAGTCTACGCTATCCATCAGGCCGTGGGCGGCGCGTCAATCCCTTCGGCAACGCCACCGGTGCGGATGCCTCATCATTCCCTCACGGTCACGGGGATGATTGGGGGAACGTCGCTCATGATTCCCGGAGAGGTGACCCTGGCCCACCGCGGTGTGCTTATCGTGGACGAGCTGCTAGAATTTTCACGCAAGACGCTGGAGTCCCTTCGTGAACCGTTATCCAATCGCTGTGTACGACTGCATCGAGCGGGTAAAATGACGAACTTCCCAGCCGATTTCCAACTGATAGGGACACTCAACCCGTGTCCTTGCGGACAGCGCGGGTATGGAGATTGCGAATGCAAGGAAGGGGATGTGATCCGTTACTGGTCGAAGCTCTCTGGGGCTTTGTCCGACAGGATCCAAATGACGATTCCCGTAGAACGGATCGATACCGCGAAGCGAGCACGTGCCGGCTCGAATGAACCATCTTCTGCGTTGCGTACGCGTGTGGAAAAAGCGAGAACGATACGATCCTCGATAGTGGAGAACAGCGAAGCGGGGTTAGTCCCCAAGGCCAGAATCAATGGTGACGCGAAGTCTCTGCTTGGCCGTGCATCAGAGGCATGGTCGTGGTCCTCTCGAGCCGTCCATTCGGTATTGGACGTGGCCTGCAGCGTATGTGCTCTTTCAGGAAATGATGTAATCACAATCCAGGACGTCGAAGAAGCCATCGCACTCCGTGGTCAAGTGAGCGCGTCGAACGCGCCCCGTACGTGATGGACCTTTACGACCTGCAAGTCGCACATTGCCAATAGGATCACGTCAAAGCGGATGGACGGAGTCGTTGTCGCCTCCCATTGTTGAAGCAGCAGCGTGGCGAGGCGCACTATCTTCCTCGCCTTTCGCACATCGACAGCACCACGCACGTCGCCAAATCGATCCGTGGATCGCGCACGCACCTCGACGAACACGAGCGTTTCGCGGTCCAGGCACACGATGTCCAATTCGCCTCGTTTGCACCGCCAATTCCTCTTCCAGATCTTCCAGCCGAGAGTCCTCTCGACGTACTGTGCGGCAAACGTTTCCGCTCGTTGTCCCGTTTCATGCCTAGAGTCGTTTGTTTTTGTAAACAAACGCCAGGACCTCCGCGACCACCGAGTATAGTTCCTCGGGAATGACGCTGCCAAGCGGCACAGACATTAGGGCGCTCGACAGCTCGTCGTCTTCGTGCACGGGAACATCGTGCTCTCTTGCGCGCCGGACAATCGCATCCGCGATGATCCCCGCCCCCTGGGCGACCACCCGAGGAGCGGCGTCGACTTGACCGCGGTACTTCAGGGCTACCGCCTTTTTCGTCTGCATGTCAGTCCTCCCCCTCCCTTAGAGAACTCACGGACCAGCGCTCA
>JAJZAV010000015.1 GCA_021799255.1 Bacillota bacterium
ACCCGAGCAGGGAAGTTCTTTGCGGTTCGTTATTCGTCAAAGGCGTAGTATGCGAGGCTCTGCAGCTCGCTCGTGAAATCGGCCGCGCGCACGTGAACGGAATCGGGAACTCTCAGGGCAACCGGTGCGAAATTAAGCATCGCCGTAACCCCGGCTACCGTCAGCCTGTCGGCGACTTCCTGGGCGTCCGAAGCGGGAACTGCAATCACCGCAATTCGGATGTTCCGGGATCTCAGTGCGGATTCCAAATGTGTATCCGGTTCAACGGCGACGTTCCCTATCACAGATCCAGTCTTTGCGGGATCTCGGTCGAACACGGAAATAATCCGCATGCGATTCTGGCCGCTTCGGACTTGAATCTGATTATACAGGCACAGCGCGGCGCCTAGTCGTCCCGCTCCGATGAGTGCGACCGGGACATCTCGGTGAATGCGCAGGATTCGCTCAATCGACAAAATGAGAAATCGAACGTCGTACCCGACGCCCTTCTGGCCGAACGCCCCAAAATAGGCTAAGTCCTTTCGAATTTGGGCCGGGTTTAAGCCTAATGCCTCTCCGAGCGTCTGCGACGCGATGGTATCCACATCATTTTCTAAGATGGACTGAAGATGTCGCAGATACACCGGCAATCGCCGAACTACGCTGTCTGGAATTCGAGGTGCCTTGCCCTCCATACGTTCTTTTCTCCCTACCTACATAAAGTCGCTCGTACGCGCCTGTCTCGATTCGGACCTCGTCCGGATGGCTTTCCATCCATTTTACCGGATTCGCGAAGACGTTTGCTCGGACCCGTGCAGAAATTGTTGCACGGCACGGATAATCTGCGCTTCCGGTGCCACGAAGGGACGTACTCCTTGAAGCGATTTTATAAATGTAGAACCATATCTTGCCGTCACGATGCGCTTGTCGTAAACGACGACAACCCCTCTGTCATGAACGGTTCGAATTAAACGACCGAACCCTTGTCGAAACCGAACGACGGCTTCTGGAAGGCTCGCGGCCCAAAAGGCACTCTTGCCCTCTTGTTCCAGTCGCTCGTGACGAGCGGCGGTTACGGGATGCGAGGGAGGGGCAAACGGCAAACGGATAATGACTAGCGTTGTCAACTGGTCCCCCGGAAGATCGATGCCTTCCCAAAAGGACGCCGCTCCAAACAACACGGCATTCGGATGATGGCGGAAGGACTCCAGAATGCGCTTGCGGCTGCCGTCAATCCCCTGAGCGAACAACTCCAACCCGCGGTCGGCCAAGGGGTCTCGGACGAGTGAAGCCGTGGCCCGCAGCAAGGCGTGCGACGTAAACAGGGCAAGGAGTCGGCCCCTGCTCGCCCTCGCCAGTTGGTACAAGGCGTCCGAAAGCCAAGCCGCTGCTTCGACAACGGGCATCTTCGCCAACTCAGGAATGTCGTTTGGCACGCACAGGAGCGTCTGGTTGGGGATATCAAACGGAGACGACACCATGAGGCTTGCAACACGCCCATCGGCTGCGGCGTCGCTCATTCCCAAGCGCGCCATCAGGTAGTCGAATCTTCCTTCCACCGCTAACGTGGCGGAAGTTAGGACGACCGAGCTTTTGTTCTGAAACAACGCATCCGAAAGGATTCGACCGACGTCAATGGGAGCTCGGTGGAAGCTGACGTAGGGCCTATCCGAGATGTTCGCTCGTTCCACCCATAGAACGTGATCCGCGTCAATGTCCCCCGCATCACACAAGATGGAGATGTTTGCGAAGAGTTCGTCGATAAACCCTTTGGCGTCGAGGAGACGTCCGGCGAGATCGTCGTCCGTTTCCTCCTCCGCTCTCTCTGAGAGGGACTGAAGGAGGGAGGTGAGGCTCGAACTCATCTCCATCAGTTGATCGACGCTCGCTAGAAATTGTCTCCACGCAAGGGTGTTCTCCACGGCGGGCGTAATGCGAAATTCGGTTTGTTCATTCGTCATGAGCCCGGCAAGCGCATGGAATGCCTCTTCGACGTGGGAGCGAAGCGGCGGCAAAAGATCCGTCAACTGTTCGATGATCTTCTTGACCTCGCCAATTTCTCCTTCGGTGGTCTCGAGTCGCTTCGTGAGCTCGGGAAGGACCCCGTGTCGTCCTCCATCGCGGGAGAGCCGAGCAAACAAGGTGAGGCAATGTGCCAAGTAGACTTCCTGTCCGAGGTGTTTTGTCGCCTCGTCCTCGAGGTGATGCGCCTCGTCAAGAACGAGCTTGTCGTAACGAGGCAACACGCGATGATCCGCCTTTAAGTCTGACATAATGAGGGAATGGTTCGTGACGACCACGTTGGCATCGAACGCAGTTTGTCGGGCGCGAAAATAGTAACACGATTTAAAAAATGGGCAGCGCTTGTTGATGCAGGTTTCAGTTTCGCTTTGGACCCTCGGCCAGACTTCGTTCATGCGCCCGCTCTGCCCCAGCTCTTCCCGGTTTCCTTCGGGGGTTTTGACCAGCCATACCACAAGGGCCATGTAAGCCTCGACTTCTTCCTCGGGCCAGCCAATGCCGACGACTCGAAGCTCCTGCCACAGCTTGCGCATGCAGACGTAGTGCGTTCTTCCCTTAAAGACGGCTAACGAAAGAGGTGAAGGGATGACCGTGCGCAGGGTCGGAAAGTCCCTGTCGCGGATCTGGTCCTGGAGCGCAATCGTGTGCGTCGCTATGACGACCCGCTCTTCGGTCGTAAGGGCGTACAGCGCTGCAGGGATTAGGTACGCGAGCGACTTTCCGGTACCGGTCCCCGCCTCCGCAATGAGGTGTTGATCCCCCTCCAAGGCATCGCTGACCGCGCCGACCATTTGCCGTTGCCCCTCGCGGACCTGGAACCCCGGTAAGAACTTCCCAATCGGGCTATCTTCCGAAAGCAATTTTGTCGCGAGGCTTCGGATATCCGACGGATGGCCTGCCTCGTCTCGTTCGTCCTGTTCTCGTATCTGTGGTGGACCGTTGTTCGGTCTGGAAAACGCGAGTTGATGAATCGAATCGACGGTATCGGGCAACGAGTCCTTGAATGTTGTAAAACGCTTTTCTCCCACCTCGTTGAACCAGGTTGCGTGAATGGGGGATATGCTGCTCGACAACCGTTCGAGCAGTTGCAGCGTCACGTATGGCAACTTCAAGGCTTCGGCTTCGAGCGCAGACAGCACATGAGCGGCGGTAAGCGCGTCGCCGAGGGCCCTGTGCGCTTCCTGTGGGGGCACATCGAGAGCTTCCCTCACGTCTTGCAAGCGAAAATCCTGGCTCGTGGGAAGCAGAATGCGGCCGAGTCTCCTCGTGTCGAGCGCATCCACCGATGCGGGAAAGTCGTAACCGTGTTCGTCGCAGGCGGCTCTGAGAAAATCGAGATCGAACGAAACATTATGGCCAGCCAGGGGGGATCCGGCGATGAACGACAAGAAGGAAGGGAGTACCTGTTCCATGGTAGGGCAATCAGATAGCATATCCATCGTGATTCCGGTGAGCAGAGAAACGTCTTTGGGAATCGATCCGCTCGGGCGAACGAGCGCCTGGAAGGTTTCCCCGACGACTCCGTCCGCCACACGGACGGCACCAATTTCGATGATCTCCGATGAGGCCGGCGAGAGCCCTGTCGTTTCTACGTCTACCACCACGACGACCATGTGTCTATGCCCCCTACTCCACGGCTCGCCTATGGCGACTCACTCGTGATTGTGTGCATCCAGTTTCTATGAAACTACTCTACCTTGTCAAGGCGAAGCTACGCTTCGGTCAAGACGACTTGGTACGCAACGCGCGGCTTCGTAGCTTCTCGGCTTCCAGGGGTCTACCTTGCTCTTGAACGGCGCGAGCGAGAGAAAGCAAGATGGCTGGATTCGGTGGACCAAGGTGCGAGGCGGCCTTCAAGTACTTCTCTGAATCCTCCCACCGCTCGTGTTCCAACAATGAAAGGCCATAGTGAAAAAGTGCGAGTCTCTTCACGGGTTTGCTGCTGTCCTGGAGGGCGTGCAGGAACTGTTCATGGGACTTGGCTAGATCTCCGCGGCGCGAACTTACCCGAGAGAGGCCTATCCAGATAACCCCCTTTGCGGAACCTTCGTTCTTGCAACACGTGAGGGCGTGTTCCATGTTTTCCTCGGCTCTGTCGATGTCTCCGGTCATCAGGCTCGCGATGCCCAGTTGTATCAGCGTTTGGTAGTGGTTCGGCTTGACCGAGAGCCGCTTCTTAAGGACCGCCATGGACTCGCCCGGCATATCGTCCTTCATGAGCAACCAAGCCAGATGGTTCCACGGCCAACTGTCTTCTGGGTTGGTCGCAACAATTTGCCGCAGAACAGCGATTGCCTGTTTCGTGTTTCCTTCGTGCTCAAAAATTTCGGCCATCGCATGGCGCAGGCGTACGTGTTGCGGAAATTCACTCCTTGTCCGCTCACAAAGCGTCTTCGCTTGCGACACATCTCCCAAGTGTAGGAGGATGCGGATCAGCGTCGTGACGGCAACGATGTCGTGTGGGGTTTCGTCGAGCACATGGCGCAGGGCCACGGAGGCTCCTTGAAAGTCTCCTTGATGGGCTAAGCACACGCCAAGGTTGTACCACACGTCTCGATAATCCGGCCTAAGCTCGATGATCTCCTGCAAGCACCGAATCGCTTGACCCACCTCTTTGGTGAGAATGTGAACCTGGGCTTCAATTTCAAGCGTGGCACACTGGACGATGGGATGAGTGCAGAGACTTCTCACTTTTTCAACCTGGGAAAGAGCCTCTTCGTAACGACCGCGACCGACGTGGGCGGCGGCCAAGTAGAGCCTCGCGATGGGATGTTCGGCATCGTCAACGGCTCGTTGCAGGGAATCGCTTGCTTCATCAAACATGAAGAGGTCGTAATAACCCATACCCTGCCGAAACGACAAGAGGGACGTGTCGGGCTCTTCGAAAGCAAGCCACTGCCATTCGGCATCGAGGGCATCGTCCTGGGTCGCTTCGCCATCGTCGGATGCGGAGAAATGCGGAATTTCGGTTTCGACAGGGTTCCCCGGCGAGAAGTGTACGGGCGATGCGTAGGCTGAGTGCACAGAAACGTTATTCTCTAGGGAGTACTGGGGGACTCGGATGGTTCCGTACTTTGTGGCCGGTGAAGCACTTTCCTCCTGTAATTCGTACATGGCAAAGAGTTCGTCAATTTGTTCATCCAGGGAGAGCCAGTGGTCGATGTACTGATCCCCCAAGCGGCGTAGACAATTGAGCTCTTCTGCGAGCATGGAGCGCAGGTCCGAATCCGCGCGTTCTAGTTGGGCTCGGATGCGACCGACGGCGCGAAACAACATGGCAAATCCGGTATCGAACAAGCAAATAACCTTCTCTCGATGCAGGCTGGGTAAGTGTTCTATTCCCTAGCATGATCCAGAAAAGGCGGCCTTTATACGAGACGTGTCGTAAACGCGCGTGTTAGAAGAGAACATCACCGCTCAGAACTTTGATAACCTCTTGCCCCGTATCCACATGAAGCGTCCCGTCATCATCGAGTTCGACGGCTCGACCTTCGATGATTCTATCTCCGAGACTCACTCTCACGAGTTGTCCAAGGGTGGCGCTTGCCTGCCTCCACTCATCGCTGACTAAGGAGAAACCGGCTCCCCCGACGGCCACGTGTGAGATCATAGGATCCAGTTCCTTCAACAGATCCGCCTCAAAGTCCAAGTGGCTGATTCGCCGACCGGACTCGCTCCAAACGGACGTGCTCGTTGCCTGAATTTCCTTCGGGAACTCCGAAGCATCCACATTGGTGTTTAGTCCGATACCGATGACCGCGTAAGAGGTGGTTTCCCCCTGTGCCTTCACTTCGGCCAAGATCCCGCCGAGCTTCTTCCCCCCGCACAAGAGGTCGTTCGGCCACTTGATGGAAATCGGAAGCTGGGTGTGTTTCTCCAAGGCCCGCCGCACGGCGACGCTCGTCACGAGGGTGAGCGAGGATGCGCGCTGCAACGGAACCGGCTTCGTGATCACGATGGACTGCCATAATCCGCCCTCGGGAGAACTCCACCTTCGGCCGTGTCGGCCCCTTCCCCCCGATTGCGATAACGCCGTCACGATAGTTCCGTCGGGGATGCCCATCTTTGCATTTAAGAGAGCCACCGCATCGTCGTTTGTCGACGTCGTCTCTTTCTTCCATATCACGTGTTCCCCGAGACGAACCGATGGATGGAGCCTCTGCCTAAGGAGGGGGCCGAGCAGAAGATCAGGCGTGCGCTCGATGCGATAGCCGACGCCGTGGCGTCGATGAAACTGAAATCCCATCTCCTCTAGGGCGTGGATGTGCTTCCACACAGCTGCCCGCGTGATGCCAAATTCGTGGCTCAGCAATTCGCCAGACACGGATTGGTCCGCGCCGAGAAGGTATTCTACGATGGAGTCCCTTATGGAGTTTTCCGAAGTGACGGGTGTGTGCGTTGGTCGTTTCGATGCGCTTTGCTGCACCTTCTCACCCCTTCCGTCTGACAGCGCCTATTTTCGATTCCCAAGGAGCGATTCGTAAACGGCCTCGTATTCAGCGACCTTGTCGTGCACGTTGAAGAGCGAAACGGCCCGGGCTCGGGCGTTTTCCGAGAATTTTCGATATAGGCCATTATCCTGCAACAGCGAAATGGCGTACTTCGCCATGCCATCAACGTCGCCAACTGGAGCCAACCATCCGGTTTCGCCATGCGCCACAACTTCCGGGATCCCTCCCGCCGTGCTGCCGATGACGGGTACGCCTGACGCCATGGCTTCCAGCGCGACTAACCCGAAACTCTCCTTTTCCGATGGAAGCAGCAACAAGTCGGCACAGGCGAACAACTCGGCCACTTCGTCCTGGCGGCCAAGGAAGTGGACTTTGTCTTCGATGTGAAGGCTTCTCACCATTTCGTGAGCCAGAGCGAGATCTGGCCCTTCGCCAACCAGCATGAGGCGAGCGGGCACGGAGCGCGACACCTGATCAAACACGTTCAGTACGTCAGGCAACCTCTTGACCCTACGAAAGTTGGAAATGTGGAGAAGCAGGTGTTCATCTGGATTCGCAAAACACTGGCGGACCAGAGGCCGATGAACGGGCCGGAATTGGTCGGTGTCCACGAAATTGTAAATGGGCATGATGGGCTTGTCGATTTGAATCAAATCGCTCGTTTGCCTCGCCAGATCACGGCTCACCGCCGTCACTACGTCACTCTTCTCTATCCCCAAGCGAATGACGTTCATCAAGCTCTTGTCCTGGGCCAGCACGGTGATGTCCGTCCCGTGCAAGGTCGTCACGTGCCTTACCGGGTGATGATCCCCAAGCATCTGACGCGCCAGAAAGCCGCACACGGCAAAAGGCAACGCATAGTGCGTGTGGAGAATGTCCAGCTCTCGCTCCACAATGACGTCGGCCATCAGGGCTGCGAGCGAAAAGTCATGCGGAGGCGTGCGCAGGACCGGGTAGGTTACCGTGTCCATTTCGTGAATGAAGATGTTCTGATGGAACTCTCCAAGCCGAAACGGAATGTCGGCCACGATGAAGTGCACCTCGTGGCCCTTGTGAGCGAGGGCTTTTCCGAGTTCTGTCGCGACAGCCCCGGAACCGCCGAGCGTAGGATAACAACTGATACCTATTCGCATGATGTTGGGTCCTCCAAATCGACTTACTCTTCCTCGTCCGTTTGGTGAACCGTCTCGCGCCAGTCAAGCAAGCCCGTCTCGAGCGCGCGAAGCAGAGCTTCTGCCGTCGCCAAGTTCGTCGCCACGGGGATGTTGTGCACGTCGCACAAGCGCAACAGCGCGGAGATGTCGGGTTCGTGGGGCTGGGCTGTGAGCGGATCGCGCAAGAAGATGACCAGGTCCATCTTGTCTTCCGCGATTTTCGATCCGATTTGCTGATCCCCCCCGTAGGGCCCCGACAAGACGCGATGGACGGGGAGATGGGTCGCATCCGCGATCCGCCGACCGGTGGTCCCCGTGGCGAACAGCGTCGCTTTGCTGAAAATGTGCTGGTAAGCTAAGGCGAAATCTACCATGGTGTCCTTCTTGTTGTCGTGAGCTATGAGCGCGATGTTCAACTAGGTCACCCTTTCGACTTGTTTACGTGAAACATGGGCCTTCGTGACTTTCCATTCAGCGCAGGAGCTCGTCCATTCCGTAGACGAGTCCGGATAGGTGCATGACCTCACGGCACGCGATGATGACACCGGGCATGAAAGAAGAACGGTTCATGGAATCGTGCCGAATCGTGAGCACCTCTCCTTGGCCCCCGAACAGGACCTCCTGGTGAGCGACGAGGCCGGGCAAGCGCACGCTATGTATCGGAATGTTGTCAGCTTGTCCACCGCGCGCTGTTGCAAGAGACTCCGCCGTACGCTTCGCCGTGCCGGACGGGGCATCCTTTTTCCCGTCGTGGTGCAGTTCAATGATCTCAACGCCGTCGAAAAAGCGGGCGGCTTCCCGCGCGAAACGCATCATCAACACGGCGCCGACGGCGAAGTTTGGCACCGCGATTCCGCCGATTCCCCGCTCTTTCAACACCGCATCCCAACGAAGCCTGTCGGATTCGGTATAGCCCGTCGCCCCAATCACGGGTCGTACCCCATAGCGCACGACCATGTCGATGTTTTGCACTACGCTTGTCGCGTCCGTGAAATCGAGCCAAACGTCGGGTGCGTCTTCGGCGAGCAACTCCTCCGGGTCTTGATACTCTTTGCAGTCGAACGCTTGTCCGGAAGAACGCCGCGTTAAAACCCCGGACACAAGGAAACGACCGTCCTTTGAGAGTGCCTGGACGGCTTCGCTTCCCATTTTACCCGAGGCGCCTGCAACGGCGACTCGGATGATTGATTCTGCTGAATTCCCTTCGTTCACAACATGGCCTCCTCGGACATTTCGTCGTCCGTATCGTGCGATTTGCACCGCTTCAACCGTTTCAGACAACCCCGCGCTTCGTCGTTCAAGGGATCCCTGTCGAGCGCTTCTTGGAAAAGGCGAATGGCTTGTTCCTCGGCGCCTTCCAGCACGGCCTCGTGCCCCCGTTTGGTGAGTTGGCTCGACTCTACCACGGCCAGGTGTTCGCGATACAGCGGATTATCCGGATCCAACCGGAAGGCTGAAAGTGCCCACTCCAGTGCAAGGTCTGGACAATCGTTGCGCAGCGCGGTCAGCGACGCGTGAAAGTAGTAATCCGGGTTGTCAGGACTGCTCTCGATGGCTTTGGCAAACGATTCGGCAGCACGCTCGAAGTCACGGATGTAAAGATAGGCATAGGCTGCTTTCAGATAGTTTTCCCCTGTCACGCTATTCACCCCCATCTCAGTGTATGAGGGAGATGGGGGGGTGATTGTACAGGCGCCTACTCGTCGCGGACACCACGATGGCTGACCGGGTGACGGTGACGAATGTGCGCTGTCGTCAGGGTTCTACCTCGTTGATTCGAGTCCACCGATGTTTGTCCCGCGTCTCAAACTTCTCCATGACGGCACAAAATGCGTTTTCAAGGTCTATGTTCAGGCGATTTGCAAGACAGACCACCACAAACATAATATCCCCTAGCTCCAGCGCAATGCTGCCTTGTTCCTCTGATGGTTTCTTCGGCTTTTCCCCGTATTCGTGGTTCACTTCGCGAGCTAGCTCACCGAGTTCCTCGGCCAACCGAACAACGAGGGTCATTGGGGAGAAGTACCCTTCCTTGAATTGTGAGATGTACTCGTCTACGCGCTGCTGCATATCGGCCACAGTCATCTTCATGCAGAACATTATATAGGAACGGGAAAGGGATGACGAGAGAAAACATATTGTCGGATTCATGTCATATGAATGTACAGGCACGAAAGGCTTGTTCGGGCCTGCTTGCCTTGAAAGCTACCGCAGCCTGTGCTTTTTCAATGCGTGCCCCCCGATGCGATCTTTCGACTTCTGATGTCTCGCACGAATGGTGAGCATGACCGGACTGAGAGGAGAGTAAGACTATTGAAGACTTCGCGTAGGCAGCACTTTTCGACCGTTTTGCTCGGGATCATGGTAGTCCTGTTCACCATTGCGCTCGTCCTGTACCCCAAGCAAGGGTTTGAAGCAGGCATTGCGGGTCTCAAGGTGTTTTGGGACATCGTGTTTCCTTCCCTCCTCCCCTTCTTCATCCTGTCCGAATTGATGCTGGGACTCGGCATCGTGCGCGGGTTTGGGGTGCTGCTGGAGCCCCTCATGCGCCCCTTGTTTAGCGTGCCTGGAGTTGGCGCCTTCGCCCTCTCCATGGGGCTGGCCGCAGGGTATCCGATGGACGCCGTCATCACCGCACGCTTTCGCGAGTCAAAAATGTGCACCAGGGCCGAAGGGGAACGACTCTTGGCGTTCACCAATACGGCGGATCCCCTATTCATGTTCGGGGCGGTAGCCGTCGGCATGTTCAAGTCACCGGCGGTTGGCGGACTTTTGGCCATCGCCCACTACGCATCCTCGTTTTTGGTCGGCGTTACGTTCAAACTGTGGGGTAAGGGTCAACCGAGCACGCCCAAGTCTACCGTTCCTCCAGGGACGAGTCGCCGAAACATTCTCGTTCGCGCGTACGACGAAATGATCAAGGCCCACCACGAAGATGGCCGTCCCTTCGGAAAGTTGCTTGGCAATGCCGTTACTGAATCGGTCCAAACGCTCCTTATGATTGCTGGGTTCATCGTGTTTTTCTCGGTTCTCATCGACATGATGCACCAGGCTCACATCATGAGCGTTATTGGACTTCCGGTAGCTTTCGTCTACCACATTTTCGGCATCAACGGAGGACTCGTTCCCCCGACGCTGGCTGGACTGCTCGAAATCGATATCGGCACGGCTCAGACCGCTGCGGTAGCGGCGGCTCCCCTCATCCAAAAGCTCGCCCTTTGCAGTGCGATTATCGCTTGGTCGGGACTCTCCGTCCATGCGCAGGTCGCGAGCGTTCTTACCAACACGGACATCCGGATGACCCCATATTTTCTTGCGCGGTTGTACCACGCCGTTCTGGCCGCGATTTTGACCGTCGTTTTCTGGGGGCTCGGCGTTGGCAAATCGGCCGTTGCCGCGTTTGCGGTGCACGCCTCTCCGATTCTCGCTCCTCTGTCGCGCGGGGCTTCGGGCGGCTCGTTCTGGAGCGTCATGGGGACGGCGGTCTCGAATTTCGGATGGGTTTTGGCCGCCCTGTTGGCGTTGTCGGCTCTCCTGTACTGGTTTACAAGGAGTGTTCGGTTCTTATCGCTGGGTGCGAGGGCGAAATAGTAGACGAAGGCCATGAGGGATGAACGAGACGGGCTGCACACGTCGTCAGGAGACGCGCAGCCCTTCATGACAGCAAAGCCCGACCGGGACAGACATCCCGGCCGGGCTTTGTTTCCGGTGTGGCGTTCCACGGTGGCGATGAACGTTTCATGCAAACGGATTTGCGAAGCTCACGTGGAAGATAAATTGATCCATCAAGATAAAGGCTGCGAGAGCAAAGACGTAAATCGCAAACACGCGCATCCTGGCCTTTTTCAACCACCACAGCGTCCAGCGAACGGACAGGTAACCTGCAATCGCCGCGGCCGCCGTCCCAAGGATGAGTGGAAGCAGGGGGATGGCAAGGTGTTGCGGGTTTTCCCAGAGGTCCTCCACTTGCATGAGGGTCGCGCCAAGGATGGCGGGTATCGATAACAGGAACGAAAATCGACCCGCGGCTTCCCTGTCCATGCCTCGCCATAGCCCCGCGGCGATGGTCATTCCGGACCTCGAGAGGGCTGGGAACATCGCGGCTCCCTGAAAGGCCCCTATCCAGAGCGCGTCCCGAATCCGTATGGTGGATTCGGTTTTGGTGCCGTGCAAGTAGTTGTCCATCCACCAGAGAATCACGCCGGTGATGACGAATTCGAGTCCCAACGTGGCACCGCTGTTGAACAGCCCCTCGAACACTTCCTCGAACAGCGCTCCGATGGCAGCCGTCGGCACCAGCGCGGCCGCAATCAGCAGGTTCTCGCGGCACCATAGATTGCGAAGCAGCCGCTTGATTTCCTCTCGCATGGCGAAGATGACGGCTACTAAAGTGCCTACGTGGAGGCAGGTTACAAACAAAAGGCTGTCGGTCTTGACGTTCATGATCTTCTCGGCAAGCACGAGGTGACCCGAACTGCTGATGGGCAAAAACTCGGTCAGCCCCTGAATCACTCCCAAAATGATCGCTTGAATAGATGTCATCGCATCTCCTCTCTCTTCCCTGTGACTGTCTTTGCCAAGGCTCAGGGTCTCTTTTCATGTATATTGCCTTGTCCCACTGGACATGCGTTCAACTTCGCTCATGTCCCCAATCCAAACACCGTCCGAATCATGTTTTTCAGAGCCGTCCCATACGATGACAATAGGGGCAAAGGAGGACGGGCATGCCGAAGAAACTGTGGGAATCAATTCAGATTGCATGCGCCTACGTTGGGACCATCGTGGGAGCTGGATTCGCGTCGGGCCAAGAGTTGCATCAGTTCTTCGGACGGCATGACGCTCTCGCCTATCCCGCCGCCGTTCTGGCAACCTGCCTATACGCATGGATGGGGTATCGAGTGATGTTGCTCGGTCATCGTCTGAAGGCGAATTCCTACCTAGACGTGACCAGGCACCTGTTTGGTCCTCGTTTGCGCGTCGTGGTGAACGTGAGCTTGAACGTGATGATGTTTGGCATTGTGGTCGCGATGCTGGCCGGGGCCGGGACGCTGTTTCAGGAGCGAGCCGGAGTACCGTTCTCGCTCGGCGCTCTATTTACGGGAGTCATTACGTTTCTCACGCTTCTCTATGGTCTCAAGGGATTGCTTCGCATCAACGTCTTCATCGTGCCAACGATGTTCACTTTCCTGTCCGTCGCTTGCCTGCGAATTCTATTCGCCAATCCCGGTGGCGTGACGAAAGGCATGCATATCGCGGTGCTGGGGCATCCGCTGTCAGCGTTCAGCGCCATCACGTCTGCATTCGTCTACGTGTGTTTCAATGTGGGACTCGCGGCGGGCGTGCTCATCCCCCTTGGCGCGGCAGCCGAGGACGTCCGCACGCTCAAGTTCGGCGCCACGTTCGGGGCTCTTACGCTCGGGGTCATGATGATGGCCGTACTGCTCACCTTATCCTTGGTCCCGGGAGCTCTGACCCGAGGGATCCCGATGGCGTACGTCGCCGGTCAAGTCGGAGGATGGTTTTCGAAGGGATTCATGGTGGTTCTTTTTGGAGAGATCTTCTCGACGCTCGTCGGTGACTTGTTCTCGATTGTCACCCAAATTCCGCCGCGCTTAAAGCGGTATCGGAATACCATCACAGGGCTTCTTCTCGCGGCTGCGTTTTTGGCCAGCCACGTCGGATTTTCCTCCATCGTCGAATACGGGTACAGCGCATTTGGCTGGCTGAGCACCGCTTTCCTCGTGGCGCTCTTGTGGCCGAGATCGATGTGACGAAGCCCCCTCTCCCCTTCCAAGTTTGGGACGTCCCCCTCATCTCGGTTTATAATAAAACGACGCACATCGTATGGAGACATCTTGAGGAGACGTGGAAAATGGGGCGCTTTGGGAAAGGTTCCGAGTGGAGTTCGTGGGGGTTCATCGTGTTTGGCGCCTTCGTCTACTCCGTAGGATTGAATGCCTTTTTGGTCACGAACCACCTGGCTGAAGGCGGCTTCGTCGGCATCGCCCTCTTGCTCTACTACAAGCTCCACTGGCCGATTGGACTCACGTTTTTCATCCTGAACATTCCCCTCATCGTCGTCGCATGGAAGATATTTGGGAGAGCGTTCGTCGCCCAAACGTTCGTCGGCGTCGTGGCCGTATCCGTGTTCAGCAGCGTGACGGCGTCATGGAAGGTCCCTACGCACGATCCGCTCCTTGCGGCCCTGTACGCCGGCGTAGTCATGGGCTTTGGGCTGGGGGTCCTGTTTCGCACGGGGGCCACGACCGGCGGCTCTGACATCATTGCCCGGTTGATTCGTCATTATCGCGGCGTCGCCATGGGACGCAGTATGTTTTTCATCGATCTTTGCGTCATCGCGATGGTCGCCATCATCATCGGCCGCCAGACGGCGATGTATTCGCTGGTTGCGCTGTTCGTCGCGAGTCGCGTCATCGACTTCGTGATTGAGGGAGCAAATTCCGGACGAGCCCTGCTTATCGTGTCTGAAAACACGGAGGCGATTTCGGACGCCATTTTATCGCGTCTAGAACGCGGGACTACCCTCCTCAAAGCTCGCGGGGGCTTCACCGGGCAAGACCGAGAAGTCGTATATTGCGTGGTCGCGCGTGAAGAGGTGACGCGCGTCGAGCGGATCGTGCACGAAATGGATCCCTACGCGTTCGTCGTCGTGTACAACGTTCATGAGGTTCTCGGCGAAGGATTTACGTTTCATCCGCCGGCGGGGTCACCGTCAGCGTCGCAGCCACATTCACAGTCGCAAGAGAATGGCTGAGTGGGCCGTGGGACACTGCCTTCCTGGCTTCGGAGGTCGCTAGCCACTGATTCTGGTGGACGAGAAGTCGACGCTGATGCTGACGCCGGATTCACCCGCCCCCGTCCCCGAACCACCACCTGAGGAAGTGATCCTCGCCAGTCCGAAACAATTGTCGGATACGGTAATGGGCTGACCCGACCACTCACTCACGGTGCCTGAGACGTGGCCAATCAACTTGAATGAGGAGCCGACGATGACGAGGTCTTGTATGGGATAAAACAGTGACGTGATGGTTACGTTGTCGCCCAAAACCACCATGGGACCCGTTATCGGTCCCAGCAGAGTGACGTTGACGTTACTTCCAGCAATGACCGCTCCGCACGTAATGGTGCCCGTGAAGTGGGTATCATTTCCGTACAGATATGCGGGCCCGTTGACATGCGCCCAAAGGGTTGCCGCGGATCCGGTCACTATGAGCGGTCCATGGATCCATGAATAAAGAAGGTCATTGGCTCCCGTCACGATGGTGGCGCCCGTGATCTTCGTCATTGCGTTGTCAGGATCCAGAACGAACTCCCCTAGTACTGCATTGTCTCCTTTCACCCATACGTTACTGCTCGGACTGCTGAAGACAATCTGATGAGTAGACACAGTCGTAAGGGACGTAACGGCGGGAACGGTCACACTTGCTCTCCCGCTTTTGTCTGATACTTGGATCCCGCCGTCTCCGGACACCTCACAAGCTCGATTCGATCCCGTAGTACTGATGCAGCCGATGGGGCTCGAATCCCCGGCGGTTATCGTCACATCGGGCGACCCCTGACTATGGTTGGATCCGGATCCGTTCGATTTTGAAGGCGCCTCGTATTGCATCGGAGCACTTAGGTTCAGCGTCACAGAAGCCCCTAATATCTTTCCTACCGATTGAATCGCCGCCACCATGGAGGCGGAAGTAACGGTCTTCCCCGTAGTTTTCTGATTTAACTGAGATAGCGTCACGCGAGTGGTGAACGGGGACCCAGAGTTCTCGGCGGCACTAAGAGCGCCTTCGACCGTGCTTTGAAGTTGGTCCATGCCCGGATTGGAAAAGGAATCCGCCGACGCGTCTTGCTTAAGGAGTTCAACTGCGAGGTCCACACCCATTCGCGCGTTGTACAGGGCCTGTGTGTGGCCCGTTTCGAAACGAACAGAAGCCGATGAACGTTCCAAGTACGTGAACACGGAGGCGAAGAGAAGAGATACGACGAGAAAAACGGCCATCACAATCACGAGCGAAGCACCCTCGTCGTCGGGGCGTCCCTGGAGCGACGGGGGCAGAAGTCCAAGCTGGTTGTCCCGCCTTCTCATATCCATTGCCCCCTTGACGCTCTAATAGTCGGATGCTCCCATTGCAAACGACAGGGACAGATTCGCCTGACGGGAACCTCCAGGCACCGCGTATGTAGCGACTCGACTCACGCCGCGAGCCAGATTGACCTGAAACCCCGTTGTCGTTACCGAGAAGGTGGTATTGGCAAAGTCTGTTTGCCCGTTGCTAATGGCCTGCACTGGTGACCTCGATGTATCCGCGGTGGCGTTCGTGGTCGGATTGTATCCAACCGGAAACAGGCACAGTTGACTCGTTCCGTTTATTGGTGCTAGGCCGACACAAATGTCGTCCGAGTTTACCCACGCTTGGTAGAGAGGTGAGTTTGTTGGCACGATGCTCGCCAGATTCGAAACCTGAAGAAGGAGCACGTTTACCGGGCTCGACGTCGGTCCCCAGGTTGCGGTCCAGTGGCCATCGGATGGATAGGATTCGGTACCCGCTTCCACCGACACTTGCGCGAGCTTTTGCATGGTCCAGTCCACGCTCATCGTATCGGACACCCTTGTCGCTTTTGCTCCTTGGTCCGTGTAGAAATTCATGGACGACGATTCAATGCCATATGCCCCAACGGCAATCATGCCAAAAATGGCCAAACTGGCGACAGCCTCCAGAAGGGTCACTCCCGTTTCCTTCGGTTGAGACGTTGGAGCCAGAACCTCCTTCCAAACCCGAACGGCCCGTCGAACCCCCACTCGATGCACCTCCTCCCTGCGCTGCGCCCAGCAACCCCGACGAGCCCGACGAGCCCGACGAGCCCGACGAGCCCGACGAGCCCGACGATGCGACAAACGGATCGGCAACAAATTGAAGGGACAGCGAGTTTTTCATCGGAAGACGTGCATTCGTCCAGGATATGGTCACCTTCCAGAGGCCAAGCGCTCCGGTTGAGTCCCACGATGGCGAGCCCATTGCCGTGATGATTTCTGTATACTGGACACCCTGCGTAGAGGTCATCGTTTGGGTCAATGCCGGCAAGGATGCGCCAGTGTCCACAGCCGTACGAATCGCTTCGGCACCCTGTCTCGCGTAGGCCAATGCCTGCTCCCTCTCGCTGTCTGCAGCTATCCAAACGCTCGAGTTGGAAACGACGAGAACGAATGGGACGATGACGATCCCCAAAACGATGATGGAGGCGAGCGACTCTATCAGGGATTCTCCCGCTTCAGGATTACGGCATTGTCGATTCCGTAAACCACTGATTCTCCATCGCGTGTGGAACGGGTTGTGCCTACTGGGCGGTATCCTCATTTCCTCGCCACACGGCTATTGATTGTATAGGTGTAAAAGTCGACATTCGCCGTCACGACCTTGCTAGACTTGGAAGACATGGTGGACTGAAAGGTAGCGGATTGGACGGACGTGAAGCGCGTATATTGCTCCAACCCGCTTATGAAATTGAGAACCTGGTTGATGGCCCCGCTCACCGTCACCGTCACCGGGTACGATTTCATACCCTCTGCATTCAACATGCCCCCAAAACCGACGTTGTTACCGCCTGGCGTGCTGGCCCTTGCAGTCGACGATTGCTCGTTGTTCGCACCTACAGGCGTAAATTGAAACTGCTGTATCTTCACTCCCGCCTGTGCGGCCACATTGTGTACTTCCATGAGTACTGCCGAAACGTCGAGATTGGTTGGAAGATCCAGGAGTTCCCTCGCCAACGTTGCTGAACTCAGGTCCTGCAGATTGCGCATGCTAGCACTTAACTCGGCCAAGTTGGACGAGTGCTGCGTTGCTTGATTCCGTAACGATGCGAGACGATGGCTCGTCGTTGCGGCGTATTCGGCTGACACAAGATAAGCGATGACGCACACCACCCCCAAGACCAACAGGTTTCGTGAAGTGCGCCAGACGGTCGCCAAGGACGCTGTCATGGAGCACCTCCCGAACTGCCACTTGGCAATTGAATGACCATAGCTACGCTTGTCCCTGCCGAACTTGCCTGAGCGTCGGTCGTTACGGACGTCACCGAGACGGACGAGAACGACTTGTCCGCTTGAAACTTGCGGATGGTTTGAGCCGCCCCTGCGAGAGAAGAAAACGTTGCCGTGAGGGAGAGCGATGCATCACTGTACGTAAGAGCAGTGATGCTCGAAGCGGATGGAAGATCCCGCAAAACAGCCCGTAGTCCAACGCTCGCTCTGCTCTTGCTGTCTCGGATGGAAATCATTTGTTCAACGAGCTTTGCGTCCGCCTGTTCGCTCTGAAGTTTGGACCACTGGGCCTGCATGGTAGCCAGTTGGCTCTCCTGTGCCGATATCAACGCCTGCTGGGCCGAAATGTCCTGTCGATTGGATACCCAAACTGCGGCTTCGTACGCTGTAGCGGCGAGGGCACCAGCGATGATGAGGGTGAAGACCCATACGCGCGCACGCAAAACGGGCGGCGGTGAAGGCAGCAGGTTGATTCTCATGGGCTCACCTCGGGAAGGGCTAGCCCTACCGCGACGGCGGCCACCGAGGCAAAACCGTCCGTGCTGCCCCCATCGGCTTGTGCAGAACGAGCATCATGTTTTGGATTTTTTACACCTTCGTTTTCGCCGAGAGCGGTCGCCGACACCGAAAATGGCATCTCAGGGACCACCACGGGGGCGTCGACTCGCCCGGCGAGCACGGCCAGCAACTGGTCGGCACAGCCAAGCCTGTCCACGATGACCAACTGCGAAATCCGTTCCTTCCCCTCCAGCATGTTGTATTCCATAAAGCCCATAGACCTATCAATCTCGTATCCAACATCGCGCGCGAACGCGGACTTATCCCAGTCGTCCCCAAGGGATGAATCTCGGCTCGGGTAGTCGGTGTGAGTACTGGCGACGAACCGTACATAGTGCACTGCACCATGCATAACGAGGCCGATGTCGTACCCACGCGTCCCTAGAAGGACAAGGAGGATGGCGGTGTGTGACGATACATCTTTCGACAGCATTCGGGTGACGGCAAACATCCCGGGTTCCAAGGCTACCGGGCGCAAGCCCGCGTGGATGGCGAGGGTCACCCACGGCCACACGACGGGCTTGGGCACGGCGACGACAAGGACTCGGCGAAGCCCATCCGCCGCCGTGGGCAACACCGCATAGTCCAGTAGAGGATCTTCAAACGGCAGTTGAATTTGTCGTCCCACTTCCGCTCGCACGGCCTGGCGCATTACGCGCGCCGGTAAAGGCGGCAGGGAGATGTGGCGAATGGTGAGTAGGTCACTCGGAGGCGAGATGGCCACCTTCCGTCCGCGGAGGTGTTGTTGGTGCACGGTTCTTCGCAGCGGTTCAACGTATGGCCGAATCGCCTCGTCGAGTTCCATGTCCCGAAGCGTCAGCTCGCTCTCTTGCGGCTCCACCACGGAGTACCCGGTGCACATCGTCTTGTGGCGATCCCTTGAGACTGCTGCAAGCACGATACGCCCGTCGATGTCCATACCGAGCGGTAACCGCTCAATACCGATGCGTTGCAACAGCCCCACGCTGGCCACCTCCTCATTGATGGATTCTCCCGCGACAAGCGTTCTGACCCACCTTGATCTCTCAGCCTACCTAGCTTGCTACGCAAAAAGAAGGAGGCGCAACGACTTGATTCGCGCTTCCTTCGTTGGGCAAGGCTGACTCGGCACGCTAGTTATCGGTGAATGTGCCGAGTTGCCCGGAAAGATTATCCGCCGCAGTGATGACGGAGTTTGCCGTTGTGTCAGCTGTGGACGCAGTCGCACCAGTGGAAGTAGCCGTTATATCGTTGACCAGTGTGGGAGGCAACGCGTAAGACGATGAGCCAGCTTGACCTCCGCCGGCCGCGACCATGTATTGGGTCTTAGCACTGGTACCCATTTGGACTCGAAGGGTCGAGGCATCCACGTCAACGGACTGGCCGTCCCCAGATAGTAAGACATAACCGCTAACGGTCCCGCTACCATCGCTTACGTACCCGTAGTAAATCGGGTTGCCCCACGCATCGTCCACAGGGACTGAACTCTGTATATAAGGTCCTTGCCATGCGCTTTGAGGGTTACTGGATGTACCATTAGCAGTTCCAGTGGAGTCCATAACTTTGGTTAGAAAAGTAAGGTTCTTCGGATATTCACCCTCGTCAAAATAGTAGCGCTGGAGCGCTGACTGCAAAGTGCCTAGCGTGGTCTCCGTCGAGTTCACTTTTGCTTGATCAATGGCCTTGGTGACCGATGGGACCGCTATCGCGGCAACGATGCCCAAGATGACGACGACGGCTAACACCTCGATGAGGGTTAAGCCCTCCTCACGCTGCATGGTGCTGGCGATGGACCTTGTCCACTTAAATCTCTTAATGATGTCCATACTTCATCTGAGTACCTCCTCGTGTAGGCGTACAATTAGTCCCTCACATGAGACAATTGCGACAAGATGTCAAAGAAGGTCGAGATATGTAGTGACGATTTTAATTATGTAAGAAATACTTGAACTTGCAATAGAATCCATTAAAATTCATAAGGAATATCGTTAAGTTGACTGGATATTTATAGTTTTTTGAATCTGGTGCGGATACCAGCCGTCGGACTGGGCATTACTGCAGGGTCCCGAGGAGCGCGAACGACGGCATCATCACTGACAAGACGATAATTCCGACGATGGCTGCCAGCACCAGAATCATGATGGGCTCCAACAACGACTCGAGTCTGTCGGCGTTGGCCTCCGTCTCTGCTTCGTAAAAGTCGGCTAACTTGGTCATCATGAGCTCTAGGTTGCCGGATTCCTCCCCGATGGAAAGCATGTTGGATACCATTGGCGGAATGAATCGATTGGATTTGAACGGAATGGAAAGCGATTGGCCTTGCTCCAGATTCACCGCGGACTGTTTCACGGCTCTCCCAATCGCTTCATTCGCAACAATTTCGTACACGATTCCTAGAGATTGAACCATTGGGATGGCGCTCGATAATAGCGAACTGAGCGTTCTCGCCATTCTCGCGATGAGCGTCTTCTGATACAACGCACCAATGATGGGGATGCGCAGGCGAAAGATGTCTCTGCCAAGGCGGTAACGAGGGATACGCTTGCCGAGGATGTCTCCTAACACGATGACGGCGACCAGAGTGAGCACTATCCACCAGTCGTGACTTAGGACGCGGCTGACTCCCAGCACGAATCGAGTTGGCCACGGAAGGGTTGTATGGTACGAAGCGAACACGGGAATGAACGTCGGGACGATTCTCACAAGCACAAAAATAATGACCATGATGGCCACAAACCCGAGAAGGGTTGGGTACGCTAAGGCGGATTTCACCTTTTCCCTCGTGTAGAACTCTCTCTCGAAGTATTGAGATGCTCTATCTAGCACGTCGTCGAGGCTCCCCGACATCTCCCCCGCCTTCGCCATGCTCACGAACATGGACGGGAAGATGTCGGGCCGTTTCGCGACGGTCTCGGAGAATGACTTACCCTCTGAAACGTCCGACTCTGCGTCCTCCAGGGCTTGCTTCAAGGCCCTATTGGTCGACTGTTCCGTGAGGATGCGTAGGCTGTCCACCAGCGTCACACCGGCGCGTATCAGCGTCGCCATTTGGCGGCAGAAGACGGCAAAGTCGCGCACGGGCACCTTTCGTCCCAACGTGATGTCGCGGTTCCACCACGCCTCGCTTTTGGCAGCCTTGATTTGCGTAGCGTACAGCCCGAGACTCACGAGCGACGACTCAGCCGACGGCAGGTCTTCCGCATCGATCTTACCCCGCACTCGTTTGCCCGACTTCTCGTATGCGACGTACTGAAACATGGGCAAGAATGTGGTCTCCTTTCAATTGAGATGAGAGTTTCTCACGCGACGAATCATCTAGGACAACGACGTCAGCAACGGTTTACCGCGACGCTGAACTGACTCTAGTGCACGCCGAGCGGCGGGGCGATTTGGGCGCTCCACTCCGTCACGAATTTCGCCCTTTGCTCCTCGGTGATCCGTTTATCGAGGGCCAGTTCTCGCAGGCTCATCTCCATCGTCTGCATACCGTGGGCCTTGCCCGTCTGCATCGAAGTGCGAATCTGGTGAACCTTTTCACTGCGAACTAGGTTGGCGACGGCTGGCGTGTTGACGAGAACTTCGGCCGCTGCCACTCTCGACTGTCCATCCGCGCTCGGCAGAAGCCTTTGGGCAACAATCCCTACCAGCACGCTGGAGATCTGGAAGCGGACCTGTTGCTGTTGCCCTGGTGGAAACACGTCAATCATCCTGTCGATGGATTGCGGCGCGTCCGGTGTGTGCAACGTGGCGAGGACGAGGTGCCCCGTTTCGGCTGCGGTGATGGCCGTCGTGATGGTTTCCAAGTCACGCATCTCGCCGACAAGCAGAACATCCGGATCTTGACGTAGAGCCGCTCGCAGACCGCTCGCGAAGGAATCTGTGTCCATGCCGACCTCGCGTTGATCGATAAGGCAAAGGTTGTGTCGATGGAGGTATTCAATTGGATCCTCCAGGGTTATGATCCTCTTGCGCATGGTCTGGTTCATCCAGTCAATCATGGCCGCTAGCGTTGTCGATTTGCCGCTACCCGTTGGTCCCGTAACGAGGATGAGACCATGGTCTCTTGCACACATCGACAGAACGGACTCGGGCAGACCGAGTGATGAGAACGCGGGAATCTTGGTGGGAACAACGCGGGCCGAGATGCTGTAGCAGCCGCGCTGCCGGTATGCGTTGACGCGAAAACGAGAGACTGACGGAATGCTGTAGGAGAAATCAAACTGCCCCACCGTTTCGAGGCTGGCCCATTGCTGTTCCGCCAGGAGGTCCTTCACCATGTGGTAAGTGTCCTCCACTGACATCGGTGGCATATTCATCATCTGAAGTTGTCCATTCACCCGCAGGACGGGAGGAGAGCCGACAGTAACGTGCAGATCGGATGCACCGGTCTCAACGGCCTGAACCAATAGTTCTGAAATCACGGACAACGCGGGTGACCTCCTCTGATTGTGTAAAAAAGGAAATTGCGAAAAAGCTATCATGCCAGGACATTACGAATACTTGCACATGAAAAACACAGTGCTACGCTTTATTCGCTCCAGCCGACGCGCATCACTTCCGAAATCGACGTCCATCCTGCCGCCGCCTTGCGAATCCCATCTTGAATGAGGCTTTGAAATCCCCGCTTCTTAAGGTGTTGGCGAATGAGGTCGGCCGAGGACTGATCCGATATGAGAGTACGCAATGTCTCGTCTACCAACATCACCTCATGAATGGAGAAGCGCCCCCGATAACCTGTGTGAGCGCAAGTCGGACAACCCTTCCCACTTTTGAACTGAGCGTCGTTAAGGAAATTCTCGGCGTCGCCAAGGGCATATTCCAGCGCATCGTCATCGTGCATCATTCCGGCGAGTGATTGGCGCATCCACGTGAACTCGCCTTCGGTCGGTTGGTGAGGCATTGAGCAATTGGGACACACTCGGCGGACGAGGCGCTGAGCGACGACCCCATGGATTGCCGAGGCTACGAGATACGGCTCCACGCCCATATCCACCATCCGGGCGATGGTCTCGACGGCACCGCCCGTGTGGAGGGTCGAGAGCACCAAATGGCCCGTTAGCGCTGCGCGAGTCGCAATTTCGGCGGTCTCCCCGTCACGAATCTCGCCCACCATGATGATGTCCGGGTCTTGACGCAAGATGGACCGTAATCCAGAAGAAAACGTTAGCCCGGTGGCCGCGTTCACGGCCACTTGATTCACCCCACCAATTTGGTATTCCACGGGATCCTCGACGGTGATGATGTTCACGTCTGATTTATTGAGTTCAGCTAGTGCGGCATACACGGTGGAGGTCTTTCCGCTGCCGGTCGGTCCGGTCACCAAGAGCATTCCGGAGGAGGCCCTCAGCATTCGCTTGACCGTTTCCAAATTGCCCTCGGACAGCCCAATCTTGTCCACCCTCAACAGGCCAAGACTGACGTCAAACAAGCGCAGGACGGTCTTTTCCTCGTGAATCGTGGGCAGCGTTGAGACACGGATGTCCACGTCGCGCCCGTCCACCTGGTGGCGAAAGCGTCCGTCTTGAGGAAGCCGTCTCTCGGCAACATCGAGATTGCTCTGCACCTTGATGCGCGCAGTCACCATCGCCTGCATCGTCTTTGGGAGGATCCTTTCCGTGCGCAGGACTCCATCCACACGAAGGCGTACCGCGACGCTGTCTGGACCGGGATCGAAATGAACATCGCTCGCCCCGAGTGAGACCGCCCTCTCCAAAATTTCGTTTACGGTCTGAACCACCGGCGAATTCTCGTCCATGATGGGGGTATCGCTTTCTTGGTCATAGCCTTCTTGAAACGGACGGCCTTCGCAACTGCCCCGCATCTCGAGGGAAGACAACGCGCCCTCGATGTCTGCGCGAGAGGTGAGCAGTGGTTGCACCTGCAATCCGGTCTTCATGCGGACGTCGTCAATCGCGAAATAATCAAGGGGATCTGCCATGGCGAGCATCAGGCGATTATGGGCGACGCGCACTGGGACAACGTGGTAGCGGTGAAGCATGTCTTTCGGAACGAGTCTTACGGCCTCGTCTTCCGGTCGTTGCAGGGACAAGGATACTTGTGGGATGCCTAGCTGAAATTCGAGGGCTTCCAAAAGTTGCTGCTCGGAGACGACCCCGTGTCGAATGAGAACGTCTCCCAAGCGTTCACGAGTCGACTGTTGCTCCGCGATGGCTTCGCGCAGTTGCTCCTCTGTAATCAGGCCTGCGTTCAACAGCAGATCTCCGATGCGGATTTTTGCCATGGTAGAACACCTCACCGTACAATCCATGCAGACATGGCTTCAATCCGACATTATTCGACGCCAACCCGCGTAAACCTTCACCGACTTTGTCAGGTGTCCCTTTTTACTCCATTTAAGCGGGAGCATTCATTTAATCAGTTGACGAACTGACGAGTTTGGTTTGCAGCGCTAACAGCGCGTCGCAGGCGTCGCAGACAATGTGAGAGAGGAGATCATGGCCGTAGTCGGCCATCAATTTGGCTGTGTCACTTTGAATACCGAGGGAGCGAAATTCGAGGCTTGTCTGGTAGGCAGGGTGGCTCAGGCATAGGTACAAGAAGGCGTCTTGCAACCTATCTTCGGGGACTCGTGCGCGCAACCATTGCCACCAGTCGAGGGCAAATACGCACCGCCCGTTTGGCCATTCATGGGACTCTCGATCCCGGATCAGCATTCGGTCGAGCAAGACGAGCGTGATGGGCAGGGAAGGTACAAAACTTTGAATCGAATCGGTGAAGGCCGTAAACTCGAACCCACTCATCGCGAGAGCGACTCCTAGGTTGACCTCCACCGTTCGACCCATAAATCTATCCCGAATTGAGTTTGTAATCTGGTCAACAATCAAGTCACTGGCAGCATGAGGTAAGCGATGGGCGAGAGGCCACGGAGAGTGAGTCGTAACGATGGCGATATCCGTCAGCGGACGAAGAGATTCGAACTGGCTCGGTGTTAGCAGACGATATTGCACGGGGACCTCCGAGAGATAAATGGACGGCGAGGCGTTCGGAAATCACAATCCCGACGCCTCCCGCGGGTGGCGAAGGCGCGTTTGTCAACTCGCGGTGCTGGTGAGGACTCCATCAAATTCGAGCAGACGACGGGTGGCCTCATAAAATGCGCTTTCATCCCCCATGTCGAGCGCCTCGTTGACGGCCTCCATCAAGAGTTCGCGTTGATACGCGCGCACCGATTGGTCAATGACCAATTCTGCTTGCAACGAAATCATCTCGCGCACGGCGGGTTCAAGCTCCGCTGTGCTCGTTTCTTCCAAGACCGAAGCGTAGGCGGAACTCGTTGCCCTATCCTTGAAGAACAGGCCCACGTAAATGTCTTCGTCCGGATGTTGGTAGAGATCTAGAAAGGCTTGCTCGACGTCTGTGGAGACTGGCTTGTTCCTGCGATAGTAGCGGAACGGAGCGACGGTGACGCAAGTCGTTGCTACGACAACTACGCGTGGAAGTTGGCGGAAGCTCTCGACGAAATGCACTCGGCGGAGAACGTTTTCACGCGTCATCATATACCGTAACAGCATCTCGGCCTCACGACTTTGCAACTGGAAATTAGCGAGAAACCAACGAAGGAAATGCTTCTTTTCAGCAGTGGTTACCGTGCTGCCCATGGCCGTCTCCCCCCTGTACGGTGTCTTTCATCTTCACCCAGGAATCAGCCCGCGAACGACGATGGAGTCTCGACAAATGGTGAGAATTCTTTGTGTATTCTATTCGCGGTTCCCGGATGTTTTTCCTGCATCAGCACATGAAAAAGTGTGTCTGGTACATTGTGGTACACGTGAACCTATGCTTGTTCGGCCGAGGCGATCTCGGTGATCGGTGGTTTAGTCCACTCTCGGATCATGCGCTCGACGTTGCCAGGCAGAGTGGCCTGCGTATGGCGAGCGAGAAAATTTACCCAATCGTCTCCGGACTTTCCTCCCAAGAGGCCTCGTTTCACCGACTCCTCTGACATCCGATAGACCCGGACCATGCCCGCTTGCGTCAGGTCCGCGATGTTTGCGAGCTCGGCTGTGATCACGGGCTGGTCCGCAGTTACCACAATGTCGAAGTTGGGTTGCACGATGAGAATTCGACTTGCCATCTCGCGTTGGTTTTCGTGCTCTTCCACGTCGTCCGGCGTTATCAATTGTTGACCGAGTTTCGTAATTTGAAACCAGGCGTGCGATGCTTCGTCTTGACCGATGCGGATGACACCGAGGTGAGTCAGCATCTTCAAAACGCGTACGTTCCACACTTGCTCTCGGCTGTCGTAATAGTAATCCTTCACAAGATCTCCGAGCATGGACAGCATCGTGTCGGTCCGAATCCAATCCGGAGATACGGCGCAAAGCAGTTGTATGATCAGAGGCAACCTCAAGATAGGCCTGCGGTAAACCGATATATAACACTTGAGCAACTGACGAGCTCTTTCGAAGGGACCCATGGACAGCCACTCGCTCACCTTGTTGCCCGTAACGAGCCACCCATCGTCGGTTTCGCGCAGCAATTGACTCTGGTAGGCAAAGTCGTAGAGCAGCGCCAGCCTGTCAGGGTATTCGTGGAATCGACGCCCGTAGCCAAAGCGCCAGGAGTCTGACGGAGGCTCCTCGGGAACCTCCAGCAACTGCAACACTTCTTTCAGGTTGCGTTTGTACATGGCTCCGTCCACCGTGAGCCGAACGTCGTGGTGAGATACATATTCAAGGAATACGTCGAGGTCTCGCGCCATGGCATGGGCTTCGTCCTGGAACACGAGCGGCCCATCCACGTCGGTGACGAGCCCGACGGAGTGCCTGTCGACGGCGGCATCTCGTAAAACTGTACGCAATTCATCCGGGATGAAGAACATGAACCGCCCGTTCACGTGGGTGTTTGCAAACAACCAGCCTTCGGCGAGGGCGCTCTGTAAAGGCGGATCGTCTATCGTGCATCCGAACATGGCGGGAATTTCCTCGGCCGAAAAGGATTTGCGAGGATCCATGGCGAGCCGCAGCAGGGCTGAAGAGGCGGTTTGCCCCCATTGCGGCACGTTCTCCGCCAGAAAGCTTTGGCTGCGAAAGTGGTACAGGATCTCCTGGATCAACTCCATCTTGGAATGTCTGGAGCACGAGAACTGGTAGTGTTCGGCAACTTTGCGAAGCGTCATGATGTCGGCGCTGTTCAAGCACTCCGCGAGCTTCATACGGTTTCCCCCTTCGTTCTTGGATTCTTAAATCTCGGTGAATTTTAGATCTCGCTGTCATGTTCCCTGGTTATTCCATCACGGCCTCAAAATCGGTGACGACGTACGAATAGCCCTGTTCCATGAGGTACATTTGCCGATGAAACGCCATCTTCTCTTCCACCGTATCCTCGCTGACGAGCGTGTAGAAAATGCCGGGTCCGCTTGCAGGGCGCAGCAATCGCCCAAGCCGTTGGGCCTCCTCCTGGCGAGATCCGAAGAGTCCCGAGAGTTGAATCGCCACGGACGCGTTTGGCAGGTTCACGGCCATGTTGGCGACCCTGGAGAGGACGAGACGTCGGGTCTCTTTACGGCGGAAGCTTTCAAACCACAGGTCTCTATCCACCTGCGGGGTCTGTCCCGTCACGAGGGGACACGCGAGCAGGCGGGCCATTTCCGTGAGGGGTTCGAGGTAATGTCCGAGGATAAGCAAATCCGCATCGCGATGGGTATCCACCAGGTGCTTTGCGACCGCCAGCTTTCTGGGGTTTTGCGCTGCAATTCGGTGTTTTTCCCTGGCTGTCCCCGCGTCGTAACGGCCCCTATCGGCATCTGACAGCGGAACACGCACCTGCACGCACTTGACCGCAGCGAGATAGCCCTCGTGTTCTAACGATTTCCAGGCAACTTCATAGCGCTTAGGGCCGATAAGGCTGAACACATCCACGTCGGCCCCGTCTTCCCTGACGAGCGTGGCGGTGAGGCCCAAACGCCGAACGGACTGAAGTTCCGCGGCCAAACGAAACAACGGCGCAGGGAGCATATGAACTTCGTCGTAGATCACGAGTCCCCACGGATGGGTGGTCAGCTTGTCGAGGTGGCGCATCTGTCCATCTCTGGTTTTGGCGGTGACCCGTTGGTACGTCGTGATGGTGACGGGAGCAAGGGGATCAGTGATTCGATAGCGCTTGACCTCATCGTCACGAAGGGTAGTGAATCGCTTACATTCGCCTTCCC
>JAJZAV010000248.1 GCA_021799255.1 Bacillota bacterium
TCCTATTGGGGAACCGCCGGCAGGAACCACGCAGATAGCGCTGGCAAACCGTCTTATGCGGGACAACATACGACTTGGGCGCCACCATACCCGCGAATAAGGCGGTTTGGCAGCGTTATACCGTCACCATCTTAGGTCCATACTCAAATAAGACGGCCAAACCGCGCTAACTTGCCCCATCCGCAACGCGAACCCGGGCGTACGAATCAAAACTGAGTCCGTTACCTCCAGCCCCATCCATCCAACGGCCAGTACGACCTTTGCGCCACTCCTTCGTGGAACAAAGTGGACGCGAATGGACCCAGACCTTCTTCGCGGCCGATGGGGGTGGTCTTAGGGAACTAGGCCCGCATGGAGGCGGGAGCGGATCGAGGGGACAAGCGGATCGAGCGGTGCATTCGTAGCACCGATGAGAAATAGCGCGGGCAAACCGCGCTAATGGGGATCCGCCGGCAGGAACCACGCAGATAGCGCTGCCAAACCGTCTTATGTGGGACAACATACGACTTGGCCGCCACCATACCCGCGAATAAGGCGGATTGGCAGCGTTATTCCATCGACACCTCAGACCTCACCCCAGATAGCGCTGGCAAACCGCGCTAAACTCGCCAAGGCCGCTACGCGAACCCGGGCGTGCGACCCTTGCGCCACTCTTGGACCCAGACCTTCTTCGCCGCCTATGGGTGTGGTCGTATGGAACTAGGCCCGCATGGGGGAGAGCGGATAGAGGGGAGAAGCGGAAGGAAGCCGCGCTGGTAACGCCTCTGTAGGGAGCAAAGTGGGCGTGGCCTAGAGCAGTCATCGCATAGAGCAGTCATCGCCATAACGGTGCGGCGCGGAGTTAATGGACAGCGTTTGGCGGGAGGCCAAATCGTGGGGTCGGGGTCGATGGGGGGAGAGGTGATAACGCCCCCTAGGGGGAGCCATCCGGGGCCGCTATCCCGGGAGTTCCGAAGAGTTCCGCAGGGCGTCACACAAACCTGTTCACTTCAAAACCGAATCCGTTAACGGCCAGCGGCTAATCCTGGATGCAAGGACGGAGCGGGATTGAGTAAAGGGGCTGAGTGATGAGCTTGCCAAACGGCCCAACCGAACGCTGATCCATTTTGCACGAGTTGGTTACACCGAATGCCGTTTTACACCGAATGCCGTTCTAAAAAGTATGTGACTAACTCGGCGCCACAAGCCTCACCATATCCAACGCCTTCCGCCATCGTTCGATATTCAGAGTACACTCGACTCAATGCTGCATCGGTGCGGCATGGGCGAAAGGGAACCCACTTCTAACTGGGCGCCCAGCCATTCCAGAGGGTGCTGGAAACGCGGGGTTGCGCAGCACAAGGAAGGAATCCAAAGTGACATCGGCGGTAAAACGCCAACTGGAACCCATTCTCAACCCGCGCATTTTTGCATCTGCCTTCGCCTGCACACGCTAGAATCCGGTTAAAAGCCGATGCCACGGTGGTACGGGTTTCCGGATGACTGAACTCCCCTTTACCCTACTGGTGAACGATTGAGAAGGAATGGATAAAATCATCGCCACTGGACAATCTGTATCTCGCGGAGAGGCTGTCACATCGGGAACACTTCGACGGCGATTGTTTCGGACAACTCTCGGTGAAATCTATGGATCAGGGGGGATTGCGTTGACGGTTGCCACTCAGGTAAAGCAAACTTTGGCAGGCCTAAAGAGTGCTCAAGCGAGTTTTGAACAATTTGCGTTGCAAACACAGAACCAGAAAGCGAAGCAACTGTACACTGATGCCGCAAACCAGACTCAAAGTCTGGTGAACACATTGGAGCAGCGAGTACAGGAGATCGAAGGTGAAGAGCCTCAATATCAGGGCTTCTAGGGAGCTATTATTCAAAGTAGCCACATTCATGACCGACCGTCGCTTCTGTGAGAACCGTAGCTCCCGCGACGAATGAACCGGAGCCGCAGCGGTGACATTCTTCAATTGTTTGACGCGTAAGGCGGAGGCCGAAGCGGCTTCCGCCTTTCATCACAGCATTGGACGAAACAATGTAATCTTCGACGTCACGAATGAACGTGGTGCTGAGCCAGGGGGGATGGAATTTGCCCATTCATGCCGACATCATCGCGAAGTGCATTCTATCTTTCGCCGCCCTCGTTGGAGTCTGTCGCTTCGCAGGCAGGAAGTACGATGTAGTGGTTCCTATGTCGTTTGCGGTCATCGCAGCGGTGGTGTCTCTCGATAGGAGGATCCCTCTTCTGGACGGGCTGCTTGCACTCGTAACATGGGGGCTACTATCGGCTCTGCTTGGGCTCGTCTTGACACATTTTGCTGTGGCGGACACTGCCATCAAGGGCAAACCCACCCCCATTGTGGAGAACGGCAATATTCTTGAAGGAAACCTTCACAAGAGTCGGCTTACGGTAACGGACATGATGACGCAGCTGAGATCGCACGGCGCCTTTAAACTGGCAGATGTCGAACTTGCTCTCTTAGAGCCTGATGGACAAATGAGCGTGATGAAGAAATCGAGCGTAGAACCCATCACGCCAAAGACGGCTGGCATCACTGTGCCAAACGAGTCGGGTCCCACAATTGTCGTGCAAGATGGCAAGGTGAAAGTGGATGCTCTTCATCAGGCGGGCCATTCCGTTGGGTGGCTTCGGCAACAGTTAACACGCCAAGGAGCCGACGATTACGATGACGTTTTTCTCGCTCAACTCGATTCTCAAGACAACGTCTATGTCGACTTAAAGGACGACGTCGCAAAGCGGGAACCAGAGGATCCTTCGGTAAAATCCAAGCTGACTCTTCTTGCCTCGCTGAAGAAAATCCAAGCCGATCTTGAGCACTTTACAATGGAAACAGAAAACGCAAACGCGAAAGCCCGTTACGAAACCATGGCCATTCGGCTTTCGCAGATCATCAAAAACGTGCGCGAAGAACTGCGTGACAAGCGTCCCGTTAATTAGTCAACATGCGTAAGAAGGAAATTGCATATTCTTTCGATCACGGCCTCATGCACAACACCCTGGACATGGTGTCCCAGCCCTTCATAAAAGTGGACGCTTACCGGTAAATTCTTCATCCGCATCCTCTGTAGCAGATTCGTGGCATGCGAGAAGCTCACTTGAACATCTCTCGTGCCGTGAACGATAAGTACGGGGCAGCGAATGGAGGATACGAGATACACGGGGGATCGTTTCTCGTATTCATGCGGCCGTTCTTGAGGAGTGCCTCCGACTTTGCGGCGCAGCATTCGGCGCAGATCCTCGCGTTCCTCGAACGTGATCGCGAGGTCGCTTACACCGCCCCACGTAACCAAAGCCCGCACGTTCGGAAGTGCAACAGCCGTTTGAAAAGCGTTAATGGAACCCCTGGAGAAGCCAAGGATGAAAATTTCATCGTCCCTCACGACGGACATGTTTACCATCGCATTGGCCAGCGAGACAACGTCTTCGTTCTCTGCTCCACCGAACTCGTCGAATCCCTGGCCCCCTTCGGCCTGACGATAACACGGTGCGACGACCACGAAGTTTCGTAGACAGAATTCTTCCATCCATTCCACTCTCACCGGACCGACGCGTCCCGTTCCCCCACGGCAGTACATAAGAGCAGGGAAACGCTGATGCCGGGATGGGAAGTCGAGACCTGAGCCCTCGCTATACAAATCACCTTTCGAGGTTCTGCGAAGGCTCCCGCCGTTTCTCGAGCCAACGCTTGGATCTCGGGACTCGATAGTCACCGAATAGTTCGGGGACCAATCGCTCGTTACCTGAGTAACTCTCTCGATATCCACGACGCCTTCTGGGAAACTGTCCCGAAGGATTCTTCTAGCGTCGTGCAGATGCACCCCAAGAACCGACGGAAAAGCGATGTAGGCAAGAACACGAACGCCGTTTGGGGAGTATGAAAACCGGAAGATGCTCATGGAAGATATTGTACTTGATGTGCGGGAGGATTCAAAACGGAGGATGGAAGGCAGGGAAAGCGCCCGAATCTCCAATTGAATCCCGGGCGACGACATGGTACAATAACATTCGCTTTACAATTACGTTCGTGCGGAAGTGGCTCAGGGGTAGAGCATCGCCTTGCCAAGGCGAGGGTCGCGGGTTCGAATCCCGTCTTCCGCTCCATGAGGGCCCATAGCTCAGTTGGTTAGAGCGGCCGGCTCATAACCGGTTGGTCCTAGGTTCGAGTCCTAGTGGGCCCACCAACTAGCGAAAAGAGACCGTCGAAATTCCTTGCTCCATAAGGGATTCGGCGGTCTCCCATTTTTCGAAGTGACAAGAAAGTGACAAGACGCGATTTTTATCGCTCTTTTTCCTTCAACATGGCCCCCAATTTTTCCATCGCTTTCCTCTGCATATCGTCGGTCACATGCCCGTACAAATCCGCTGTAATGGTGATGCTTGCGTGACCCAATCTCTCGCTGACTGTCTTGAGGTCGACCCCGCTTTCGAGCAACCAGGTAGCATGCGTGTGCCTCAGATCATGGAACGTCACGGGTGGCAAGTCGAGTTCCTTCCGGGCCATCCGGATGACCGTTGTCCACGCGGCTGGCGCTGGAGTCTTGCCTGCGTCCGTCTGCACGACGAAGCTGTCGGGCGCGCAACCGAGAGGGCTTTCCTTTTGTTCGTCGCGCCATCGCTTGAGCTCCTCGATGACCATGGGAACCACGATAATGCGCCGATGACTTCCGTAGGTCTTGGCCGCACCGAGTGTGTCCGTCTTAGCGATGCGTTGGCGTGTCCTTTGGATTCGGATGAGACCCGCTTCGAAATCGATGTCTTGCCACTGAAGCCCAGCGACTTCTCCTTGCCTCATGCCCGTGTAGATGGCAAGGAACGCCGCTCGGTACGTCGTCGGGCGCTCGGCTTGCATCCATGCCAGCATGCGCTTGGCATCCGTGACGGACAACGTTTTGCGCTGCACCGAACGCCTTTCCGGAGACTCGACACGGGACGTGGGAGACTTGTCGAGCACTCCTTCTTTGACAGCCGCTAGCAGACACGTCCGGAGTGTCCGGTGAACGCGATGCACTGTCACCTGGCTGAGGGATTCGCCAAGCGTGTCGTACATGCGTTGGATATGACGCGGCGAGAGCTTGCCCAGCGGAAGAGAGCCCAGGTGCGGGATAATGTAGTGTTCTACCGTATGGTGGTATGTCTTGCGCGTCCACGGTCGGAGTTTTCCGTCGTTGGCTGCCAACCACTTGTCCGCCCAGTCCCGCACACTAATGCCCGTGTTGGTGGCGGGAGCTCCTTCTTTGGCGACTGTGCCAATGGCTTCGTTCATGGCAGAGCGCGCGGCGCGTTCACTTTTGAACCCCTTGCGTGTTATCTGCGGGTACCGTCCGGTGACAGCGTCGGCTGGGGTCACTGTGATAGTGTAGCCCCATTTATCACCGGTCTGGACCTGATACTCAAACGTGCGGCCGGTGGTCACTTCAACATCCCCAGTCGAAGACAGGCTCCTGCGTCACGACTTCAGCAAACTCGGGGTAGATGACGCCATCGAGAACGCCCATCACAGTGAGTTCATGAGGATCCAACTCTACCGGTGGGATGCGGTCTCCGCTAGAACGCAAGGTGACTAGAGTCGAGGTGATTCCTTCAAATAGCCGGATGCTCACCTCGTCACCGAAAGAGACCAAACACACAGCACATTCTCGGTCGGGCCAGCGCGCCTCTCGAAACACCAGATAATGGTCTGGCCGCACACCAAACGAATCCAGACCATCGTCG
>JAJZAV010000249.1 GCA_021799255.1 Bacillota bacterium
GTCGCAAATGTTCCTTCGAAACCATCGCCATATCTTTCGCCTCCCAATCTACTACTCCCCGTTCGGGATTGGGAGTTTACACAAAACATTTTACACCCTCAGCATGGATGGTCTCCCACAAAAAATCAGATGGGTATCACCAGCGCTCCTACTATAAGATTCGTTGATATTCCTTGTTGGAGAGCAGACTACGCTCCACAGCACTTCTTATACTTTTTCCCGCTACCGCATGGACAAGGGTCGTTGCGTCCCACTTTGACAGGTTTCACAACCGTTCGTGATCCAGTGGATCCACTCCATGGCGCGTTATCGATAAAACGATTCCGTCGTTCCCGATACGCACGTTCGGATTCTTCGAGGTAAGCCTTCCAGCTTGGCAACTCGGGATCATCGACGCCGTTGATGACGCAGTTGGCATACAGGGGTTCAACGAGATCTAACATCGTTTCATCATAGCCTTCATCGATGACTTGCTTCACCGTTGCGATACCCTTGACGGACAACAGGTTGCATAGCCCATCGGCTAATACGGTGCGGATTGACTCATCCTCCTCACGCTGTAAAAGGGTAAGCATCGCCCCCTCTGACGACGGATGTTTAACGGTTGACAACACTGCACTCGCAAACAGACGAAACTTCCATTCGCTCTCGGGGAAGGCTCTCTCAATGCGCTCAATAATAATATTTGGCGTTCCGATTCTCGTCAGCGCCCTCGCCACTTCCTCGTTCAGCAGATCCGCATCCAGGTGCAAATAATCGACGAGTCTAGGTACCATGTCCTCGTATTGAAACATGCCGGCCAGGACGCAGGCATAAATGTCTCCATAGCCATCATAGTTCTCAGGATATGTCGTATCCATCCACTGGTGAATGTGATCCTTCGGTGCGTCCAACCGCGCCGCAAGTTCCCGCGAGATGTACACACCGAAGGAATAGTTAGACTCAAAGATATCTTTCCCATTGGCGTTCTCACTGTGATCAATCAATGTCTCCAACAGCGTTGGTCCATCCAAGTCTGCCAATGAAGCGCGTTGAAATGCGACCTTACGAGCCTCAGAAGAAAGTTTTGGGAAGATATGCTCATAGCTCCGCAGAAGTTGCGAAGGAGCGCCGATAATAAGCCGTTCGCCTAAATCGCGAAACGCTGGATTCGTCAGTATGGAGGATGCAATCTCATCCATCGTGCTGTCCGTTTGGGCAAAGTCCGTTGAGAACGCCAACAACGTTCTGCGGTCGTCTACGCTTGATGGGAGGCGAAATCCTTGCAAAACCCACGGCATGATCCCGTCGTCAGCGCTCTCCAACTCATGGAAGTAGTGGACAGCAAACTTCCGGACGATAGGGTCCTCGTGACTTAGAAATGGCTTGACTTCAGATGGTCGGATCAAGTCGGATCCTGCTCTCATTTGTATTGGTTTCATGGGTAGGATGCAGGGCTGAAGTTCTCCGTTAGTCTATCACAAGCGATCTTGAACGGCGAGTTTCGATGCCAATCTGGGTAGGCACTGAAAGCGATGCGTTTTGATGAGCAGCGAAGGGGTACTGATTCTAGGAGGCATGTCCTTTCACGAAGCTCATACCGACTAAGCAACTACAAAATCCTCTGTTCACAACCCAATCTTCGCCGCCGCATTGTTCTTGAGTACGCTTCCCTTGCGAATGTATCGTCGTAGCATGAGTAGGCTCTTGTGGCCGGTCTGGTCCATGATTTCCTGCTCTGGCACTTGCCGTTCCGCCGCCGTCGTCGCAAACCCCGCCCGTAGACTGTGCCCCGCATATCGCTGTGGGTCGAGTCCCGCCTGCTGCGCACACTTCTTCACGATGCGAGCGACGTCCCTCCCGCAGAGGTGGGCTTCGACGACATCTCCTACAACCCCACATACGTCGCCGCATTGTCCCGCCACAGGTTCCCGTCGCGCACGTAGCGGCGCACCATCTCCACGCTCTTGTGGCCGGTCTGCTTCATAATCGCTGGTTCCGGAGCCCCGGCCTTCGCCGCAGCCGTTGCGAGTCCAGCACGCAGACTGTGTCCGCCGTAGCGCTTGGGGTCTAATCCAATCGCCTCGACGTACTTCTTGACGATGCGCGCCACGGCCTTGTCGGACAAGGCTTCCCGGCCCACCGTGCCGCCCTTGTTCACCGCACGAAACAGTGGCCCTCCCGTGATGCGCGAGACTTCGATCCACGTCTGCAACGTCCGCACTGGACACGTATCCAAGCGTGAACCGTACGGAATGGCCACCTTTCGCCCTGCCCCCTCCTGGTCGGTCTTGCTCCGTCGTAGGAGCACTTCCACGCCTTCGGGGACGAAGCACACGTCCTCGAACTCGAGGGCTACGAGCTCCGACCGACGAAACGCACCGGCGAACCCGATGAGCAACAATGCTCGGTCACGCCACCCCTGCGTATGCCGCGGCGCAATCTCCATCATTCGGCGCAAGTCTTCAATAAGAATGGGAGCCTTCCCCGCTGCCGCCGTTCCGAGGGTGTTCCGGATGCCCTGCCACATCTCGCGCACCTGGGCGTCGGTGGTCGGAGACGGATAGCCGTGGGCCTTGTGTTGGATGGCGATGGAGACCATCTTGCGGCCAATGGTGCTCACACGCTGGTCGAGGGCAAGGTAGGACAGGTACTCGATCAACGTCGCCGGGTCGGTCGGGAGAGCTTGCATGCCCATGCGCCCGCACCAGGATTCGAACGCCTCCCAGTCCGTCTTGTATGCCGCCCTTGTATGCTCCGATTTCGCCGCACGCATGTACCCCAGAGCCCGGGTGGATAGGGTACGAACGGGGCGGACAGCACCACTCGATGGAAGCACGATTTCCGTACCGGTGGTCGCGACCGTTCCCTTCGACTCTGACAGCCTAATCAACGTGCGTCACACTCCCCTTCATTTGCCGCGCCACCACGCTAAGATAGGCATCCGTGAAGTCGAGATCTTGTGCGGCGTACAGGTGTAAGGCCTCCGTAATGCGAATGGCGTCGTCGGACTTCAGCCCGTTTAGCATCACGAGTTGGGTCAACGTATCCGTGATGCGGCCCTTGTCGATGCCATACACGGGTCCGTGCAGGAGAGCGCAGCACTCGGCCACGACGAGTGGGTCTAGGACGACGCGCACGTCCCCATGTTCGGCGCGTTCTAGCAAGGCTCCAATTTCGGCACTGGCGGCTTCGTCGTCGCCAAGGAGAAGACGCAGGACCGCGTTGGAGTTGAGGATGAACGTGTGTTAACAACGGTGATAGAGGATATCATCGGCCCTCATTCGGGCTCATCCATCGCGGCCTCCGCTTTGCCATTTTCATTTACGTCACCCTTTCCAAACTTGCACATAGTGGTTCGGCGCATGCCACCCCGGATTCGCCGTTGTCTGCGACGCGATCCACTTGATGGTCCAAATGAGCCCCTGTGCCGAGAAGGTCGGAGACCCGGCGTCCAGGCGATACAGGGTGTTTGGATTTGTGCTGCGCAGAATGCCCCAGCCGTACGACGCCGTGAACAGGTAGCGGTATCCAGCCTCGTGCAACAGTCGATCAAGCGCGGACGTATAGTCGCCGAACGGATATGACATCGCATTGACGTTTGACTCTTGCAGATGGCGAACGAGGTCCGCGCGTGCTCTCTCGACGTCGTGGAGAATATGCGCGTCATACGCGGAGGTCGCCTCCACGGTGCGCGTAGCCGGGTTATAAGGCCGGCCCACCGTCGCAGGCGAAGTCAGGGTGGAAGAAATCGCAACGGCGTGGTGCAAGTTGTAGGTTTGCGGCATTACGGTCACGAGGCCGCTCTTGCTCATCGTCTCCACTTGGCTCCACGTCAGCGAAGTAAATAACCCTTTGCGCTGTGGAGGTGAGAGCCAACGGATGATGGCGAAGAGGGTGGCCGGATCGTGATACTTTTGCAACAACGGATACACGGTGCGGTAGAAGCTCTCATATCCATTGTCGAACGTGATGAGCACGGCATTTGGCGGAATCGGTGCCCCGTGAAGAAACGCGATGGTCTCAGCGAGCGTTACGACGTGAAATCCGTCCTTTCGAAAGAGTTGGAGTTCCTGCGCGAAAGTGGAGGGCGTAATCACATCTCCGGGGAGCTTGCGCTGATCCACGGCATGGTACATCAGGGCGATGACCTGGTTGCGGAAATAGACGGTGGATGTGACGGTCCCGAGATGGGTGGAAGCCAAGGTGGACGATGTGGACGCGGATTTAGGTAGGTCTGTAGGCGGCGACACCGATGTGGGCCGAGAGGCGGACGAAGACGACACTGTGCGATGCGCGACTCGCGATGATGTGGCCTTCTTACTCGACTGCGAATGTCCTTGCGGCGATTGGGTATGGGATGGGGATGGGCGATGAGATTGGGGGGCCGAAGTTGCCGCCACCCGTGACGATGCGATTGGGCCGGATGATGAGGAGGGACTCTCGCTCTGCATCGCGACGATGAGTCCAATCACGGCAACCGCAACAACGGCCATTCCGCCCACGGCCCCCGCCATCGTGCGGCGTGTCTGGCGGCTTCTTCTGCGGCGCCGCCCGCACCGCGGCGCGTCCGTCTCCCGTCCGTCTTCATCGTCGGAGTGAGAAAGGGAGGTTCCGGTTCCACCCCGCGGTGGAGTATGCCGGGCATCGAGTCCGGTTTCGCGCTCTAGGTCGCCATTCGCGTCATTAGCGTTATGATTGGCATCGTCGGACATGGGTTGCGAACCTCCTCGCTCCGTCGATGCGTGGGTCATTCGCAAACGGGTGATTGGGTGACTCCCGCTCCCACGGCTTGATTGGCCAATTCGCTCACACTGCTGCCTTGCTTCGTATCCATGGTCACTTTTCAGTTTGCACGTCCTAGATCAAAACCGCCTCAACAACGTCTCGACGAGACAGGCTGGGAGAGATGGGCGGCCTGCGGCCGCGAGCAGCGACGCGGGGTGCGCAACGACCTTTGGCGGTGGTATGCAGCGACGCGCCGTTTTGCCCGACAAGGGCAGAGCGGAGACTGTCAGTGAACTGTCGCGGGCCGTTTGGGTGAAAACGGAGCGCAGACCGAAGTGATCCACCCCCTTGTAATCTGTCACTAACTACCGCCTATGGCGTATTGAAACCTGGCCCAGGCCCGGGGCTCTATTGGGGGCGAGGCCCGCCCACTGCGCACACTTCTTCACGGTGCGAGTGATGCCTCTCTCACCGTGGCGGACTTAGCCGACATCTGCCTAAGCAACTACAACCCCACATACGTCGCCGCATTGTCCCGCCACAGGTTCCCGTCGCGCACGTAGCGGCGCACCATCTCCACGCTCTTGTGGCCGGTCTGCTTCATAATCGCCGGTTCCGGAGCCCCGCCCTTTGCTGCAGCCGTCGCCAGTCCAGCACGCAGACTGTGTCCGCCGTAGCGTTTGGGATCCAGCCCAATCGCCTCGACGTACTTCTTCACAATGCGCGCCACCGCCTTGTCGGACAAGGCTTCGCGGCCCACCGTGCCGCCCTTGTTCACCGAGCGGAACAGCGGTCCTCCCGTGATGCGTGAGACTTCGATCCACGTCTGCAACGTCCGCACTGGACAGGTGTCCAAGCGGGAACCGTATGGAATCGCCACCTTTCGCCCTGCCCCCTCCTGGTCGGTCTTGCTCCGTCGTAGGAGCACTTCCACGCCTTCGGGGACGAAGCACACGTCCTCGAACTCGAGGGCTACGAGCTCCGACCGACGAAACGCACCGG
>JAJZAV010000016.1 GCA_021799255.1 Bacillota bacterium
CCGATCGGATGCGGTTAAGCGGCCCGGGCGGCCTTAAGTCATCACACCACGGGGGGCCACGCGAATTAAGCGCCTCCGGCAGGCTTAACCGGACCGTTCCACTTCCCCTCGCCACATCTCGGATGCGGTTAAGCCGCCCTGACGGGCTTAAGTTATCACACCACGGGAGGGGACGCGGATTAAGCGCCTCCGGCAGGCTTAACCGGACCGTTCCACTTCCCCTCGCCACATCTCGGATGCGGTTAAGCGGCCCTGACGGGCTTACATGATCACACCACGGGAGGCGACGCGAATTAAGCGCCTCCGGCAGGCTTAACCGAACCGTTCCACTTCCCCTCGCCACAGTAGGTTGCACTCGTGGAGTACCGACTGCGGATTGGATCGCTGGAAATACAACGACGAATCCCGAACTCCGAAAGGTTGTGGAGGAAGCCCACCACATGTGCGACTCTCAGCGTGAGCGGCTCGAAGAGTTCGTGAAGCAAGAAGGAGCCCCAAACCTGAGATAAGCCTGCCCAAACCGGACTCGGACGCCGGTTCTATTCCAAATGGGTGTGAAATCGTCGGACGAGGAGATTGCGAACGCGTTAGTTTTGAAGATCACGAGTGGCCACGTTGACGATTTTAGTTGGTAGGCAGATCACATCGTCCACCACTTGCATTGAATGTCCACTGGTCAGCGAAGTTAAGAAAACCATATCGTGCTCAAATTCATTCTCCATTTCTCATACACATCCACAGGGTTGAGTTATGAAAGTCTCCCGTAAGGATTCCCGAAGGACATCCGGAATACCCCGTTCACCCATGATCTAGCGCTGAAAAGCCTCCCCACCCATACGGCCGAGGAGGCTTTTCAGTCCACTCACTCCACTGTTTTCGCACACTGCCTCAGCGCTAACCGCCACCGCGCAACCCGGCAACGGGGTCCTTCGCGTTTACGGTTGGCCAACGAGGTGCTTCTCGGCCACAGGCGTCGGCGGCGCCTCATCCTCGGGAACTCGCGTGGCCTCCTCCATCCGCTCGCGAAGTTCCTCCTCGTACGCCTGAACCGCCACATCTGACCAATTGAACTGGCGCGACATATAGTGAACGACGGCATCTTTCCAACGACGCACAAAGTCGATGTCGAAGTACAGCGCCCCCGTGCGCCGAATTAAGAAGTCCGACGGGGTCACCACCGCCTCAAAGTCCATCCCATACCGCAGGGCCCCGTACGCCTCCAGCGACAGCCCGTACACTTCGGCCTCTTCGCGACCGTTGCGAATGAGGTCGTACACAATGTCGATGTTTGTTCCGTATCTGTGCGCTAGTCTATCAGCTTCAAACTCGGTCAGGCCCAATTCGACGCCTTCTTGCGTTTTGGAAGCCAAAAACGAAATCATGTTTTTCGATCCGCCGAATTTCCCGCCCGAGTATTCGATTCGCTCGGTCGAGCATGGCGGGTATGATGTCCCCGTCTCAGCAACGAGTTCAGTCGCAACCATGGTGACGACCTTGTCGGCCATTTTGCGGTAGCCGGTCAGCTTCCCGCCCGCGATGGTGAAGAGCCCGCTCTCCGAGCGGAACACCTCGTCTTTTCGCGAAATCTCCGACGGATCTTTGCCTTCCTCGTGAATCAACGGGCGTACGCCCGCCCAACTGCTCTCCACGTCGGAGGCGGTCAGCTTCACCGATGGGAACATGTAGTTGACGCAGTCGACAAGGTAGTCCCTATCCGCCTTCGTCATTCGCGGGTGAACCAGGTCTTCCCGATAGTTGGTATCGGTGGTTCCAATGTACGTCTTGCCTTCGCGCGGAATAGCAAAGATCATCCGCCCATCCGGAACATCGAAGTACACGGAGTTACGCAGCGGGAATCGCTTGCCGTCGACGACGATATGAACGCCTTTTGTGAGATGGAGGGTCTTGCCCTGCCTCGAATGGTCCATCTCGCGAAGTCCATCCACCCACGGTCCGGTTGCGTTGACCACCTTGCGCGCATGGATGGTGAACGACTCGCCCGTCAACATGTCCGTCGCTTCGACGCCCACCACCTTGCCCTCTTTATAGAGAAGTTTCGTAGCCTTGGTATAGTTCAGCGCCAAGGCTCCCCTATCCGTCGCTTCCTTGATGATCTCAAGCGTCAAGCGGGCGTCGTCCGTGCGATATTCGACGTAATAGCCCCCGCCCTTCAGGACATCCCTGCGCAGGAGCGGTTCCTTGGCCAACGTCTCGTCGACGTTCAGCATTTGTCGACGTTCCGAGTGTTTGACGCCGGCCAGGCGATCGTACACGTAGATCCCGAAGGAACTGGCCAGTTTCCCATAGGTGCCGCCCTTGATGATGGGCAGCAGCATCCAAACGGGCGTCGTGATGTGCGGCCCGTTTTCGTAGACGATGGCGCGCTCTTTCCCAACCTCGGCGACCAGGCCGACCTCAAATTGTTTGAGATAGCGCAAACCGCCGTGCACTAGTTTGGTAGATCTGTTGGAAGTACCCGCGGCAAAATCCTGCATTTCAATCAACCCAGCCCGGATGCCCCGCACGTGGGCGTCCAGCAGAATCCCCGCTCCCGTGATGCCGCCTCCAATCACAAGCAGATCCAACGGTTGGCCTGTCAATTGCTCGCGCAACAGACCTCTATCCCGAACGGAAAATGTCTTTGTCATGGTTCGTCCCCCCTCGAATTCAAAAAGACCACAAAGCAATATGCGTCCTATAAAGGATGCATATCAGCCCGTGGTCTTCTCATCATCTCAACCCAACGATATGAACTTGTCGTAAAACTCTCGGAAGGAATTCTCCAGCGAGTCCTTCCTCATTCCAGCGCAACACAGTACGAACACAGTACCATACCATGCTACACTTCACTACCACACTACACGATTTCGCCACAACTCGATTACAGTATAGCGCGGATGGATGCGCTTTGTCACGCTTCTTCTTCCCACTGCATTGTGCGTTTGACCGCCTTCTGCCACCCCTTGTAGAGGCGTGAACGCGTCGCTTCGTCCATGTCGGGTTGGAAGGTCCTATCGAGATCGCCCGCATTGGACACATCGTCCTGAGTCCAGAACCCGACGGCGATTCCCGCCAGGTACGCCGCGCCAAGCGCCGTCGACTCGGTCACCCGAGGCCGGTCTACCGGCACACCAAGGATGTCCGACTGGAACTGCATGAGCAGGTTGTTCGCCACCGCACCCCCGTCGACGCGCAGCGACTTCAGGACGATGCCTGAGTCGGACTGCATCGCGTCGATGATGTCCTTCGTTTGATACGCGAGCGATTCCAGGGTGGCGCGCGTGATGTGCTCCTTCGTGGACCCGCGCGTCAGGCCGAAAATGGCACCGCGCGCGTACATATCCCAATACGGCGCGCCAAGACCCGCGAAGGCCGGCACGACGTAGACGCCATCCGCATTTTGCACTTTCGAGGCGAAGTACTCCGAATCCGCGGCGCTGTCGAAGAACCGAAGGCCGTCGCGCAGCCATTGAATCGCAGCGCCAGCGATGAACACGCTGCCTTCGAGGGCGTACGTCACTTTGCCCCCGATGCCCCAGGCGATGGTCGTGAGCAAACCCGACTTGGAGTCGACGGGTTTATCACCCGTGTTCATCAACATGAAGCACCCGGTCCCATAGGTGTTTTTGACCATTCCGGGTTCGAAGCACGTCTGACCAAACAAGGCGGCGTGCTGGTCCCCGGCGATGCCAGCGATGGGAATGTTCGCTCCGCCGAACGTGCGCTCGTCCGTGTGCCCGTACACTTCGCTAGATGATTTGACCGTTGGCAGCATCCCCCGGGGAATACCGAGTTCGCCGAGCAAATCGTCGTCCCAGTCGAGCGTGTGGATATTGAACAACATCGTGCGCGATGCGTTCGTGTAATCCGTGATGTGCACCTTGCCACGCGTCAGGTTCCAGACGAGCCAACTGTCGACGGTGCCAAACAACAGCTCTCCCTGTTCCGCTTTCTCCCTCGCACCTTCGACGTGATCCAGGATCCACTTGACCTTGGTGCCCGAGAAGTACGCATCGACGACGAGTCCGGTCTTAGCGCGAATGGTTTCGGTCAGCCCGCGCGCCTTGAGGTTGTCGCAGATGGAGGCCGTTCGCCTGTCCTGCCACACGATGGCATTGTACACAGGCTTCCCCGTCTCTTTGTCCCAAACGATGGTCGTCTCGCGCTGGTTTGTAATGCCGATGGCGGCCACTTCGTCCGGGGAAACGGCGGATTTCTCCAACGCTTCGCGGGCGACGCCGCTTTGACTTCCCCAGATTTCCATTGGATTGTGTTCAACCCAGCCTGGCTTCGGATAGATCTGCGTGAACTCTTTCTGGGCGACGCTGTGAATGTTCCCGTTCCCATCAAACAGAATGGCGCGCGAACTGGTGGTGCCTTGATCAAATGCGAGTACGTATGACTTGGTCATTATGGACTCATCCTTTCCGAAAGGGTATCTATTGGGTAATCGGCTTATGCGCCGTGGTTGAGCACGTTCTCAGACTTCGACTGTGCAGATTGTTTCGCCTTCTCAGCCGCCCGTTCAACGAGCGTCTTCTCGATGAACCAACGGTACACGAATACTGCGAGGCCACCGCCTACGAGTGGACCGACAATGGGCACCCACCAATACCCGAGAGGCCCGGGGAATGCGTTGTGCCCATATCCGGCAATCCAGGCAAACAGACGTGGCCCGAAGTCGCGAGCAGGATTGATGGCATAACCGGCGTCCACCCCAAACGACATGCCGATGGCCGCAACCGCAATTCCGACCATGAACGGTCCCATGTTTCCAACCACACCGAGGTTCTTCATGTCGTTGATCCCTAAGATAAACAGGAGCAGGAACAAGGTCCCCAGAATTTGGTCCAACAGCGGGCCCCACAAGTGCACAAAGTAGGGTGCGGGACTCGTAGCAAAAATACCGAATGTAGCGCCGCCCCCCGCGCTGGCGAGCGATAAGATATGATGCTGTACGTCGTACGCATCGATGGCCCTATAATAGTTCCAAAATACGATGGCTGCACCGCTGAAGGCTCCAAGGATTTGAGCGACGGAATACGGGATGAACTTCCGCCAGGGCAAATCCCCCTTCATAGCCATCGCGAGGGAAACCGCGGGATTCAAGTGCGCCCCGCTGACTCCGCCCGTGACATAAACTGCGAGCGCGACCGCAAACGCCCAACCCCACGTGATGAGCAGCCAACTCCCGCCGAGATTCGGAGGTGTGCGCCCAGATTCCGTCAGACCGACTACCGCGACGGCCACCACGCCGTCCCCAAACGCTATCAAAATCAGCGTCCCGAGGTACTCGGCCATCAATTCGCCTAACATCGTGCTTCGCCAGCCCTTTTTCCGCGCGACTGTCCTCATGCTAACCTCTCCTCTAGATAGTAGTCGTCCGCGAAGTGTAGGGGATGCTCGGCCGAGAAAACGTTCTCTCCATCCCCAACACGGACTTTCTGTCGCCCGAAAAAGCAAAAAGACGGCGCAATCACAGGCCACGTCTGACCTCACATTGCTGCCGTCTCAATCAACTCAAGGGCGAAATATTAACTTGTGCCCAGTATACCACGGTCACACGAATTTTGTAAGTCGCTTTCACGTTCCAATTATATGATGAATTTCTGCCTACTTCCCTTTCCTGTGTGTCGTGTCCTGTGTGTCGTGTCCTCGTGTTGCCCTGTGTGTCGTAGGCCGGGCATGGCCAGGCCTCGCGCGGTTTTTATAGGCGAAACCAGCCTAATTTGGGCGCGCGACAGGATCGTCCCACAGTTTCGCGAGCGACGTGGTCACTGCGGTTGCGCCCGCCGCCAGGACGTCGTCAACCTCCTCGCGCGTCCGAATGAATCCTCCGGCGAGAATCGGAATGTCTGTTTTGCTGCCTACCTCGCGGATGATGTCCGGTAGAATTCCGGGTAACACCTCGAGATAATCCGGCTTTGCGTATTGCGAAACACGATAGCTCGTCTCCAGACTGTGGGAATCAATCAGGAACACGCGCTGAATCGCCAACACCCGGTTTTTCTTCGCAGTCGTGATGACCGTGGCGTGCGTGGAAATGACGCCGGCCGGTTGCACCATTTGGCAAAGGAATTGCGTTCCCGCTTCATCGTGCTTGAGTCCCTGGATAAGGTCCGCATGAAGGATTAGTTTCTTGTCATGTTTTTTCGCCAACCTCATTAAGCTCGAGAGTTGGCCCAAATGCGCCTCCAACAAGACGATATATTCGAGATCCCTCGTCATCAACCGCTCGAAATCCTTCATGTTCCGAACGGCCGGAAGGATTCTCTGATTGGCGAAGTGCATGCCGGTCACCTTCTCTTTGTCCTGCTGGACGCCTTAACGATGGTCGTTCAAACTACTTCGTTACCGGTTCCCGATTACAGTTGTTTCATCGCATTTGCGATCTCGATGCATACATCCTCAGCTTGTGGCACGAACCCGAGCTTATCGAAAAACGCATGCGTGCATCCCTTGTAGCGAATGGTCTTCACCGATACGCCGGCGGCGGCAAGCTTCCTGGCGTAAAACTCCGTCTGAATACGAAGTCCGTCGAACTCGGCACCGATGCAAATAGCGGGCGGCAACCCTTTGCTGTCCGCGAATGCTGGGCTGACGTATGGATTCCTGAGATCCGACGGCGACTCCAGGTACATGTCGTTCATCTCTTTCTCGTCGTCACGAGGACGTCCGAGCCCAAGCATCGGTTCTATCATCGCCCGCTGCTCGTCGGATAACTCAAACTCGCTGGCATCCCACTTGTAGCCTTCAACGCCTTGGCTGACAAACGTCACGCACGGGTAAATAAGAACTTGGAGCGCCACCATGTGGGACCCGAGATCTCTATCCTTCAACGCCACCGCGGCCGTCAAGTTCCCACCCGCGCTGTCGCCAGCAACGGTGATGCGGGTGCGGTCGATGCCGTAGTCGTCGGCGTGATCGTAAATGTGCTTCACGGCATGAAAGCAATCGTTAAACCCGTGTGGAAACTTCTTTTCCGGCGCTAATGAATAGTCGATGTTGAATACGACGGCATCCGCAAGTTCTGCAATGAGACGGCATTGGTGTTCCAACGTGTAGACGCTGCCCCCAATCCATCCCCCTCCGTGGAGGTATATCAGGCACGGACGACCCTGTTTACGTTCAGGTTTGCGGGGATAATAGCGCCACAACCCCACCTCATTGCCGTCGAAGTTCAGCCGCTCGTACTGGGTGTGAGTCTCCACCGTGTTCAGGTTCCGACTCGGGAATCCCATACTGTCGCGCACGGCTTGAAGAGGATTGACCTTTCCCAGTTCGACGTCGTATCGGTACCCAACCTGTTGCGCCTCAACTTCCCTCGGATCCAAATACCCGGGTCGCGCTTCCTCTGGGTTCACCTTGATGATGACGGGCCCGCCGTTACAATCGGTCGCTGTCTGCTGCGATTGAAGCGCTTCCACCAATTCGTACCCATATTTTCTCATCGTCTTGTTCTCCTTTCGGAATTCAGGTATCCATCCCGTTGAATCGATCCCTTCCGCCGCTGGTCTCCATGAATCGATGAACCCCAGGGAATGGATTTCAATGGATCCTGCTGTGTTCCTCTGGATCTCGTTCCTCTGGATCTCGTTCGCCAGAATTGTTCTTCACGACATCAATTTGCCGAACAATTTCCTCGCAGATACGGTGCGTAGCGAGGTCCTCCTCCATCATCGCGGAGAATGCCTCCCACGCCGCATCGTCATCGCGTTGCAGACGTTTCACATCAATCAGAAACGCATCTACCATAGCGTGGAACCCGCGCACATGTCCAACGCTCGTCCAATCCTCGGCATGCGTGTGGTGTTCTTGATTATCTTTATACCTGACCATCTCGCGTAGGTTGGTCACCTTGCACTTCTGCCCGTCCTTCATCCACTCGAGGGTCTCCTCCACCGCACCACTATCACGATTCATAATGCCAATCGCCGTCCTCTGGTGGATGCCTAGTTGAACAATCACATGCGCAAGCTTGCCTTCTGCCGTAGACTTGCACCGCACATGGACGCTAGGCTCCCCACCGCGAATCAGCCAGCGCAGGGTGTCAATGACGTGAATGAAATCATCCAGGACAAAGGTTCGCACGTCGCCCGGCAGTCCGACGCGGTTTTTTTGCATGATTGCGATATCCGGTACCCCTTGTTCATGTAAACCGCGATACAAAGGAGCAAACCGACGATTAAATCCAACCGTCAATAGCCGCCGGTTCCGCTGTGCGAGCGCGATGAGCTCTTCGGTTTCTTTCAACGTGTAGGTGACGGGTTTGTCTACAAACACATGCAGCCCTTCAACTAGACAACGTTTAACAATCTCGTAATGGGCGTCCGTGGCGGCGTGGACAAAGACAGCATCCAACCCGACTCTCAACAAGGAATCTAGACTGTTGTATCGATGTCCCGAGTCAATCCGATAAGCCGCTCCGAGTTGTTGCAGTTTATTTTCGTTGCGAGTGCAAAAATGAAGAGTCACATCGTTACGCACTCCAATGACGGGCAAATACGCCTTTTGAGCGATGTCTCCCAGCCCAATTAGGCCTACCTTCAAAGCACTTACCTCCTTGGCATTGGCTCTCCATGGATCCACACAGACAAACCGATTTTCCTCGACCATACCACAATATATCGAAGTTTCGGCCCACAATCGATGTGAACCGGATTGCCTGTGCGATCCCGATATTCGTGACACACCCCGCCGAGCCAACTGTAAAACCGAGTTTTACGATCCTGATACCCGACCTACTCCCAACCCAATCATCCATCACCCGTCCACAAACTCCAACAACTCGTTCGCGTGACTTTGCCAAAATCGATAGTCGTGCTTGCCAGGGTAAACGTGCAGCGTCACATGAGCGGACTGGGATTTGAGCACCCTCGCCAGATTCAAATCCGCGTAGTAAAAGGGATCCTGCGTCCCCTCAATAATTAGCACGGGGATGGAGATGTGCCTGTGAGCGGCGATGACAATCGGATCGCGCGCATTCTGATCCGCGGTGCTCGGATAAATCCACGAAAGCGAGGAGGGCAATGCCCCGTTCCACAACGCGGCGCTCATGACGGCTACCTTGGAGTACATGTCCTGATGCGTGAATGCGATCATCAAAGCAGCAAAACCACCCATAGAGAAGCCACCGATGTAAGTGTTCGCTCTCGCGGTCGAGACGGAGAAATGGGAATCGATGAAGTGAACGAGATCGGTGTCAATATAGGTTTCGTACTCGCCGCGGCTATAGCCGCCGACGTTATACGCGTGGTTCGCGGTGTTCACCCCGTACCCGTTGTCTATTTCCGGCGAAACAATGACGATGGGCTTAATTCTCCCTCTTCCAATCAGGCGATTCGCATCTTGGTTCGCATGGATGGAGTTGCCGCGCCACCAGGTTGTCATCCAACTGTTGGCATTGGCGCCTTTGCCGTGGAGCAAGTACAGAACGGGATATTGTTTGTTCTTGCTGTATCGAGGCGGTAAGTACACGTCCACCTTCATGGTCTTTTGGAGGGAATGACTATAGAAGGTCAGGTGGCGTACCGTGCCTGTGGGATATGTGGAACAACCTGCGGTGAGGGCAGCCAAGGCACATGTGCAGAGACTCATCCGGACGAGACGTCGCACGATGAAACACTCCTTAGCACGTCGTTTCCTGCACAATGATTCCCAGCGAAAGGTCGAGCGTCAGCCGAGCGGAATCCCCATTCTTCTTGCGGGACATCGTCTCGTCGCAGAGCAACCGCCGTCCCCTATAGCGGGGCGAAGGCTTCAAAACATTTACACTTTCCCTTATCGATCAGTGTACCTCTTCCTTTTTGCCCCGGAGCATCGTATACTTCTCTCGATACTCGAATTAAGTTTCCGCGGTTGGGGGATTGGGCCATCATGAACGCAGCGAGAGGCCAACAAGAGTCGGCGCAAGGCCACAGCCTCATCGCCATCTTGCACCTCATTCGAGATCAGTCCCCCATTTCTCGCATCGATATCACCGAAATTCTCGGGCTGGCGTCAAGCACCGTCTCCGTGGCGACGGCACAACTGACGGCCCGCGGGCTCGTTCGGGAGTGCGGGTACGCAACGTCCACCGGGGGACGCCGTCCGGTGTTGTTGGAACTGAACCCGGCGGGAGGCCACTTTATTTGTGTCGATCTCGCCAACACCCATCTCTCCCTAGCCGTCATGGACATCGGTTACAATCAGGTGCACGAGTTGTCTCGTCTTCTGCCCGTGGCGGGAGGAGACGCCCTGTTTCAGACGGTGCTCGAGGCCCTGATGGAAGCCGCGGCGTGGTGTGAGGCCGAGGATAGGCCCGTGCTCGGCATCGGCATCGCGACGCCGGGATTGGTGGATTCGGAGAGCGGGATCGTCGTCGAGGCCGACAATCTGAATTGGCACGAATTCGCACTTCGGGACAAGCTCGCGCCTCGCTTCAGCCACCCGATTATCGTCCTGCACGACACGCTGGCGGCCGCTTACGGGGAATACCTGTTTGGCGACCCATTGCACGGGCCCAAGGCAAAAAACGCGATGTACGTGCACGTGGGTCATGGCGTCGGCGCAGGCATGGTTTTGAACGGGAGCCTGTACAGCGGGGGCTCCGGAATGGCCGGAGAACTGGGTCACGTCGTCATCAATCCTTCGGGCCCCATCTGCGTATGCGGCAATCGCGGGTGCTTGGAAACCGTCGCGTCCCACGCGGGCGTGGTGAACGCGTATCGCCGGGCGCTCTACGAGATTCGCGCAGACTACGACTTGAGTGGCGTTGGGCTGGAGGAGATTGTATCCGGAGCCGAAACTGGCGATGTGGCGGCCATTCGTGCAATAAGGGAGGCCGGGTTCGCCGTTGGATTGGCGATTGGAAACCAAGTCAACGTGCTGAATCTCGATTCGGTGTGGCTGGAGGGCACGCTCACTCACAACCAGATTTTCTGGGACGAAGCCTCGGCGATACTCGAACGGGTCCTCGTGCCGAAGTTAAGGGGTACGTGTACGATGAGTCCGTCGGCTTTGGGATCCAGGGCGGGGCTCATGGGGATTGCCGCCATCAGCCTGGAACACGTATTGTAGTCATTTGGGTGGGATGATCGCGCTCCACGGCTTCCAAAGGCCGAGCGATGCTGATGGAGCGGTTGGCTGAGCTGCGCGGAGCCGCGTTGCGTTGAGCGGGCGGGGCCCATCGGATGGAAAATAAACGTGGTGGAATTGATAAGGAGGTTGAACTGTGAATATCCGCGTGTTTGACACCCCTAGCGAAGCTGGTGTATATGCGGCATCACTGATTGAACGGGTGCTCCAGTCGCAAGAAAAGCCGGTACTCGGTCTCGCCACCGGGGGAACGGTTATTCCATTTTACCGTTGGCTCGTCGAAATGGCGAAACGAGGGCTAGACTTCTCGCACGCGGTAACCCTCAATCTCGACGAGTACGTGGGCCTTGCTCCGGATCACCCTCAAAGTTACCACGCATTCATGGACCAGCAATTATTTTCACATATAAACGTTGCGCGTGAGAACATCCACGTCCCTAGGGGATTCGCGCCTGACCTTGAGGCGGAGTGTGACAGATACGACGAAATCATACGCCGCAACCCAATAGACCTACAGGTCCTCGGAATTGGGGTCAACGGCCATATCGGCTTCAACGAGCCGAATCACACGCTCTTGTCGCACACGCACGTCGTGAACCTGTCGAAGGAGACCATCTCAAGCAACGCACGATTCTTCGAGAGCGAGAGCGAGGTCCCGCGTCAGGCCATCACCATGGGCGTCCAAGCCATCTTGTCTGCCAAGCAGATCGTGCTGATGGCGTTTGGGGACGAGAAGGCGGAGATTATCGCGAAGGCGTTCGGGGGCGAGGTTCGCACGGACATCCCGGCCTCCATGCTGCAATTGCACCGCGATACCATCATCATCCTGGATCAACGGAGCGCATCGAAGCTGGAATAGGGCGGCGTTCGGGGGCGGGCGAGGCCCGATCGACGGCAGTACCGCGGTCATGCCAGTCTATCGCCACTGTTACATGGGCCAAGGTAGCAAGGCAGATGGGTAGGAGTGGACGTACGTCACGGGTAGGGCTGAAGGTCCGTTCGGTTAACGCCCCTTGGGGGCGTTAACTCCACTTTCCGTCCCACCAGGGCCGCGTTAGCTCCCTTTTGCACGCTATTGCCCCTGTTCCGATGGCTCCGACACCGCAACTTACGCCACATGCGTCTGCCACGCCCTTATATATTCTACACCGGCCAATTAGCGGTCTCTCTTATGCCCTTCTTCTTCGCGATGTCGTTGCCCCCAGCTTTTTCACGGCCCTGTACCCATTCACACGCTCCACCGTGACACGCGCGGTACAGTTACCTCCGTGATCATCCTATCCTGCAGCCTAGTTTGCGTCAGACGCCCACGCATATCCTTGACCAGCCGATGCGCGATGCGTAAGCCAATACCGGTCAAATTCATGTCGTGCTGCGTCCCCATCTTCTTACCTTGCCCGCGCAACTCCGCGAACGAGCCCGCCTTCGCCTTCACTAGTCCGGTCGATCCGCCGGACCCTCCTGCTCCTGCTCCTGCGGCGCCGGACTCTCCATTCGCACCCGCCGGACCGCGAAATCCTCTCGTCGCGGGCGACTTGTCCACTTCGTTCTCCACCACAAACTTGACCGCGTCTCGGGTGGAGGTCAGGCTCCAACGAATCTCCGTGCCTTCTCGCCCGTGCTGTGTCGCATTCTTGAGTAGAATGGAGACAAGGTGAGTCCAGCGTTCAATCGTGCACGTAACGTAGATTCCGCTCTGCGCCTCACCGCGCAGGACCATTCCACGGGCCTGCGCGAGCGGGTGAAACCGCAACACCGTATCATCGGTGACGTCGGAGACCGCTACGGGCTCAACCTTTTGGTCCAGCGCGCTGCGCAACTGTGCGAAGTACAGGATATCGTTGATGAGCGCCGTCGCGTGCTCCGTCTCTCGTACCAACCGTCTGCCGATTCCAGGCCCAAGCCCGATCTTGCCGGACGGCACATCCCCGGACCGCACATCCCCGGACGAGACATCTCCTGAGGCAATGGTGGCGATGGTGGCCAGCGGCGTGCGCAGTTCGTGTGAGAGCTCCAGCAGCATCTCCTGCTGTGCTCGCCAGGTCTCGCGAGCGGGATGCAGCGCCCGTCTCGCCAGCCAAAAGTTGAGGAGCACCACAAGGAAACCTCCTACGCCCCCGATGGTCCACAGGATGGCGGCGACGTCTTTGAGCGTTCGGACTTCGCCGATGATCATCTGATATATGTAAATGGTCCCATCAAATCCGTCTTTTATATACGGAAACGCGTACACTCGAAATGGCCGCAAATGATAATTGAGTACCGTGAAACCACTCGGTTTGGCTCCGCTTTCGAGGGCCGCCGCCGACACGGGCATCTCCGACGTATGCAACACGACCTGATGCGTGCTATTTACCGCAACAAAGTACACGTCCTGTCCCGAATCGTCCGCTAAGCTCAACACTTGTGGAGCGGCATCCGCGCTAAGATCACTAATGGGTCGGTTCCCTGCACCTTTTTCACCGGACCTACCCCGACTCCCAGCCTCGCTTCCCGCTTCATCGGCGTCAGAGTCACCTACGTGTAGCTGTTCCATTTCTCGGCGCTTCGTGAGGGCTTCGACGGCGAACTTCGGCTCCGACACCTCACCTCGCAGGCTTGCTTCTCCAAACACCCGCATATGATGGCGAATCTCGTAGTACGTCGTCGCGCCGAGGATGCCCAAGAGCAGAAGAATAGTCGAGGACATGAGGAGGAGGAGACGAAAATAAGTGGATCGAAACAACAAGGTCACCCCCGTGCTGTCGGATTCAACATGTAGCCCTGACCTCGAATGGTGCGAATGACATCCCGTACGCCTAGCTTCGCCACTTTCTTTCGCAAAAAGTACACATAATTGTCAAGAGCGTTGTCTGCCACCAGGGCGTCAACACCCCAGAGATGTGCAATCAACTGATCCCGCGACAAAACCTGGTTGGGATGGCGAAACAGAAACTCCATCAGCGAAAATTCCTTTGCGGACAACTCCAGCGTATGGTCCCGAAACGCCAAGGTCCGGGAGTTCTCGTATAGCTTCAATTGCCCGTATTCAAGCGCCGTAGAACCCGTCTGCCCGCCCGTTCTTCTCACGACGGCCTGCAACCGGGCTACGAGTTCACTGACATCGATGGGTTTGCCAAGGTAATCGTCGGCTCCCGCGTTAAGGCCCGCAATGCGTTGCGGCACTTCGTTTTGCGCCGTCAGCACAATCGCAGGCGACGTGCAGCCGGAGGTTCGAAGCCAAGAGATTAGATCGATGCCGTTCCCGTCAGGAAGCATCACGTCGACGAGTACGCAGTCGTACGCGTTGGTGAGAGCCGCATCTCCGCCTTCGAGCGCCGTATATGTTGTGTCCACGACCATGCCGTTTGCCTCTAGCGCCTGTGCGAGAGCCTCAGCAAGCGGCTTCTCATCCTCAATGATTAGCACGCGCATCCGTAAGAACTCCCCTTGAGATCATTTTGAGATGAGCCTATATAATAGATTACACTGCGCCCCCTTCGTTCAGAAGGCTGACGTTGTCAATAATAGTCACTATAGTAGAGTCATTGTCTCACAACTACATCAAACTCCGCCATGCTTTACGGGCATGAGAGAGGACCAACACAATGAGAGGAGATTCACTTTGTTGACCGCAATTTACCACCTGTTTCCGCCGACGATTCATCCCATGGTGATCCACTTTACCATTGCCATTACGTACCTCGCCGGACTAGCAGGGTTGGCAGGTTTGATATTCCGACGCGACTCATTCTTTTCGCGCGCCTACTTTTTCCTCCTCATTCTAGGAATCCTCGCCACGATAGCCGCCGGCGTTGCCGGAGTCATTTCGGAGTACTACGACGTCATTCCGCAGAGCGTTATGGCGGAACTGTCCACGCACAAAAAATTCGGCGAACTCACGGGCGTTCTGCTTGTCATCGCCACGGGCGCACAGTGGTTGCTACAGCGTAAGAACGAAAAGGTATCCGCCATCTCCTTCCTCTTTACCGTCGGCGCAGTCATCACGGTATCCATCGCCGGATTCATCGGTGGGGACATGGTGTACTACCACGGTCTCGGTATCCACGCTGTCGGATCGCAAGTGACAGGACTTACGGCCCACAAATAGTTACAATAATAGTTGGGCGTACGTCAAGACAGAGGTGGAGAGGAAAATGGAACGTAAAGCGTGTAGCGAGTCTCGCTGTGTGAAGATCAGTCGGGTATTTCCTACAGATTTGAACAACCACAATACTCTGTTCGGCGGGCGTTTGATGGAGTATATCGACGACATTGCTTCAATCTCGGCCCATCGCCACGCTCGGGTAGAGGTGGTCACCGCGTCTACAGATTCCGTGGACTTCTTGCAACCCATTCGCCAGTCCGATTCTGTTTGCCTCACGTCCTACGTCTCTTGGACGGGTACAAGTTCGATGGAGGTGTTTGTGAAGGTCGTCGCCGAGGAGTTGAACACCGGCCGAAGACACGTCGCCGCGACCGCGTTCCTCACGTTTGTCGCTCTCGACGAAAACAACCACCCGATTGAGGTTCCCGCCGTATACCCGGAAACGGAAGAGGAGAAATTGCTCTTTGAGACGGCAGGGGAGCGGGCGAAGATTCGTCGGCAACATCGTGAAGCGAGCAAGAATCTTGCTCTTAAGCTAACCTCCAACAAGATCTGGGACTAGACGCATTCTGATGGGCCCCGCATCGGCGTTTTGAGCGCGATGATGCGGGGCATATTTACATGGATTTTAGGTTTACATAGATGGGAGGACATAACATGGATATTGGATTCATCGGACTTGGCAGCATGGGCCTGCCAATGGCCGCAAACTTGCTGAAAGCGGGCCACTCGCTCACGGTATACAATCGATCCGCCTCCAAAGCCCATCCCCTCCTCTCCGATGGCGCCATCCTTGCCAGCGCCCCGAGCGAGGCCGGGAGGCACAGCGTCGTTTTCACCATGGTGGCCGATGACGAGGCTTTGGAGTCCGTCGTCTACGGGGACAAGGGCATCCTTGCGTCGATGCCGAAGGGCGCAATTCACGTCTCCATGAGCACCGTCAGCGTCAGTCTAGCGAAGCGATTGACGAAGGAACACGAGGCACGCGGGCAACAGTTTGTGGCGGCCCCCGTGATGGGTCGCCCGGATGCGGCCGCGGCGGGACAACTGCGCATCATGGCCGCCGGAGACGAAGCGACGCTTGCGACGCTCAAGCCATTGTTTGAAACGCTCGGTCAGCAGATTATCGTCATCGGATCGGACCCGTACATGGCCGCAGTCATTAAGTTGGCGAACAACTTCCTGTTGGTGTCCGTCGTTGAGGCCTACTCGCAGGCGAACGCGTTGGTGGAAGCAAGCGGGATAGACCCAGAAAAGTACTTCGAATGTGTGTCGTCAGTCTGGGCGTCGCCGATGTTGTCTCGCTACGCCAAGCTGGTAGTAGATGAAGCGTTTGCTCCTGGCGGGTTCAAGCTGGAGCTCGCGCTAAAGGACGTCCGCCTGGCTCTCGCGGCAGGCGAAGGAGCGAAGGTACCGCTTCCTCTCGCCGATCTCGCCAAGCAACACCTCATGCTCGGCGTCTCCCGCGGCCTCGGCGAGAAGGATCTTGCCGCGCTAAGCCTCGCCGTTAAGGCGGCCATGGGCCTAGATTGAGGCTGCCCCGTAGTGCCGCGACCGGCCAAGCGAATCGGCGGGTTGGCCGATGTTGGCTGGCCTGGGGCCGGGAACGCGCGGGAGACCGCTCGTCGCCTGTGCCTTGCCCCCATCTTGGCTGGTTGGGCCCTTGATGCTCCATTTCCACCACCGGGAAACCGATGGGGGGCAGGGAGCAGCGGGGTGTTTAGCGGATTCAACAGGTCAATCGGTAATCTGCAACACAATCTTGCCTACGTTACGGTTCTCCTCCATGTGCCGATGAGCGTCGGCAACCTCACGCCAGTCGTAAACGGAATCGATAACCGGGCGAATGCGCCCCTCGCGCACTCCCTCTTCGGCGAATTCCCAGAACCGGCGCGTGATCTCAATCTTTCGCTCGACGGTCTGGCTCCGTAGCGCCGTTCCGATAATCTGTAGCCGCCTGCCCAACATCGTCCCGAGGTTGAGTGAGTTCACGTTCACTCCGCCCATGGTGCCGATGATGATGAGGCGTCCATCCACCGCTAGGCTCACCAGATTGTCCTCAAAATAGGGTTCGCCAATGAAGTCGAGGATGATGTCGACCCCTTGATTGCTCGTGTTTTCCGCGACGAACGGCGCGAAGCTCCCATCATGGTAATTCCACCCGCTCATCGCCCCTAACTTGATGCACCGCTCAATCTTGTCCCGACTCCCTGCCGTCACGATGGAGACTCCGCCCGCCTCGCGCACGAGTTGAATGGCCGATGTCCCGACTCCGCTCGCGCCGGCGTGAATCAAAACCGTCTTCCCATGCGCCATTCCGCCAAGGAGGAACAAGTTGAGATACGCCGTAAGGAAGGCCTCCGGAATGGCCGCCCCCTCAATCACGTCCACGCTATCCGGAAGAGGCATCGCCATCCCGGCTGGAATCACCGCATGAGTCGCATATCCTCCTCCGGGCAAAAGGGCCGCGATCCGCTGACCCACCGACAACCCCGTCACGCCTTCTCCCAATTCGACGATTTCACCCGCCATCTCGAGTCCGAGCACTTCGCTCGCTCCCTTTGGCGGCTGATACATCCCTCTGCGTTGCAACAAATCCGCACGGTTCAGCGCGGCGGCGCGAATGCGAACGAGAACCTCTCCCGATCCCGGTGAAACGTCATCAACCTCTCCAATCCCGAGGACGTCGACGCCACCATATCCGTTCATCACGACTGCCTTCACACGCTTTCCCTCCTAATATGGGATACGCTCCTAATATGGGATACAATTCATACCCCTGTACTACAACCCATGTACGACATCTCATGTAACACATCTCATGTAACACATCTCATGTAACATCGCTCATGCCCCGCAGTGGACCCGCTTGTAGGTGCTCGCATGAACTAGCATAACGGAAGCAACGACCATTCGCCAGAAAATGGCGCCCTGCAATCTGGAAAATCACAATTAACGGCGTGACTGGCGGAAATAGCGGATCGAATGAAACTTGTGGCCCGGAGAAACCGACGGACTGAGACGGGGGAGGCGGAGGGAGAAGCGGAGGAGATGCCCCGGGGGCGGAAAACGGAAGACAGCGGCAAGAACGATAGAGGTCTGCCGTACCGCTGTCGGAGTTGCACGACCGTCCATCCAGAGGTCCACCCGAAAACAACGGTCTGGGGGACCCCTAAATTGCAGGACCGACCAAAATAGCGGTACCACGGACCCTTGTGGCTCGGCGCATCGGTGGCCGGAGGCCGCGGCAAGCACGATAGAGGTGTGCCGTACCGCTGTGGGAGTTGCACGACCGACCGCCAAGAGGTCCGGCCGAAAACAACGGTCCGGGGGACTGCTAAATTGCGGGGCCGACCAAAATAGCGGTACCACGGACCCTTGTGGCTCGGCGCATCGGTGGCCGGAGGCCGCGGCAAGCACGATAGAGGTCTGCCGTACCGCTGTGGGGGTTGTACAACCGTCCATCCAGAGGTCCGGCCGAAAACAACGGTCTGGGGGACTGCTAAATTGCGGGGCCGACCAAAATAGCGGTACCACGGACCCTTGTGGCTCGGCGCATCGGTGGCCGGAAACACGGACTTATTGGGAAACTACCTGTTCGTTTCCTTGGCAGGCGAACTGAGAATGGTGAATGCCCGTCGGACAGAGGGAAGGAGCGAACCGTCTTCCCTTGTGCGGGGCCCACACTTTTAGCCTTGCACCCTCGGTCGCAACGATTCACGCCGGACTTCAAACATACTATGTGGTCCCGACGTCCATCTGCACCAAATCGTCCCTCCGTCACTTACGACAATAGACTTTGAGATAGTCAGTCCCAGTCCAACACCACCATCGTTGCGGTCCCAAGACGCATCCACCCGGTAAAAGTGTTCGAAGCGGTGCAGCGGGTGCTTCGACGTGATGCCTTTTCCATTGTCGCTCACCACTAGCATAGCCCCGGCCCGGTTCCGTCCGCCCCCGTTCCGCCCGTTCCGCCCGTTCCGCCCGTTCCGCCCGTTCCGCCCGTTCCGCCCGTTCCGCCCGTTCCGCCCGTTCCGCCCGTTCCGCCCGTTCCGCCCGTTCCGCCCCCGATCCGCCCCCGATCCGCCCGATCCGCTCCTGCCATCTTCGCGCCCCCACCATTTCCCGTCTCCCTCCACGGCGACAACGAGCATCGAATGATCCTCGGGTCCAAGCTCGGAGTCCAGTTCAAGAAACTCATAACCAATCTGTCGTAATGAAAAGTGGGCCTGTCATAAAAATTGGGCCCTTACCGGGCCCAACACGCCAACCTTACAGTCTATTGCGTTCGACTTCCATGCGCTTGTGAATTGAAACTACAAGTTGGTCTTCACGAATGTGAAGTCCTCTCTAAGGCACTGGATTCTATCGGGCGGCTCATTGTAACTCCATTCTCTCTCAATGATGTAGGCGATACATCCCTGCGCATCGGCTACCTCCTTGACTGCTTTCCAGTCCACCATCCCGGTGCCAGTCGCCACATCCACCTTCATATGTTCCTCGAACTTGCGCCGAATCTCTTCGGGAATAATGAGGTTTCCGTTTTCATCCCGCTCAAACTTGGGTCGGGTCGCTTCCTCCTCATGAAGGCTGCGCGGTTTGTCGGGACCCAGGACTTTGCTGTTTTCCTTCACGTGGACAGCGATGAAACGTCCACTGTGCTTACGAATGTATTCTACCGGGTTAACGCCGGCCGCCGATGCCCACCCGCAATCCAACTCGAAGCTCACGAGATTGGGATCCGTGTTCTCGATGACATAGTCCAACAAGGGCTTGCCCTCATCCAGGTAGAACTCACTCGTGTGATTGTGATAACCCACCCGAATCCCGTATGACTCGCCTTCCTTGGCGTGCTGATTGAGCAGCTCCGCCACTTCGATGGCCTCAGATTTGCTAGCGAATGGGTGCGAAGGCACAATCAGCATCTTAGCTCCCAAGGTCGCCATATACGGCAACGACGTAGAGATTGCATTCATCGGCACATGCGCCGAAATGGCCTCGAGGTTGTACTCGTCCAACCATTGCTTTAGCTCTTCGGCACTGATATTGTCGTAACCTCCCGCAAACTCAACGCCCGTAAAGCCGATGTCTGCTGTCACCCGAAGCTTCTCTTTCAACGAAAGTGTGCTCTCGTGGCCAAACGAATACAGTTGAAGATATATCCTATTCATCGGGCTCTCCTCCTGTCATTCGCGGTTTCACTCAAATGACTTAAAAGTAGACCGGCTTACCGCTGATGGACGATTCGTAAATGGACTCCAAGACTTTGGAAACCACGAACGCCTGCTCAGGGAGCACAAACAACTCACCCTCGCCCTTAAGCGCGGCAACCCAAATCTCGTGTTCCTTGGACGGGGGAGCTTCCCCGCCGCCAAATCCGGGGATGAACGCCTGAGCCTTCTCGCCAACCATAGTGATGGAAGATTGGCCCGCCACCACATGATTCAGGCGGACTCCGTCATAGGTGTCCAGTCCTCCCTTGGTGCCGCAAAGCAGAACCATGCCTGGCTTGGTGGCCATGTTCAGAGCCCAAGACGCCTTGAGGTGAATGGTGGCCCCATTTTTCATTTTTACGAAGCCGACGGCAAAGTCATCGACGTCGAACGTCTTGTTGTTCCATGGGTCCGGGTTGCCGCGCCAATCGTGCTGCCCCTGTTCTTCAGGTTCCAGCAACCGGCCCAATTTCTCGTACGAGCTGCCAACCACGTAGTCCACGTCATAGTTGTTCATGAGCCAAAGGGTCAGGTCCAACGCGTGAGTGCCGATGTCAATCAAAGCTCCCCCGCCTTGCTTCGACTTATCGGTAAAGACTCCCCAAGTAGGCACCCCTCGCCTACGAATATACGAGGCTTCCGCGTAATAGATGTCTCCAAGCCAACCTTCGTCCACAACCTTCTTCGCGGTCGCGTGGTTCGGAAAGTGTCGATATTGGTAGCCAATCGTGAGCAACTTGCCGGACCTGTCTCTGGCGTCCAGCATCATCTGGGCTTCCTTCGAATTGATAGCCATGGGCTTCTCACAGAGAACATGCTTGCCAGCATCGAGCGCCGCAACCGTAATCTCAGCGTGTGACACGTTCGGGGTTAACACGTGAACCGCGTCGATGGACTTGTCTGCAAGCAGTTCCCGATAATCCGTGTACACCTTCGCGTCGGGGGTACCATACTTCTTGGCGCCCTCTTGTGCGCGCTCAATGACGAGATCGCAAAACGCTACGAGGTCAACGCCCTCTTGTTGTGCCATTCCTGGAAAGTGCTTTTGGTTGGCAATTCCGCCACAGCCAATGAACCCAATTCGTAGATTTGCCATCTAGTGAATCTCCTCCACTCCGGATTTGAACTACAGTAAACAATGTGTCACAAGCCTATGCATGATGGCAAGCAACAAAATGACGAAGTTGACTTGTTCCGTGATCTACCAAGTCCGGGACCTCATCTCGGCAAACATCGGTCACAAGCGGACACCTGTCCGCGAACGGACACCCCCTTCGCCCTTCCAACAGATTTGGCGCACTGTTGCTCGTCTCTGGCAAGGGTCCTCTCGATGGGTTGCCTGGGCTCGCCGCTAGCAACAACCTAGTGTATGGATGCAGCGGGTTTCGTATCAATTCACTCGACGGGGCTAGTTCCATAACCCTGCCTCCATAGAGGACTAAGATTCTGTCGCCGAAGTAGCGAGCGGAGGCCAAGTCATGTGTGATGTATAAAAACGAGATGCGAAAGTCTCGCTTCAATTCATTCATGAGTTCCAGAATCCCCGCCCGAATTGAGACGTCCAGCATCGAAATGGGCTCATCAGCGACTAGCACGCGCGGACCGACCGCGAGCGCTCGAGCGATGGCGACGCGTTGTCGTTGGCCGCCCGAAAGTTCATGCGGATACTTCGATCTCGTCTCCCTCACGGGTGTCAGCCCAACTCGTCCGAGCAACTCGTCGATTCTGGCTGACAGTTTGTCTCCTGTGACCTGCTCGTATTTGCGCAACGGGAAAGTCAGGTGTTGCTCCACTGTGCGCACCGGGTTCAGAGACCCGAACGGATCCTGAAAAATCATCTGGATTGCGCTGCGATACAAGCGCAATTCAGCGCCTTTAATGTGCGAAACATCGCGCCCTTGGTACAACACTCTCCCATGGCTCGGCACATTGACCCTAACTAGGGTACGACCTATGGTCGACTTCCCACTGCCCGACTCGCCAACAATGGAGAGAACTTCACTTTCTCTGAGCGAGAAACTCACGTGATCCACAGGTGTAATGAACGCACGCTTGCCACCCTTTCGTATGGGGAATCGAATGACCAAATCCTCGATTTCCATCAAAGGAGAGGCATCCGCTTTCGACGGCTCGAAGATGGCCAACTACAACACCTCCTTTTCGGCAAACAGGTGGCATTCCACTCTCCCGGATTCGGTGGCTAGTATCTCTGGCCTGAAGAGGCGACAAGGCTCATAGGCACGCGGACATCTTGGGTGAAACGCACAACCCACCGGCAGATCGACGAGATCTGGGGGGTGTCCTTTAATGCCCTTAATCGTGATCTCATCGGCGGTCAGCTTGGGGATGGCCCGCAGTAATCCCTCGGTATACGGGTGATGCCCCTCGATGGAAGACAACGAGGAGGCTGGCGCTTCCTCCACAATCCTTCCAGCGTACATGATGGCCATGCGAGAAGAGAGTTCCGACACCAAGCTGAAGTCGTGACTGATGAACAACACAGAAAACCGTTTGTCTGCCTGGATCTCTTGCAGCCTGTCGAGAATCGACCTTTGTACCACGACGTCAAGGGCTGTCGTTGGCTCGTCCATGATGACAAGTTCCGGTTCCAGGGCAATCGCAATGGCGATGACGACGCGTTGTCTCATTCCACCCGACAACTGGTGTGGATAGCTTTTTAGGTTCACCGGATCAATGCGAACCAGTTCAAGCAAATTAGCAGCCCTATCTTTGGCCTCAGACACTGACATATTCGGAAGGTGGCTTCGAAGTGTATCCACCAGTTGAGTCTCCACCGTGATGACAGGATTCAATGCGCTCATGGCGCTCTGGAACACCATGGACATGTGCCGCCATCGGAACTTGCGCAATTCTTGCCTCCCCATGGCGTACACGTCGCGTCCGAGCACGCGAATAGATCCGCCGGACACGTACGCATTCCCACGCAAAAGTCTCATAATGGCATACGCCATCGTCGATTTTCCGGATCCCGACTCACCCACGAGCCCCACAATTTCATTGGGCATGACCACTAGACTTACATCATTGACAGCCTGAACCGGGCCGGCTGCAGTTCTGTAGGCCACGGAAACGTGACTCAATTCAAGCACGGGTGTATGTTCGGGCACGTCTCGTTCTCCTCCCCGTCTCGCGCAAACGCGGATTGGTCATCTGGTCTACAGAAAAATTCATCAGCGTGAAACTAAGTCCAACGAATGCAATGGCAAGTCCTGGAGGAACGAACCACCACCATGCCCCACCCATCATGGCTCCGTTCGAGTTGGCCCAATACAGGATGGTTCCCCAACTCGGTGTGTTGAGGTTCTCAAAACCTAGGAACGCTAGGCCGGACTCGGCCAGGATCCCCCCCAAGCATGCATACATCAGGTTTGCCGCCACGATGGAGAGCATGTTTGGGACAATTTCCAATGCCATAATGCGAAACGTGGACATCCCGGAAAGCTTCGCTGCAAGCACGAAGTCACGCCCAATTAGACTCATCGTTTGCGATCTGAGAACGCGGGCCCCCCACGCCCAACTCGTCAAACCGATGATGAGACCGTTCAATAGAGGAGTGCTGTTCTTGACGTATGATTCAATGACAATGAGCAGGGCCAACCCGGGCATCACCAGAAAGATGTTCATCAAGCCGGACAAGATGGCATCCGTCCATCCACCCCGGTAGCCCGCGGTGACACCTATGAGGAGAGCAAGGAATGTCGAGATGACGCCAGACCCGACCCCGACAATGAGCGTGATGTGCGTGCCAGAAAGGAACTGCGAAAACACATCTTGCCCAAGCCCGGTTGTCCCCATCCAGTGTTGCGCCGACGGAGCTTCGTTCGGCAGGAATGAACTCTCCTCTGGACCATACGGTCTGATGAAAGGACCGAGAATCCCAAGAATAACAAAAAACCCAAAGATGCCCGCCCCAACCGCTGCCTTCGGATTGCTAAAGAAATCTCTTAGAGCATTCCACCGTTTGTCGCGAGGCCTGCTAGTGGCTTCGTTCACGGGAGACGAATTTTGCAGATTTACGCTCACGCGCCTGCACCTCCAGTTCTCACTCGTGGATCCAGTCGTACAAGCAACACGTCCACCAGAAAGTTGGCAAACAGGACTGCGGCCGCGATGATAAGAAACGTCGATTGAATCAATGGGTAATCTTCGTTCGTGACAGCGGTAACCAGTTGATATCCGATGCCTGGATAGGAAAATACGTCTTCCACCAATATCGATCCGCTGACCACATTCCCAAGCGCAATCGCAAACGAGGTGACCTGCGGTAGAATTGCATTTCTGGCTGCGTAGGTAAACATGAGTCGTTTGGCCGGGACACCTTTGGCTTCGGCGAAGACTACGTAGTCATCGCCTAAGGTGTTAATCATGTTGTTGCGCATCCCAATCATCCACCCGCTTAGTGACGTCAGAAAGATGGTGACTCCTGGGAGAACGGCGTGATAAAGCACGCTGAAGGCCACTGGGATTGTCGGAGCCAATGTCAGCATATCCGAGTAAGCGTGGCTCATTGGGAACCAACTGAGCATAAACCCAAAGATATACACTAACATGAAGGCGACCCAGAACGCCGGCATGGATTGCAGGAACATCAAGGTTGTCGGTAGGATGGAATCGAGGAGCCCTGCGCGTCTCCAAGCAATCAATATACCCAATGCCGTCCCAACGATGACTGAAATAATCGTGGAAAGGCCAACAAGACCGAGAGTCCACGGCAAACTACTTCCAATCACCGAAGTGACCGGCGTCGGAAAGTAGGTGAACGACAAACCCCAATGCCCTGTGAGCAGGCCTTTTACGTAGTCGACGTACTGCACAATCATCGGTTTGTGATTAAATCCGAAAGCCGCCTCGAGTGCCTTGATAGCAGAAGGAGTCAACTTTCCTTGGAATTTCGCAAACATAATTCCGGCTGGGTTACCAGGCATCATTCGCGGCAGAACGAAATTAATCGTGACAGCGGCCCACAAGGACAAGATGAGGAACAGGAATCGATTCAGCAGGTAACGCAAATGAGAATCCTCCCTTATTCACGCCCATGGGCGCGAGACATAACAGACATATCTCACGCCCATCGGCGGTTTAATGGACTGGCTTCAAATGGAGAAGGATCTCGGCCGCTGCTGCGCCACTTCCCGGTTGGCCAAACGCGTACGGATTGCTCGCGTCAGGGAATCCTGTGAAATTCTTCGTCGTGTACTCTTGGAAATCCGTCGCGTACATGAGCGGGATTGTGGGCAGTTGTTTGACCATCGTTTCCTCGAGTACGTCGATGGCCTTTTGTTGAACTTTGCGATTGGTAGTCTTCGAATAATCATTTAGGGCCTTGGTTGTGGCCGGATTCGACCACTGTTCAATATCCCATCCTCCCTGAGGATTCAGCATTCCCTGATAAGCGTAATATGGTGAGAATCCACCCGTGCTTTGCCAGGAAATCGCGAGCTGGTAAGTGCCGCCGTGGACTGCCGAATAGTACGCCCCGTATTGCATCTCCTGAACCTTAATCTGGATGCCAATTTGCTTGAGTTCTTGTTCTATCAGGGAACAGTCACTATCCCAGTCAGTCCAACCACTCACAACGTCGAGCGTAAATGAGAGCGGTTTCCCGGATGGCGAGACAAAGATCCCCGAGGAGTTCATCTTATATCCGGCCTTCTTCAGAACCGCAATGGCCCCCTTCGGGTTGTACGCAACGGGCTGGAAGTCCTTGGCTGGAAGGCTTTTGTCTTTCCAACTGCTGTACGTCGGCAACACGAGACTCGTCGGACCCGCGGGAGGGTTGAATCCGTACTCTCCCAATTGATCCAACTTAGTTCTGTCAATGCCCATACTGATGGCCTCGCGAACAGGTAGTTGGCTGAGCAACGGGTCTTTCAAGTTAGGATATAACGTCGTCGTAGCTACCAACGGGAACCAATAATGATTCAACTTCGAGTTCTTATTGATAAAGTCGGTCTGGATGTTGGGAATGAACCAACCGCCCCAGTCAACCTGCCCCTTTACCATCGCGAGGTCGGCACTGGTGTTGGAGTCAAACGCCGGGAACTCCAGAGTCTGGACCGGAGGTTTACCACCCCAATAGTTTGGATTGGCACTCTCCGTCACCTGAGACGACGAGAACTTCTGAAAGACATACGGTCCGGTACCCACAGGGGTTGGGTTTGTAGCGGTGACTGGGTTGGAATACTTCTTCCATATGTGCTGAGGGACAATAGGAACGGTTAGTACGTAGAAGGAGAACGGAACGTTTGCGGCCTTGAAGGTAAACCGCACAGCATACTTGCCAGATGCCTTCACGGAGGCAAGTTGAGCCCATACCCCTGTTGTATCGAGGGCCGGATACTTCTTCAACATGTCAAACGTGAACACCACGTCTGCAGATGTGAACGGAGTATTGTCAGTCCATTTCACCCCATGCCTCAAATCAACGGTTAAGGTACGATTGTGATTCGTCCATGAATCCTTAACGCCCAGTAACGGGTAAACGTTGGAAGCCACTCCATTGAAGTAAAACAGCGCCTGGTACACCAAACCTGATGTGTCCGGTACTGCACTGGATGAGTAGGGATTGAAATTGTCCTGGAAACTTCCAAGCGGTCCGACTCCCATTACCAGTGGTTTTTGAGCCGACGCTTGAGCAGTATTGGAGAGCCCAGACATTCCGATGGCACCCACCGTCATCAAGGCACCGGTTGCGACAACCATTCCGTTTCGAAACCGTTTCTTGCTCATCAATTTTCCTCCCCCTGTTCTACGCTTGACCGAATCCGCTTACATAAAGCTTGTAGACTGGAAACGCTGAGGGTTGTTACTGTCAATTAGGGCATCACCTCCCAATTTTGAACATGTCCATAATTGAGTTATTTCCTACTCAACCGAATTATCTGAAATGATTTTATTCCCGGTTTATACAGTGCGTCAAGTTATTCTATGAAGAATATCAATATCTTTATCGCAATTTGATCACGATATGTCTACTTGATAAATTGATATATGTCACGTTACGTTACAGTATGAAGCAGGTCATTCGGCAATCCGTTTGACAGACTCTCGTTCCACGAGCTCTCCGTACACCGATACCTTGGTTTTCGGATAGTCGCGTTGCAATGCGGCGAGCGATCTTAGAAGATTGATCGCCTCGCGGGAGATCACATCCCGTCGCACCCGAATCGTGGTGAGGGGAGGGGTAACGAAGCGGGCAAATTCATCGTCGTCAAAGCCAATCACAGAGACGTCGTTGGGGACCGAAACTTGATTGGATTGAAGAGCCCGAATGAGTGATATTGCCATCTTGTCGTTGGCACAAAACCACGCGGTTGGATAACGGTCAAGGGTTTTAAGAAACACCTCGATTTCGTCCTGAGAGGTGCAGATGTCAGAGGCTGTAGTTAGAGAAAACTGTGGCATGTCTGCGTATCCATGGT
>JAJZAV010000250.1 GCA_021799255.1 Bacillota bacterium
TGCGCCAGGAAAGCGTTTGTCCAACCTTGATCCCGAGTTTTTCGAGCATGGCGCTGTCGCGATGATGAATGTTTTGATGATCACAGTGACATGGCTGCGTTTCGGGAAACCTCAGGCACAAGTCGTCAGGTTCACTCACAATATGAACCTCGGTGTCGGGCATGGTGCGCAGGGTATCGTGCATGCTCGTCATGTTTTCGACGTACTCCTTCGAGTACCCCATTCCTCGGTACCCCAATAAACACAATAGATGATGCCCTCGTAGCCGAAACATGACATGGTCCTCCTCTGCTTCACATCCACATCCCCATCGCTAATTTCTAAGGATAATCCATCGGCCATCGATTCGGAAGACAGATTTTTGGATACACGGGTCACCGCAAGGAAGACGTGTAAGGGGTTGACATGTTGCTAGTGAAGTTTTTAAATAATAAACACAAAGTAACTAACCAATGGTGCTTTCCGTACTCATCCGCATAGTGCGCGTGTAAGTGAGAAGACAACGCGCTAACTAGCGAACCTATCAATCAACTTTAAAGTCCAGCAGAATGCGTCTCAGCTATATGCCCTTATTGATAGTAATCTACCTTGGTGGACAAGCGGATTGACCTTACGTGAAACCGCTCTCTTGGCGTCTCGGTAAATCTGCATCGCGTAACCACATTGGAGGGAGTGATGGCCAACCCACAAGAACGAGTTTTCGTCTTGGCGTTTTGCTCACGAGGCGCTGAAAACAAACCGACGGGCACTAATGCTTCCTAAAACAAAACGAACAAGGAGATGAGCTGTGTGAGAAGATCTTCGGTCACGAAGCCGCTTGCGCTGCTCATAGCAATGGGCGTCATAGTTGGAGGAGGAGTATACCTCGGAGTCCACAGCGCCGCTGGGCACTCGACGAAGATAACCAATGTCATCGTGGCTGGTCCCCAGAACGTCACGAGTCTGGATCCGACTCAGTGGGCGGGACAGATTCTCCTAGATCAAGGAACCATACTCGAGGGACTTTATGGTTACAATCAGAAAAATCAAATTGTACCGAAAATAGCCACCGGATACAAGATATCAAACCATGGTAGGACTTGGACTTTCAAACTGAGGCATAACGCGAAGTGGTCCAATGGGGATCCTGTGACGGCCCAAGACTTCTACTACGCGTGGATGCGCCAATTGTCACCGAGTGACTCCAATGCTCAGCTATGGGCGAGCGTCCTCAACTACGTCAACAACGGATATGCATACCATGCAGGAACGGTGCCTAAGAGCCAAGTGGGAATCAAAGTCATCAATAACTACACCTTGCAAATCACCACGACACAACCTCACGACATTTTGGGTGAATTGGCGATGGCCGCATCCATGCCTCTGGATCCAAAGGCCGTCAGCGCACATCCCACCAATTGGTACTTGCCTCAGTACTTCGTGGGTGACGCGCCGTACGTCGTCAAGTCGTTCACACCAAACGGTCAAATCGTGCTGGTGAAGAATCTGAAATATGTTGGGGCGAAGGGTGAAGTTAATCATGGGAACGCCCAACAGATCACGATAATGCCGACCACGACGGTTCCCGTCGAAGACTTCATGGCTGGAAAGGTGGACGTCACGCAGATATCGACGGTCGCGGATCTAAGCTATGTGAAGTCGCATCCGGCGCTGGAGGGGGAGCTTCACTCCCAACCCACGTATAATATTACCTATTTGCAGTACGACAATTCCACGCAGCCATCACCGCTCAATAACGTGCTGGTTCGACAGGCGGTCGCAATGGCGCTGCAACGAGATCCCATCGTGAACAGAGCGCTAAACGGATTGGGCGGAGTGACGAACGTCTTCGCGACGCCTGGCTGGCCATCAGCGAAGTATCAAAAGGGGATTCAGACAAACGTAGCGAAGGCCAAGAAATTGTTGGCGAAGGCGGGATATCCGGATGGGAAAGGAATTCCGACTCTCTACTTGTACTGCGATGTTCAGACCGCACAACCGAATGGGGTACCAGTCGCCGAGGCCGTCAGCGAGGAACTTCAATCGGAACTGGGAATCAATTTCAAAATTGTGCCGCTCGACACGACTCAATATGGCGCACTGACCTACGGGGGGCCGTTGGCCAACATTAAACCAGGGTACAACATCGCGGTGAGCGCTGTGAACTCAAGCGATCCATCCGGAGCGGCCATGGGCGGTAACCAGGGCGTGTTGTTTCCTGGAACCTATGGCTATTCGACGTCCTTTGTGAAGCATGTTGAACCATGGTTCAACAATCCGTATGCCCCGTCTTACGTCAACATGTACGGCGATCCCAATAACTCCAACATGGGAACAAGCCCTAGCGACTGGACGAAACTGATGGCGGTTGCACAAACCGATATTCCCTGGTTGAACCATTACTATTCCACATTGCCGCAGCCGTATCGCAGCGAACTCGAGCCCCAGATCCCGCTTTTAACGCAGTGGAATGAGATTCTTACGTCTTACCACAACGCGAAAACCGATGCGGCCAAGCACCAGGCTTGGGTTGAGGCATGGGAGTTTTTGTTCCCGTATAGTAACGGATCCAGCGCGGGCAGCATGAACCTAGCCAGCTTGGAAGTGCAGAAGTACTGGTATTCGCACATCAGCCCGCAGGTCAAGCAGTGGTTGATGTGGGACACGGAGTTTCAGAATGCGACGTCGAACGCACAGGCTGCGAAACTCGCTGGCAAGTTGATGACCCAGGTCATGCAGCAAGGATGGACGGTGCCCATATACTACGGAGTGACGGACTTTCTGGAGAGATCCACGGTAACGGGAGCACAGGCGAACCCGTGGGCGTGGGGGAACTTCTACCAAGAGCAGTACCTATCCACGAAGTAATCGCCCCGTCGCCGATGGGTCGTGGAACACGGCCGTGCGTCTTGATTGGAAATCCTAGGGCCACGGGAGAGCGCCATACTGCTCTCCCGTGTGCCGTTTTGGGTCACTTCATCGTTTCATTTCAGATTTCAGCTTCGAGGGGCTCGCTTATTTATTGCTCCATCCTTTGTACTTGGATGGAAAGGCAGGGGTCAGTTTCATTGTATGGCCGGTCCAATGGTAGGCAATGGTGAAGTCGTTTTCTCCCACGTTTCCGACGTAGGTGGCTGATATTGTCCCTTGTCCCGTGGGTGTCAAATCATAAACGGGGCCGTGATCTCGCCAGGTGTCTGTACCCAAATATCTCGTTCCAAGAAAAAAGAACAGCTTCTGAACAGACCCGTCTGTGACCGCCTTTGGTTCTGCGGCCCACACGTAGAGTTCCTGATGCTGACTCGTGCCCGTCTGCGCGAACGAATCGGTTGGGTTCGTCAAGGGAGCGTAGCCAAGCGAATGTATTTTCCTCAAGTCGGCATTCTCCGCCCGTTGTTCCGCAACTGCCGCCGGGCTGTTAAACGCTTGCCACAAGGAACTCTGTCGATTTAGGATACTGGACAGATATTCGAATGGAACGGTAAACGTGGGGAATCCAAGTGCAAAGGGCGTCCACTCGTACGGACTGAAGAATACCGCAACACCGGTGTTTGTGAGGTAGTAACCGTCGTGCTTAGTGACCCCGGTAAATTTCGAAAAGGTATCTAGTACGTGCTGCTTATCTTGTGCCCGAACACCGTTGCTAAGACGAGCTAGGTAATTCGCTCCGGATTTGAACAGATCGCTGATGTTATAGACTGTTCCGTCGGACAGATTGATCATCACCGCCATCTGCCCGGGCATCCCATGCGCTGCGCCTTGCGGGTAATCGTACGAGTCCATCATCAACTCTAAGAGCGGACCGCGTTGCATTAAGAGGCCGTATGTTGTGTTCATGGAGTCATGCGAAGTCGTCGGTGCCGGCGTGCCAATCTTCTTGAGATATGCATTCAGCTTTCGCTCGACACTTTGGTTTGGCAATCCCTCAAGTCGCGGGTATACGTAGGTGCGAAGGTGGGAATTTTCTTTGACCTGCTGTATATACACCCCGTTGTACCAATTTGAATATGAAGATGCTCCCTGACTTGTAACCGAATTTGTTGTGCTGGTTTGTTCCGGTAGCGCATGATTAGTCCAACCCTGAACCATTCCCGTCAAAGCCATTGATGCCGTCAGCGATGCCAACACTGCTTTAAACATTCGTAACGTCAACTCCCATGGTTGCTCCCTAGTGATGGTCTGCTCCTTGTTGCCCTATGGACGCACGTGGAAGATCTGGTATCATAAGTATGAGTCCATTCTCGTGAGTCTATTTGGAGAACTCTGATGAATGCCCATGGGATATGATATCCTCTACGTTGTCTAGTTCGCTACCCACATCGGAGCAATGAAAGCACTTACTTTTCTCAAATTTCCTTTAGATAGGGGCCGAAGTGGGAGACAAGCGCAACTAGACCGCGCACAACATGCCTTACCAGTGGAGGGGAGAGCCGGTGAAAGGCAAGATCCTGAATTCTAGTCAGTTGGAGCAGTTTATGGAGTTGGGCTGGGTGAAAGTCGAAGAGGCTTTCTCCAGGAACGACGCGTTTGCGGCACAGGACGTGGTGTGGCAGCACGTGGAGGAAAGGGGAGTGCGCAAGGATGATCGTTCCACCTGGACTCAGCCCAGAGTCCATTTAAAGGAAGCGTACGATACCCCAGAGTTTCGCGCGTGCAACACGGAGCGCTTGGCCGACGCCATTGAGGACTTGGTGGGGCCCGGGCGTTGGAAGACACGTGGTGTGCACCGCGGGTGGGGCTGGTGGCCCGTCAATTTCTCCGTCGGTGCGGAGTCTCCATGGACCGTTCCAACCGTGGGTTGGCATTGGGATGGCATCCAATTTCGACATCGATTGAACAGTCCGGATCAAGGACTTTTATGCCTCTGTATCTTCTCGGACGTCGGTGAACACGCTGGAGGCACCGTGGTAGCAGAGGGCTCTCACAAAGTCGTCGCCAGGTTTTTGGCAGGTCAGACGGAACCAGTGAATCTGGCGGATGGGATTTACCAGGTGAACCATAGCCATCCTTGGATTCGCAGTCTTGTTGGCCTACCCGAAGAGGACGGTGAGGATGCGGTTGGGTCACATGACGTGTACAACGAAGCGCAACCATCGTCGCCGAACGCGGAGGATCAGGCGGAGGCCGACGCCAGAATCCATCGGTTTATGCAAACAACGTTCACAGATGAACACGGCGTTCGCTTGCGCGTCATAGAGACGCAAGCGCAGGCGGGGGACGTTATTCTTTGTCACCCGTTTTTGTATCACGCCGCCGCGCAAAACCATTCCGGAAATCCGAGATTCATGTGCAATCGCACCACTCCGTTGGTGGAGGACATGAACTTTCATCGGCAAGACGGCGCGTACTCCGTGCTTGAACAGAGCATCAAGAGCGCAATTCCCGACCTTCTTGACTACTAACCGGGCATACAATCTCCACGGGGCGCGGTGCATCAAGGGCGTTAACGTCCTTAGTACCGCGTCCCTGTACCCCTTTGCGTAAGTCCTAAACCTCTGCAAATCAATGGTCTACGCAGATTCGACTGCTTTGCGCTGCGCTTGGCTTATCCGTGCCGGCCTAGGAATGAGCGTCTGAAGGTTTCCTTGGTTTCACGCTTTGTCACGAATCCCCCTCGCATTGCGCTCGGGGAGACGTCAAACTAGTCCTAGGCAACG
>JAJZAV010000251.1 GCA_021799255.1 Bacillota bacterium
AAGGACGAAAAGTTGGCCATCAAACCGCCTCAATTGGAGCAGAGGGGCGGAGCCTATTATTCGCTGGCCGCCATCAATCTCATTACTTCAATTTACAACAATCGTCGGGACATCCAAACGGTTAACGTGAGAAATGGCGGCATATTGCCGTTCTTGCCGGACGACGCGTCGATTGAGGCGAATTGTGTCATTGACGCCGATGGGGCTCATCCGTTGCGGCTGGAAACGGTGATTCCTCCCCAAATTCGTGGACTGATCCAAGTGGTGAAGGCATACGAGGAACTCACGGTCGAAGCTGCAGTCCACGGTGACTACGGAGCGGGGTTGCAAGCCCTGACCATTCATCCATTGGTAACGTCAAGTACCGTGGCTAAGAAAATCCTCGACGATATTCTTGCGGAGAATCGTGGACATCTGCCTCAGTTTGAGTGATGATTCTGTCGAGGACGTTCTCGTGAACTTTCGCGTGCCGCGCATCGGGAACAGCTGACGCTTGTAGATTCGCCCGAATCAACCCTTGGCAGCCAAGCCAAAGCAACTGGGTGCGGCTGCTATTGTATTTCTACCAGGCCGGGGATATCGTTGACTCGGTGCGTTCATGAACTGTTTATGCATCTTAGTCATGCACTGTGGGGGTGTGATTCCACGAAACGCAGGTTCGACGTCTATTATTTCATTTTTTTCATGGCGATGGCGTCTGCGCAACCCTTTCTAAGTTTGTATCTCAACGACAGAGGGATATCGAGTAGGAATATCGGACTGATCCTATCCATCTCCGGGGTTGCGCAGATCTTGGCGCAACCCTTGTTGGGGGCTATCAATGATAGAGCGCGGGATGGCAGGCATCTGCTGATTCTTTCAGCGATACTAAGCCCCATCGTCTTTTGGGGATATGCCATGAATGTCGCTATCGGCTGGTTAATGCTTGTTTCCGTGGTGTTTGCAATCATGCAGTCCGCTGCGCCACTTATGGACGCCATGGCTTTGCAAGCGAGCACCAAGTTTGACTTTACCTATGGCCAGGTTCGCCTTTGGGGGGCGTTGAGCTACGCTCTGACTACGATGGCGGCAGGGTTTTTCTACCATGCGTCGGGTTTGCACTGGGCATTTGTAATGTACGCCATCCTCTCCATTACGTTGGCGTTTCTTGCACTGAGACTCCCCCAACTTCCCGCGCTCAGCACGGCAAAGGAAAAGTTCTGGCAAGGTATATGGACACTTTCTCAGCATGGACGACTGCTGTTCTTCATCGCCGTGTGCTTTTTGCTCTCTATTACGATGTCCATCAATTCAGCGTTCTTGCCTCTGTACTTCCATGCTTTAAAATACCCCATGGGCCTGGTGGGCCTGAATTTCACGGTTGCTGCTCTTGTCGAGGTCCCCATGTTTCAGCTCTCGGCCAGACTAATGGAAAGAATGGGTGCGATGCGCGTGCTTTTCTTCGCGTCGGCTGCATTCGCTGTGAAGTATGTGCTAATGGCTGTTGCGCCAAGTGTTGCCGGGGTCATCGCCGTACAAGCACTCGACGGGGTTGGCTACGCTCTTTACTGGAGCGCTGCCGTTCACATGGTGTCAAGTCTTGCCCCGGAGAAATATGGTGGTACGGCGCAGACCATGTTCGGTTCGCTGGCGGGCAGCTTGGGATCTATGGTGGGATCCACGCTTGGGGGATGGACCTTTGGGAGTCTTGGCCCCCTGGGGATGTACTGGATGAACGCAGCCATTGGAGCCCTAGCCTTCGGCGGCTATGTGATCTTTGCGCTGATGAGTCGAGAAAAACGCACGAAGTGGACGTCCGTGAGTATGTGAGGAGACGGTATGCGCCAGGGCGGACGGAGTGAGCGGCAAGCGGGGTTACGGTACGTGCAAGTGCCCGGTTTGCTATCGCGATGTTGCCCGATACGTCGAATAGACTAGCCGTTGTTGGGCAAAGGGGCTCCCCCTTTGCCCTGTTGCAACAATTCTATAGAATGGAATTATTTTCCTTTTCCTTTTCCTAGGGGAGCCTGATCCATTCGAACGGTCTCTGTGCGGCCTTGAAGCCGTGCTCGATGATGGAGATCACGGAGATGGTCTCGCTGGCATCCACCGGTGCCTCGTGGGTTTCGAAGAACTTGGTCATCTCACGGGTAAACACCGCGAAAAAGTCGGACTGTGCCTTTACTAATTGTGACTGTGCACCATAGTCGACAAGCAAGCTAAATGGACTATCTCCAACGTGGTGGATGGATGCTTGCTTGCCGTTCGCGAAACGTATCATCAAAATTGGAGTCTGTTGATTGCCAAGATACATGACTTCCACGGGTTTGGAACGCATCAACGAGACGATGGGTTCAATCTGGTGGATGGAGTAATTGTCATAGTGGCCCGGTCCTACGCTGAAAATGGACTGAATTCCAGCCTTGTCTAGGGCTTGGTATTCCGACGCGAAACGCAACGCGGACGACGAAAACAGAGGTGTGTTGTGTTTTGCGGCGGTTTCAAACAACAATTCTGCCGTCCGCCTGTCTGGGGCAAACGTCTTGTCGACGTATGTGGGCTTCCCGGACTGCAGAGGCAGCATGGCAAGTTCTTCGTGAAATTCTGGGTTGTCGGGTGACAAAACGATCAAGTAATCACTTTTGTCAATGACCGCCTCAATAGAATCCAGTAATTCGATCCCCTTGTTTCTGCACCAAGTTGCATTATCTGTGCCATTGCTGGCATCTATCTTCCCGTAAGCGTACGCAGCTTCCATCCGACCCCCGGTTGCTTCCTTAATCCAACCGGGGTATTGGTCTGCGTGCCACTCGTCCAGAAAGTAATCAATGAATCCAATCTTCTTGGTGTCGGTCACCATGGGTCACTCCTCGAACGTTATCTCATGTTGTTGATCCGATGAATCGTAAATGGCTTGCATGATTTTGGACGTTAGAACGGCAGTGTCAATGTGTGATGGAAGCTTTTCGCCCGTTTGAACGCATTCCAGGAAACGGTCGATTTCGTTTTGGAACATGTCGACCGAATTGTACTTGGGCGTGGTTTCAAACAGGGCACCGTTACCCGCACTGTAGACTTTGAAATCCGATCCGTATTGGAGCCGAATGCCCGCCTTATCACCCAGGAAGTCGATAAACATCTCATCCTCACCGATGTTTTGCGCCCATGCGCCGTTCAGGGTGATGGTGGGGCCCGTGGTCCGAATTAACCCGGTCACGAAATCATCCACGTCATAAGTGCCAGAGTAATCGGGCGGCCCGGCCCACATGTTGACGTAAGAGTAGTTTTTCATGTCTTTTCCCAACTTGGAGTAGGCTTGCCCGGTCACGGTTCTGGGCTTCGGATCCCCTGTGCAGTACATCACGATGTCCAAGAAATGCACGCCCCAGTCAATCAGGACCCCGCCGCCCGCGATGGACTTCGTCGTAAATGCTCCGCCGAGGCCGGGGATGGAACGGTGAGAACGAAAACTTACATAGACGTGATAGATTTCGCCCAAGTCCCCGTTATCAATCATGTTTTTAATGATATTGACACCGGTGTTGAATCGGTTCACAACGCCGATGTTCAGAACTTTGCCGGTCTCATGTTGAACCTTTTGCATCTCGAGGGCTTCCTGATAGGTTCTGGCCGCGGGTTTTTCGCATAGTACGTTGAGTCCCGCTCGTAAACAATCCATGGCGATGGGAGCATGAACGGCATTCGGGGTGCATATGGAAACTGCCTCAACTTCTGGATCCTGTAAAATCGTGTGATAATCCTCAACGGCCGTACCACACCCGTAATCGGTAACGCATTTTTCCGCCTTGTCCAGGATGATGTCACAGAAATACTTGATTTCCGCATTCGGATTGGCTAAGTAGGCCTTAATATGAGCGTTGTTCGCTATCGTGCCACATCCAATAATAGCTACCTTCGTCTTATTCACTAGGACCCCTCCAAAATGTACTTAGTACAGTACAGAGTGTCTCGACCGGTGCCTTGAGTCCTCTATGTTGTTTCACGTCCGATTCGGATTGCGTTGTCCAAACCGAGGCGCAACGTGATTGTAAAATTGACTGCACCGTGAACGAGCATAGGCTCGATTCAGTGTTATGTTAGAATAGCGAAAACTTCTTGTCAAAGGATATTTCTTTCTAAATTCGATGGCGCGATGGTATTTACCTTCATTCATTTTGATCAGTTTCTTTAAGAGTGTTCGTTCAAGAAATCATATCCTGAATGCCTGTTAAACAGACCACAAGAACCTATCGACTCTGCGAGATAAATGATTCCGTCGCCTCGTACACGCTGTGCGCCACGGGGTTTTCCTTCCTCCAGCATTCTACCAACGTTTTGCTGCCAAGGTAGTACGCCTTGATGGCCGTACGCGCATAGGGATGACGTGCGACGGTCTGCAAATACGTAACGTATCGCTGCTTGGCTCCTTCCGCCGTATCACGGTCCGCGCTTAGGACATCCCAGTGCAATTCCATCTCAAGGCCGGCTCCGTACGCTTCGGCGAGTGCACAGGCGAGCTCAACGCGTTGTTCCGTGTTTACTTCGGGATGAAACGCGGCGTTCGGTTGGAGGATGACCCCGTCGAAGCCGAGCGATGCCGCATCGGTAAACCCGGCGGCGCCGTAGATTGGGATCCAATAGAATCGTTGGTTCTCGGCGTGGATGGCATCGGCAATTTGCCGAATCAACAGCGTGTCGTAGGGGTTTGTCACGTTCACCGATTCCGGTTGCCAATAGAACCCCCCCAGGCGTAGGTGCGGGAGGGCGGCGGATGAGAACTCGGCGAGGATCAACCGCATGAACCAGAGCAGGGCCTCGGCCTTCTGTTCGGTTGCCTTCTTGTATCCAATGGTCTGTGGGTTGAAGTTAAGGGATGGACGGCCATCGGTGATGGACCCAAATTCGCCCGGATTCGCGTTGGTTCCCGGCAGCGTTAGGACAACCGTTACGCGGTGGTCTGGAGTGCCAAGCGCGTCGTTCGCCCGGGCTACCGCTTCGTCCAGCGCGGCCAACTGGGCGCTTTGCGCGAAGAGATGGCTTAGCCAATTCCGCCAGGCCGACGCGCTGGTCTTCATCTTGCCCTGGGGCAGGAACAACGCGGCGTCGAACAGATGACGAACGGGCCGTTTGTTTTCATCCAATCCGACAACCATGGGCCAGAAATCGTCCACCGTCCACGTACCGAGCGGCTGCTCCAAACCGGAGTAGACCAGTTGCATGTGGTGGAAATCCATCTGAGTTTCGCGTGTGGGCTTGAGACGCAGGTCGGGGGAGGGTTGGGTGTAGGCAGCGGGATCGACAAGATAATCGCGGCCCATGAGGGAGACCAGGTCATAGCCGTCCATCCTTGTGCTGGACCTGCCGGGTTCTCCGTGCACGGTCAGGCCGCCCACAAAAAGGAACACCTTAGCGACGCACTGCAAGCGGACGTAGCGAGCGTCGGCGTCACATTCGATGACAAACGTCTGGGTGAGTGCCTTGCCGACGAGGGCCTCGTTCTTTGGCGTCGGCGAGCCAACTGAGCCCAACTTGCGCCATGATTTGCCGTCGATGGAGGCATAGGCGTGGACCGAATCCGGCAGAAAAATGCCGGCGGCCTTGTCTTCAAGCATCGCCACCTGCACGTATTCTATGTG
>JAJZAV010000252.1 GCA_021799255.1 Bacillota bacterium
GTGTTCAAACTGCGGGTCATACAAGCCTTGCTTTTCAGGCAATCCTCTTAGGTTCATGATGGCGGCTTCAACCTTTCTCTCGCGATTTTTCCGTCGCCTGCTGCTGGGACCGCAGCCGTCCCACGCATACCACTAGTGTCCAGAACTTTGCAAAAATGATTCGGCGTAGATGCTCTACTCTACGGGTCGTGGTACTTCGTCGTTCTGCCACCGCCTGTAGAGTAGAACCGACAAGGAAGGAGACTGAATGCAAACTCCGATACAAGCCCGCCCGCTCGTGGATCTGCGAATTCTTGGGGTTCAACGGATGCAAAACATGAAACCCACCGTTGGAATGGGCGAAGCGTCGCATGGCCACTCCTTACCGTTCGATTGGATCCATTCAATCGATGGAGCGTTCTCCGATGATCAGAGACAACCTGTTTTGTGGGTACAGCCTGTACCGCCCCCAAAGCCCCAAACGAGGTGCGCGGGTGACGAAGACCTTCCGCTTTGCGGGCAACCGCTTGCGCGCGGGCCAGCGAACATTTTCTGTGTTGATGTCCTCTGTGTCGGGTTGTTGCTCCGAGAGTGCTATCAAACAGAGACTTCCAGATAAGCGGCGTCTGATGGGACCGGACTTTCAATGCGTTGTGGCGGAGGCGCGAACACAGCGACCCTCTGTCCGACACAAAACGGGTAGAGAGAGCTTTTGTGACCAACGGACACTTGCATAGACAGGAAGGACTTGGCAGGGGAACAGCCAGTAATATCTATGCAAATTACCGATATAATATTCAGTCATGTTACCATGGTAACGTCAATAATTCAAGCAAAAAAATAGACTTCACGGACTGTCCCAGCAGGGAATTTGGCGTGACTACCTCTCGCCTCATCCCCTCTGCCGAGTGAATAATCACTGCATGTTCGTTAGCTGCTTAAGAATGTTCCCTAGTTGTTGCAATGCCTGTCCGGCGGCCGTGAATTGTCCCTTTGCCGTATCCTTCTCGTACTCGGCGAACAACGCGTTTGCACGGGCAATGAGAGCCGCCCTTTGGGCCAACGCGCCCGCTCCGGCCGGCTGTCTAGCAGCAACACCCTTACCGCCAGTTCCCGTTCCCCCCGCCGGCGCGGCACCCGCCCCGCTACCCGTCGACACCGTGCCGGACAACCCCTCTCCGCGAAGCAAATCGGTCAGGGCTCCTGACAAAGTCGTATTGACGAACACCTGTTTATTGAAGTCGAGCACGACCCTTTGCAGCTGCGGCAACGAGTTTTGTCGGTTCGCCACTAAGTAGATGGGTTCCACGTACAACAGTGCGTCTCCGACCGGAATCATGAGCAGATCTCCGCGAATGACCTGAGATCCTTGCTGATTCCACAGCGAGAGTTGCGCCGAGAGGGTCGGGTCCGTATCGATTTCATTCTCGGCCTGCATGGGGCCAAAGATGAGATCTCCCTGCGGGAACTGGTACAGGCTCAGCTTGCCGTAGTCCGACGGCCGATTGTCCGCGACAAGCCAACCGTTCAGATTGTCCTTGTTTACGGGCGTGAACAGCTCGCTTAGGACGAACTGCGGCGACGTCTGATCCGGCATGCGGATCTCCTGGTAGACCGGCGGACGGGTCGTCACGTTGTTCTGCTGATATATCTGATTCGCTAGCGCCCACTTGTCGTCCTGGTTGTAAAACGCAGCAGCGTTCGTCATGTGGTAACGCGTCAGCGCGGTTGCCTGGGCCTGAAACAGATCCATCGGATAGCGGAAGTGGGCACGAATGTCGCTTGGCACGTTCTGCGTAAACAGCGTCGGATAAATCGCTTCGTAGCTCTTCAGGATGGGATCCGATTTGTCAACGACGTAGTACGTGACTTTCCCTGTATACGCGTTGATGACCACTTTGACCGAATTGCGGATGTAACTCGTCCCCATATACGGCTCGGCGTACGGGATGTTCGACGCGGTGGTGTAGGCATCCATCATCCACAAGATCTGGCCTTTGTTGTTGATGAACGGGAAGGCGTCGTGATCGTACCTCAAAAACGGCGCGATATCTTCGACCCTTTGGTAGATGTTCCGGTCAAACAGGAACTCCGACGCCGGAACGAGTTGATCGGTCGTGTAGTAGCGCAGCGTCCCCTGCATCAGGGTCAGGAGCCAGCGATTGCCCCGAATTAGAAGGCCATAGCCGCCTTTATAATGCGACGTTGCATCGTTCGATCCCGCTGGATAATCAAACTCCGGTTGCTTCGAGGGGGCGATGACGTCATTGCCCTGCGTCCCGAAGTAGATTCGCGGCTGCGTGATCTTCGGCAAGGGGGCCTGTGTCTGCTGGGGCGTATTGCCAGCCCAAAGCACGGGCAAGCCATCGTTGCTAAACTGGTTCACCGGGCTTACGGCCACCCCGTATCCATGCGTGTAGACGAGGGTCTTGTTGATCCACGTCTGAACCGGCAGCTGACTGATGTTCATTTCACGCGCCGAAATGTAGACTTCCGACTTTCCATAACGGTCCACACTCGCGGGATCGAATTCGAAGTAGCTCTTGAAACTCTGCAGCTGGTTATAGATTTCGGTCGTCTGATTTTGGTCGTTGATTCTTACGTTATCCACGGCGTTTTGGTCCCGCTTGATGGACGCCGCCGTGATGGACGTGGTCGGAACGAACGGTTTGGTTTCCACTTTGTTGATTCCAAGCGCAAAGCGCGTCGCGTTTATCGTGTCCTGGATGTAGGGCAGTTCCGCCGTGTTCTGATTCGGGGCAACGTAAAGAGAGTTGACGAGCGAGTTGGCGATGGAAGACAAAATCAAGACAAGGACCCAGGAGCCAGCCGCGGCAACGGGAAAGCGAAAGGGGCGAAAGCGCAAAACGACAAACCCGTCGGAAACGGGAAAGACCTTCTCAACCCGAACGGCCATCCAGACGACGGACCCGGTCACGACAAGCCAAGCCAAAATCCGCAACCAGCTCGCAATGGGAATGGAGATGTGGGCAGTGACGTAATCCGGACCAAAGATGAACTGGCCGTTGCCCGGCCACAAGGCCATCGCATATCGATTCAGCGTTGCGACGACTGCAAACAAGAGAAACAAGAAGGCCATCGAGAGGAGTAACCGCCTCAGTTGACCGTGAATCTCTTTCGCAGGAAGATTTGTCGTGACGGTGTTCTGGCGCAGCATGGTGGCAGCAAACCAAGCGACGCGCGTAATCAGCCAGAGTACGATGGTGAAGATAATGCGCGCGGCAATTCCCTGAAGGATGGGAAGGTCGTAGGCGTAGAACGAGTAGTCCAGATGAAATAGCGGGTCTCTCTGATGGAACGAAGCATGATGAAAAAATAGAAACCACTGCGATGGCTGAAGGGTCCACAGACTAAATCCGATGCCCCACCCGACCACAGTGACAAAGACCGCAAGGGTCCGGTGCGGCAGCCTAGGCATCACAGAGCGAAACTTTTGGACGGATAGCCAGGCGAGGAGCGCGTACACGATAGCTCCTACATACTTGGTGGCGAGGGAGAACGTCAGATTCTTGGTAAAGACGGAGCCATACCCGAGCGCCGCGTGCAAGCGCACCGCGTATAGTTGGTTGATAAACACATTGCCTGCGACAATGAGAAGGATGAATCCAATCAAATACCACGTCGTGCTAGGGCGGCGTTTGGACGGCATGCGCGCGACTTGGGCCATTTTTGGGGGTTCCTCCGTTTTGCGAGAATTCTACCGACGCATGCTCGGCCGCCGTCTCTGCGCACGGATTATGGCAGCTTGCAACCTCTGTTTTTCGGCGTCGATGGCCTCCATCCGCAGGCAAAACAAAATGGGTGCGCCCCGTCCGGATGTCGTTATAGGTCATAGTAACGAAGATGGGACGTACAAGCAATGCCTGGCTGACTTGTGAAATCATGCAAGGAACTGTAGAAAGTCGAGCGCACAACACGATGGACGAAGAAAGCGGAAGGCACAAGTGCCTTCCGCGAGAACACCCCGGTCTAGGGCATGGTCTTGCCCGTTCTTTTCGTCTTGGCAAGACGTCGCTGCGACGCGTTCATCTCATTGACCGATTTCCTTGGCAAGGTCTGATTCGCATCGTTTCGAATCGGTTCGCGCTGGTTCGTCAATGTAGAGCCTCCTTTGGCCTCATCGTCCCGGGTCAGTCCGCACTGTGGGACTTCGACTTGTTGCGGCCTTCGACAATCCAGTTGTGCAATTCCACGCCGTCGTTCTCTCCCTGGACGTAGCGGCCGTACGGGGCCACGTACGCGCACTGCCAACCGCGATTGTTCGCCGCGGATAAAATCTCATCGGGACTCATGTGACCCAAGACCGGGTGCCCTCGCCCATCGGTTGTGACGGCCCAGTAGTTGTTGGGCAGCGGCGAGCTCCCCGTGATGGCCCAGCGTCCCGGATACTGGTTTACGATACGCAGATCTTCGTTCGTGACGGCAAATCCGAGTTCTGAAACGGTGGTGTGATGCTCGGTGCGACCCATTCACATTCCCTCCCTCGGCCTGTGTGGTGTCTGCGGCGCTGCTGTCATCGGCGCGCTGTTTCTAGTCTGTTCGCTTTGTGCGCGGACATACCGGCCTAGTTCACCCAATTATGAGCGGAACCCACGCGTTCTCCCTTGAGCGAACCCATGCAATCCCCCTTCAAAACGAAAAAGGACGACCCGAGGGCCGCCTTCTCCGTTGTAAGGATTTGATGTTGTCGCTGGAACCACCGCCTTACTCTGCATTGCTACAGAAACGACGTTGTAGTTACCATCACACATCAGCCTCCCCTACATGAGAGTAGAATGTGCGATTTCGCTCTTGGTTATACATGTTGACGAAAAATCAGTTCGAAAAAGATCCAAGGGATCCCGTCGTTAGAAAACCCAAGCGGCCGCGCGAGTCGAATCACAGGGCGCTTACGTCCACTGTGGCCTGGCCGTGCAGGGGATCGTCAATCAATTGGGTGTGATCATACACCTGTTGCAGAGCGAGCGTTGCCGCGCCAACGGCAACCGAATTAAACTGATGCTTGGTGCGAACGATGGAGACCCCTTTGGGGTTCATCAACGGCTCCATTCGACGGACCGTTTCATTAAATATTAACTCGTCCTCAAGGAACGTCGCTCCTCCGAGGACAATCATCGTGGGATCCAAAACCTGCACCATGTTCGCGATGCCTACCGCGAGGTAATCTGCGGCTTTAAACACAATCTCCTGGTACGGCTGCACGGACTCTTTTGCCAGCTGTACCACTTGCGCAAATGACACCGTCTCTATGCCCGTTCTCTTCTTGACTCGTTCCAAGATGCTCCACCTAGAAGTGACGTTCCCGAGGCATCCGCGCCGGCCGCACTCGCACACATCAGGGCTATAAATGTCCACCACCGTGTGCGCAAATTCCCCGGCCCCGTTGTTTTCCCCGTGGTATATGGAACCGTTTACGGCGATGCCAGCGCCAATGCCCACGTCCGCCAGCACAAACAGCAGGTGCTTCACGGCTTGGCCGACTCCAAACCACATTTCCCCTAGGACGGCCGCGTTCGCGTCGTTCTCCACCCATGTGCGCAAATGAAGACGCGACTCAATCATTTCGCTGAGCGGCTCGTGGTGCCAG
>JAJZAV010000253.1 GCA_021799255.1 Bacillota bacterium
TCATGCGCTTGTTCAAATGAAATTTCTCCACAATGTGGTAGTCATACTCCACCTCCACACCAGACATAATACAGCCATCACATCAGGGAGGTGAACACAGATGGCACAGAGTTCAAACAGCAATCAAGTCCTGGTGAACAACGCTTCCCAAGCGCTCGACCAGATGAAGTACGAGATCGCGACTGAGTTTGGTGTCCAACTAGGAGCCGACACTACGGCTCGTCAGAACGGTTCGGTTGGTGGCGAAATCACCAAGCGTCTGGTGGCGTTTGCGGAGCAGCAGTTGGCTGGTCGCCAGGGATTCTAAAGGGTATCATTCGGTAGTGTTGGGGGATCGGCTTAGCCGGTCTCCCTTTTCCATCTTTCCGTCGGGCCAGCGTTTGAACTATAGTGGTTTAGGAGGAACGGCAAGAGTCTTAAAGACCGATTTCACCCAAAAAGGTGGAGGCAAAACTTGAACGTCAGCCGGACTACTTTGTACCTCATCCCTAAACGACTATACACGTACGCCATCGGACGGTTTGCCCGCTTTCGGGTGAGTCGGCACCTCATACCTTGGTACGTCCGCCACTATCGCATCGACGTCGGTGAGATGGAACGTGCCATCTCCGAGTATCAGACCTTGCTGGACCTGTTCACAAGGAGGCTGTCGTCGACCGCCCGTTCGTTTGCAGGGGAAGGATTTCTCTCCCCAGTGGACGGTTTGATTACCGCGTCTGGCACCATTCATGAGCACTGGCAGTTACAGGCTAAGGGCCTGCCTTATACGGGCACGGAACTGCTGCAAAGCGAAACCATGGCCACGAGATTCGTCGGTGGTAAGTTCGTCGTGCTGTATCTGAGCCCTACAAATTACCACCGCATTCACATGCCAACGGATGGACTCATTACAGGCTGGACGTACGTTCCGGGTCGTCTCTATCCCGTGAACCGAATTGGACTGTTGGTTGACCGCTTGTACGCGAAAAATGAGCGGATGATTACCTACATATCGTCCCATCTCGGTGAATACGCCATCGTGAAGATTGGCGCTCTTGGCGTCGGAACCGTAAAAACCGTGTTTGCGCCTTCGCAAAGGGAGCTACGGGTGCGTGGTCAAGGGGGGGTTGTGATGGAGAGGGAGAACGTTCACCTTGCGAAGGGGGAGGAGCTCGGGCACTTTGAGTTGGGATCCACCGTCATTGTCATGTGGAATCGTGAAGCATCGGCGAACCTTCGCTTATCGGTTGGCGTGGGAGATCGCGTTTTTGTGGGACAGCCAATAGCGATTGTGTAGACAGGTCTTTCGATGGCTCGCCGTAGGATGCCGGTTTTTTTGCCGGGAAGTGCGACCGGTCTAAAATCCGTTGGCGTAATGAATACGACGGTCACCCGTGGATCACACTGATGCACGAGGTGATGTCCAATGCGCAGAGTAAAAAGTGTTGTTCGTCTGTGCGGGAAAGGTATTCGTCAGTACTGGGGATGGTTTGTGAAGGCTAGCGAAAACATGGGCGATTACAACGGTCCTTGGTGAACCAGCCCATATTGCTTCGCCCCGCGAGCGAGGGCGCAGGACCACCGTGTGTGTAGCACAACCGATTTGCGCCCTCCCTCGTTACTGTTCGGCATCTTTTCCTCCGCCTCTCCGTCGCGGCTCATCCTTGTTTCTCCCCTTGCCCCAATCGATGAAAACTTGTACATTGTATAGGTGCATTTGATGTGTTCGGCGCGCCTTGTCCCATTCTTGGCATAAGGCGGCGGCTTCCAGAGTGATTTTCCGCGTAACGGCATCGCTGCTGGCGCAGGACTCTCGTGTGCATGCTGGACCCTGAACAAGCATCTAATTTGAATGTAGTTATCTATGGGATCATGAGGTGAACAAGAAATGAGAATAATGATAGCCGGTGGCGATGGCTTTTGTGGCTGGCCGACAGCACTGTACTTTTCCAATCGAGGACATGAGGTAGCCATCCTCGACAACATGATCCGCCGCAAGTGGGACGAAGAATTGGGCACCCAGTCTCTGACTCCCATTTTTTCTCTGGAGGAGCGCATTGGTGCTTGGAAAGAGACGTCGGGCAAGGATATTCGCATGTATGTCGGAGATCTTACCGAATACGACTTCGTGGAGAACGCAATGCGAGAGTTCCAACCGGAAGCGTTCGTGCATTACGCCGAGCAGCGTTCCGCGCCTTACTCGATGATTGATCGGCAACATGCCGTGTTCACCCAGGTCAATAACGTGGTGGGGACGCTCAATGTTTTGTTCGCCATCAAGAACATCGTACCGGATTGTCATCTCATCAAACTGGGAACAATGGGAGAATACGGAACGCCAAACATTGACATCGAAGAAGGCTACCTGAAGGTGTCTCACAAGGGGCGCGAGGACGTTCTGCCTTATCCCAAACAGCCGTTCTCTTTCTATCATCTGTCGAAGGTACACGACAGCCACAACATCATGTTCACTTGTAAAGCATGGGGCATCCGTGCCACCGACCTGAACCAGGGGGTCGTGTACGGATTGTGGACGGATGAGTGTAAAGTGGACGAACGGCTGTACAATCGCGTTGACTACGACGGCGTCTTCGGGACCGCGCTCAACCGTTTTTGTATTCAGGCCGCAGTGGGTCACGACTTAACTGTGTACGGTAAGGGCGGACAGACGAGAGCATTTCTCGACATACGCGACACGCTCCAATGCGTCGAACTGGCTGCGCTGAATCCTGCCGACAAGGGTGAGTTCCGCGTGTTCAACCAGTTCACCGAGCAGTTCTCCGTGTTGGAGTTGGCAGAGCGCGTGTCCGAAGTCGCGAAGCAGATGGGGATGGAGGCGAAAATCGCGCATTTGCAGAACCCGCGCGTTGAGAAGGAAGAGCACTACTATAAGGCGATTCACACGAAACTCATCGATCTCGGTCTGAAGCCCCACCTTCTCTCGGATGAGTTGATCTCGAACATGATTGAAACCGCAATTCGTTACCGAGATAGGGTGAACGTTGGGGTCATCGCACCATCGGCATCCTGGAGGTAATACGGAATGAAGATTGCAATGTTCTCTGAAACGTTTCTCCCGGGGACGGACGGAATCGTTACCAGGTTGTGCGCAACGCTGGAACACCTCGCGGAAGAAGGACATGAAGTCCTGCTTTTTGCCCCGGAAGGGGGGCCCTCTCACTTCGCTTCGGCGAGGGTGATTGGTGTCCCCGCGTTTCACTTCTTTTTGTATCCAGACAAAAACTTTTCCCTCTGGCGCTTTGGCCTTGGGAGATACATCAAGGAATTCAACCCCGATATCATCCACATGTTGAATCCCGCATTTCTTGGCATAGGAGCGATTTACTACGCTTGGCGGTTCCAGATTCCGCTCATCGCTTCATACCATACGAATGTGGCCACGTATGCACGGCACTACAAGCTAGACTTTCTCGAACCGGCACTGTGGTGGTATTTTAGGTCCTTGCACAATCATGCTAAGGTGAACCTGTGCACGTCGAGGGCGACGCTTGCCGAGCTTGATTCCCACGGGTTTTCCAATCTGGAGGTCTGGGACCGAGGCGTCGACACTCGTCTGTATTCTTCGGCGGCGTCCTCAGAGTCCATGCGCCAAAGATTGGCACCCGGAATTAGAGACGATGAAAAGATCCTTCTGTATGTCGGACGAGTCGCCGCAGAAAAGGGCTTGGATAAGCTGAGGCCTTGTTTGGAACGACGGCAAGACATTCACCTCGCCATCGTGGGGGACGGTCCGTATCGTGGGGAATTGGAAACCGTGTTTGCTGGAACTCGAACAACGTTTACCGGTTTCATGCACGGAGAGGAACTGGCCAGTGCTTACGCTTCTGCCGATGGGTTTGTTTTTCCGTCAACCACGGAGACGCTTGGCCTCGTATTGTTTGAGGCGATGGCTAGTGGGCTTCCAATAATGGCCGCGAAGAGTGCTCCGTCCCGTGAAGTGCTGGAGGATGGGAACGCTGGCGTTTTGTTCGATCCGCAGAGCACCGACTCAATCCTTTTGGCGATGGATGAGTTATTCTATAACGAAACGCGTCGTCAAAGTTTGCAGCGTCGTGGTCGGGAGATTGCGGCTGGCCTCGATTGGCGTCAGTCCACGCGCCAACTGATGGATCAGTACGAAAAATTGTTCCAAACCATGGCGGTGTGACAAGGAAAACGGCGGGATCGGTGGGTAATCGCGGCGTGCAAATGGGTGGTCAAATGTCCGTTTCCATGGTGGTACGCGGAACTGTCCGAAGGTACACCAAGTTTTTACTCGTCGGCTTGATGAATGCGACCGTCGATTTAGTCATTCTGAACGGGCTGTTGCTTTTATTTCCCACGCGCTCAAGCTTTTGGCTGAGCGCCTATAATTCTTTTGGCGTGATTTGTGCCATTGCCAACAGTTACGTGTGGAATCGACTCTGGACGTTTGGCGACATCGCGAAGGGAGTTCGGTCGGAGCGGATCAAGTATGGCGTGTCAGCGATTTTGAACATCGCGCTGAATGACGTCATTCTCGTCTGGGCTTCACGTTACCTCATCTTCGACCGGTCGTTGCCGTTCTTCGTGAGCAGCAATCTTGCGAAGGGCGTAGCCATGTTTGTTTCTTCGTCGGTCTCCTACGGGATTATGCGCCTATTCGTATTCCGGAGGGAGCACCGCTCTGGGAAGCCATGACTCCATCCGCTCTGCAATCCATAACAACTTGTTGTCCTCAAATCTTCCTGAAACTAATTGAACGCCAATAGGAAGACCCTCATCGGTAAGTCCACACGGAAGAGTGATGGCGGGCACCCCCGCCAAATTCCACAGGTTTGTATATCTCGTTAAGAGCGAAGGAACGGCCCATTTTATTCCGTCGAGGACAACCGTTTCTTCAGCGACGCGTGGCGCGCCAATCGGCGTTGTGGGTAACATTAAGATGTCTACGGATTCAAAAATCTCAGCGATTTCACGTTGAAACGCTCGTTGGACGTTCTTTGCCCACACATATTCGCACCCGAGGTATTGCTTGGCGTCTTCGAGACGTCTTCTTGTAGGGGCTCCATACAAATCCGGCTCAGTTTGCAATCGCTCGTGATGCACGTACAGTGCCTCAGAGGAAAGAATAATTGCCTGCGCTTGCGCCGCCTCTGCGAGGAGAGGGATGCGCACCGGGGCGCTGTGCCATTGGAGCTTCGAAGTGCGACAGTCGTCGAGGCCGAGGGCTGTGCGAGCCACCGCATGAAGGACCTCCTTGTCGCCGACGGAGAAAAAGTCGTCGACGGGGATCCCGATACGGACTTCATTTACGTGCAACGTGCGGAGTGTTGACTCCCATTGGGGGAGGGGGTACGAATCCGGGTCTCGCTCATCGCGGCCTGCGATGACCTTCATCAGGGTGCGGACGTCGCCAACGGTCCGCGCCATCGGTCCGACGTGGTCCAGAGAGGATGCGAGCGGGAAAACCCCAAATCGGCTCACAGCCCCAAACGATGGTTTGTAGCCAACGATGCCCGTCAGTGCAGCCGGGATTCGGATGCTGCCTCCGGTGTCGGTTCCAATGGCCGCGACGCTCATCTTCGTCGCTACGCTAATCGCGCTGCCTCCCGACGACCCTCCG
>JAJZAV010000254.1 GCA_021799255.1 Bacillota bacterium
TGACTCCGTAAATCCCGGGAATGCTGAAGCCGTAGATGTCGGCGTCCACGAGTCCAACACGAAGTCCTTGGTTTCCCATGGCCTTGGCCAAATTCGCCGTCACCGTCGACTTTCCGACCCCACCCTTACCGGAAGCGACGGCGATGAACACCACGTTCTTATCGGCAGCGAGTATCGGGGCGGACGACGCGTCGCGCTGCTTTCCGCGGATCTTTTCTGCGAACCGTGCCCGCTCCTCGTCCGTCATAAAGCCCATCGTGATGTCTATCTTCCCGATTCCCGGCAGCTTCTCGAGCCGTTCTTGGACGGCGTTCTCGATGGTGGTGTGCAGGGGGCAACCGCGGATGGTGAGCGTCACCTCTACGGCGACGTTGCTTCCATCGATATCCACTCGCTTCACCATGTCCAGCTCGACGATGCTTCTGTGAACCTCGGGGTCTTCCACGTCCCTGAGAGCTTCAAAGACGTCTTCTCTTGTAATCATGCCTAGCTCTCCTCCCCGCTTTGCATGGTTTGACAACCATTCACAAATGGTTAATTTTGTGACAAATGTTGACGGATCTGCGCCTTTTCCTCGTCCGTCAACAGCCGGCTGGCCATTGGGAACAAATGGCTATCCTCTTTTCCAAGATGGTTCAAGAGGCTGACCGCAAGCTCTTCGGACTTTTGTCCGAGGAGGGCGAAGGCGTGCGGATCCGCTTGTTCGCGTGCGAGCCCAAAGAGCTGCGCCGCTTCCTGATGGAGTTGGCGAATGTGGGCGTGTTCCTCGAGCAGCCTGGCGACGGGTCCCACGTCCTCGCCCCCAACGTGTCTCGCCATGAGAGGAAACACGTACTTCTCCTCGAGGATGAAGTGCTCGTTCAGCTCCTTGTGCACCGTGGACAGGACCCGTTCCAGCCGATTCATCTCAGCCGCCTGGTCGTCCAATGCGGGAGCGTCGAGGAGTTCGCAGAGACGAACGTGATCGTCAACCAACGGCCGCAGTTCCGGAGCAATCTGAGAGATCATGTCGGGATGCATATACGCATTTTCGTGCGTGAGCGTTCGTGCCTTCGCCGCCCCCGTTTTTTCGTCGGACCCGGTTTGTGGGATCAGGGTGAGCAACACCGTGCTCTTTTGCTTGGCCACGACGGCATGTTCCACCAGCGGATCCACCGTCAGCATTTCAGACGGGAGGACGACGTCCGTGTTGTCGCCGACCGTAAACTCGATTTCTCCCGTGAGCACGGTCAAGACGAGGCGCTGCTTTGTGCGGTGTTTGGTCAATCCCTGACCGGGCATAAGGGAGAGCAGAACGAATCGGCTGTCGCCTTCTTGGAACACGGTTTGCACCTTCTGCGGGGTAAAACCGAGAGAAAACCTCTTCATGTCTAGTTGACCTCCTATGCCTGACGGCCCATTTCGCGTGCTCACGTCAGGCTGTGCATCACCATCGTGCGATATTCCGAATACCGACCGTGTGATTTATGTCACGATGCGATAAATCAATCCCTGTAAAGTACGGGGTGCAAGCACGACAACATCCATCACACCCCTGGAGGTCTGGTCCAATGAGTGAAACTTTTGCATCGAGCGTGAACGCCACCGAATACCCGCCGCACCTGAAGCACAAGGTCATTTTCGAGACATTCGACAATCTGTCTTCGGGAGAAGCCATGCTTTTGGTGAACGATCACGATCCCGCTCCCCTTCGTTACCAATTCGAATTGGAGCGCGCCAATCAGTTCTCGTGGGAGTACCTCGAGCGCGGCCCTGAGACGTTCCGGATTAAGATTGGCCGGCTGTAATGCACCGAAAGCCCGGTGGTTCCGCGCGAGCGGCCGCCGGGCTCTAATCCGTGAAAATACCGTTTGGAGGAATGACGGATGGTGGATTTGCTAGAGGTTCACAAGGAGAAGTCGCTCATCAGCATCGACGCGCGCGATGCCATCCGAAAGGGATACCATCCCCGTCAGGAGATTTTAAAGTTGGTGGAAGAGGCACAAGCGCCCGTCCTGTGCGAGATCCACGTCCCCCATAAGACGGGCCCTCTCGTAGCGGCGCTGGAGGCCATGGGACTCAACGTAACCATTGCACAGGTTGACGTCGGACATTTTCGCCTGCGCGCCCTAAAGTTAGAGGATTGATGGCGCAGCCATCTTCCCACCCTTATTTGCCAAACCCGGCGAGCAACCCGCGGAGCAAGTAGCGCCGCCCGAAGATGTAAGCGAGGATCAGAGGCAAGGCGGACAGGACCACCACCGCCATGGTGACCGGAACGTTCATGGTGTACTGACCCTGGAAGCTCGTAATGGCTAAGGGGACGACCCTCGACGCGGAACTCTGGGTGAGCACCAAAGGAAACAGGAAGTTGTTCCACACCTGAATGAAATCGTAGATGGACACCGACACGAGCGCCGGCATGGCCAACGGAATGACGAGGTGACGCAATACTGTGAATTCCCCGGCTCCGTCGAGCCCCATGGATTCGTATAGTTCGTTCGGAATGTCGCGAACGAAGTTGACGAGAATGAGCACCGTGAGCGGCAAGCCAAAAGCCACGGACGGGAGAATGAGGCCAATGAGCTTATCGTACATCCCCATCTTGGTGATCAGCACATAGATGGGGATAATGGCCGCCTGAATGGGGAGAGACAACCCCACTAGGAACACGCTAAAGACCACGTTCACAACCCGATTTCGCGTGCGGACAATCACGTAGGCGAGAAGTAATGAACAACCGACGACCAGGACGACGGTCACCACCGAGACGACTACGCTGTTCCAGAAGTAATGGGCGAAACCAGCCTGAAGAACCGTGAGATAGTTCTCGAGAATTGGGTGCAATGGGGGCAACCACGGAGTCCCCAGCAAGAAACCCTGCTGACTGCGCAAACTGGTCATCAGCATGTACAGAACTGGGTAAAACGCGATGAGCAGCCACACCGCCCCCAGCGCCGTAAATAAGTAGTTATACCACGGGGATCTGGCTCTTCGGTGTAGCCCGCTGGAGGAAGTCGGCAAGCTGTTTATGCTCAAGGCGTTGTCACACCCCTTCGAGTTGGCTTTCCATTTGTGTGAAGCGAGAGAAGCGCAAAATAACGAGCGAAAGAACGACGCCAGCGACGGCCAAGATGATGGCGAGTACGCTTCCTCGACCTATGCTTTGATCCAGAAATGCCTCCTTGTACATATCCATTGGCAATATCGTCGTTGAATTCCCGGGGCCACCTTCCGTCGTCACGTAGATGAGATCGAAATAGGTGAGGGAGCCGGTTAGAATTAGAATCGAAGACGTAATGATGGTGTATTTCAACTGCGGCAACGTGATGGAAAAGAACGTGGTCCACGGATTCGCTCCGTCAATTTTGGCCGCTTCATACAGAGAGTCTGGAATCTGCTTGGCGCCCCCTTGATAAAGAAGTGAGTGAAACGGAATGAACTGCCAAGCGATGAGCATCGCGAGGACAACGAGCGCAATTCTTGAGTTTCCAAGCCAGTTCTCTTCCCCGCTTCCGATTCCTACACTCTGGAGCAAGCTGTCCAAAAGCCCATATCCAGGCATCAGAATGTTCTCCCAAGTAACGCCGATGGCGACCGCGGAGAATAACAGCGGAACGAAATAGAAGACCCCAAAAACCGCACGATGCTTTTGCTCTCCAGCTAGGAACACACCAATCAAAAGGCTAAGGGGCGTCTGGAAGATCCACGAAAGCACCATGATTTCGACAGTCAACAAAATTGCGTGTCCAGCCGTTCCATCCTGAAAGACGGAAGTCCAATTCTGTACGCCCACCCACTGTGAGGGGCCAATTCCGTTCCAACTGAGCCCGCTGTAGTACACAGCGGTGACGAGTGGGATCAGGGCGAAAAAGGCAAAGAACAGGACAGCAGGCAACATCATCAGAACCCGTTTCCAGTTCAATCCTGTCTGCATTCTGTTCACTCCTTCGCTGCAACCGTGAGCGGCACCAACTCTCATTGAGTTGGGTGGACAATCCCCCTGCGAGCCATCGGATTGTCCACCGGCTCATCAAGTGACGGGAAAAAAGTTACTGCAGATGTTTGTTCATGTCCGCCGAAAACTGCGCCGGCGTCATCTGATTCGAGAATAACTTGCTTAGGTCCGTGAGCAATTGCTGTGCGGCTGCAGGCGAAAGTGCCTGATCCCAAGAGGCTTGGAAATTCGGCGCGTTCTTCACCAAGTCGTAAGTAAAGGTCATGTAGTTCGAGTACTTCGATTTCTTCAACTGCGATTCAATTCCAGTCACCGGCGGAACGGCACCGATGCCAATCCACCCGTTTACGTTCTGCTTGTTCAGCACCGCACTTTTCAGGAACGTCACCGCAGCTTGTGGATTCTTCGATGCGCTGGAGATGGAATAATAGTTGGAAGGATTTCCGGCGATGTCTTTCGCGTTCCCTTTTCCTCCCGGAACTGTCGGGAAGGCAAACCATCCGAGATTGTTGTTGGCAATGAATTGCTTGTCGTTGGACAAAACGCCGCCAAATTCCCAGCTGCCCATCAACTCCATGGCGGCCCGATTGGAATACAAAAGGGCCGTCGACTGCCCGGTATTGAAGCTGACCGAGCTAAACCCGGGTTCAAACGCGCCTGCTTTCACCAGTTGTTGAATCATTGTGTTGGCCTTAAGGAACGCGGGATTCGACCATGCATTCTTCTTCTTGGCGACCACGTCGTCAAAGACCTTCGGTCCACCAATCCTATCGACCAAGTATTCCTCGTACATCAGGTCGGGCCACACGTCTTTGCCGCCTAACGTGATGGGAACCACGTTGTTTTTCTTAAGGACGGCGATATCGTGCAACAGCTGGTTCCATGTCTTCGGAACCGCGAGGTGGTACTTTTGAAACAGAGGTTTGTTGTAGAACATGAAAACAGGTTGCACGTTGTCGTTTGGAACCCCATAAATATGGCCATTGATGGTGACCGGCGGCATGACCGACTTCAGGAACCGATTTTTCCAAGCCGGGTCGGAGTTCAAGGCCTTCGTGAGATCGTAGACATCCCCCGCGTTAACATAGGATTGCAGAATTCCACCGCCCCAACCGGTGAAGATGTCGGGCGGGTTGTGCGCCCCCATGGCAATGAGAAGCTTTTGTTTAAACGGATCGTTCTCGAACCACTGAGCCGTGACTTGAATGCTCGGGTGCGATTTGTTGAATTGGTTCACCATGTTCTGAACGACTTGTTGTTGAGCTCCGGTTTGAATGTCCCACAGGGTTAGTTTCGCTCCGGGCGTCGTCTCAGCATTACCGACAACGTTGTTCCCTGCGGCATTGTTTCCAGCCGTGCTGTTCCCCGTTGCGTTATTCCCTGGATTGGCCGTATTCCCACATCCAGCCGTAACCAGCGTCACGGACATTAAAGCGGCGGAACCCACGGCCCAAAGCTTCTTTGGCATTTTCACTCGAGTCCCCTCCATTCAATAATCGGTATAATTTGTTTGCCGCCAAAGCGACATACATGGAAATACTCAGCGCATTTATCTTTCGTTCCCATTCGGTGAATCCATGAATCGCGC
>JAJZAV010000255.1 GCA_021799255.1 Bacillota bacterium
TGTAAAAAAACCTAACGTGGGGCCCGTATTAATTTCTACCAAGTCGCCAAATCGGACTTGGAAAGGGTGGGAACAGTATGCAAGAAGCTATCACGTTGATGCATCGCAATCAGACGATGCGCGGGATGAGGCATTGGCCCGACGCGAACGGCGAAACTCAGGACTCGGTGCCCGCCGTCATCCTTTTGCACAGCTTCACCAGCCAAAAGGGCGAATGGCATCAAATGTACGTCAAGCTAAGCCGCGCCCTGGAGCGGGCCAACGTCGCGAGCTTTCGCTTCGACTTTCTCGGCAGTGGCGAGAGTGACGGCGAATTCATTGACATGACCGTTTCCCATGAAGTCGAGGAAGCCCACGCCATTCTGGACATGGTGCGCGAGCATCCTGGCATAGATCCAGCGCGCGTCTCCCTCGTCGGGTTCAGCCTCGGGGGCTTGGTCGCCGCGCTCGTCGCGGGCGATTGCCAAGACAAGGTGGAGAAGCTTGCGCTGATTGCCCCGGCCTGGAACATGCGCGACTGGGTGGTACAGATGGCATCGGGGATGTCTGAGGCGGCCATGGATAGGGGATTCGATCACAATGCGAACCTCGTGGGCCGTCCCTTCGCCGAAGACATTCTCCCCTTGGAACCTTTTTCGCGCGCCGCGAAGTTTGAGGGCCCCGTTCTCACCGTATATGGGGAGGCGGACGCCCGCGTTCCGGCAGACGTCATCATGAGGTCGAGCCGGCAGGCTTATGGAGATAGGACTCTGCTTCACAAAATAGCCGAAGCGAACCACACGTTCGACAAATACGAGTGGGAAAGGGACGTCCTCGCGGCCGTCGTTTCGTTCCTGACATGATGCCAAGGTTTGCCGTTCGAGTTTACGGTTGGTTGCCAAGATCCCTGTCAAACCGCATCGTTCGCTTGGTGAATCCGTCGTACCTCATCGGCGTGGTGGCCATCGTGTTTGATGAAGAAGGCCGCGTGTTGGTTCTTCGCCACACGTATCATCAGCCCCCGTGGAGATTGCCGGGAGGGCTGCTCGATAAGGGAGAGCAGCACGACGAGGCGGCCGTGCGCGAGACGTCGGAAGAGGCGTGCTGCGAGATTGTCGCCTTGCAGGTGGTGGATGCCTACGTCGGACAATATTCGTTTGACGTGGCAGTGCTCGGACGCTTGGTGAAAGTCCACCCGTTTGAAGAAAACCCTGAAGTCTGCGAACGTCAGTTTGTCGGGCGCGAAGAATGGGGCATTTTACGGCATGAGCAGCGCCGTTTTGTGGAAGCCGCATGGAGCGTGTGGAAGCACAATGGCCCTCCACTTCGGCTACCGTGAACGAAAGAAGGCAGAGGATGAATCCAGAATTCGAAAATTCTACGCTGAGGATGGACTTGAACGCGGACCTTGGCGAGGGCTTCGGAGTTTACGAGCTCACGGCGGACGAAGACCTGATGGACATGGTCACCTCCGTTAACGTCGCCTGCGGATTCCATGCTGGAGATTTTCGGGTGATGAGGAGGGTGGCGGAACTGGCTGTGTCCAAGGGTGTCGCGGTAGGCGCGCACCCGGGATTTCCGGATCTCCAGGGTTTCGGTCGGCGTGAGATGGCTATGTCGCCTACGGACATTCGCGACATGGTCCTGTATCAGATAGGGGCCCTAGACGCGTTCGTTACATCCGTTGGGGCGACCCTTCATCACGTAAAACCCCACGGTGCGCTGTATAACATGGCGAACCGGGATGACACGGTAGCCGCGGCCATCGCGATGGCCGTAAGGGATTCGTCGAAAGGGCTGCAACTGTACGCGCTGCCGGATAGTAAGCTATTTCAAGCGGGGGTAGAGCAAGGGCTGACCGTCGTCCCTGAGGGATTCGCGGACAGGCTGTATCTCGAAAACGGACAGTTGGCTCCGCGCACCATGCCGGGAGCCGTTATCGAAGATTCGAACGTCGTGGCCGAAAACGCCGTTAGAATGGCGGTAAATCGGATGGCCAAGGCGGTGAATGGAACGCTTGTGAAGGCTCATGTTTCCACCATCTGCGTTCATGGAGATGGGCGAAACGCGCTTAGGAATGCACAGGCCATGAAAGACGCACTTCTCGCGGCGGGAGTGACCCTCTTGCCAACCTCTTGAACGCGAACCGACGCGACGTCTTCTTTTTCTTGGGTTTCAGAGCATCCCTTCCGACCCCAGGCGGACTTCGACAGGTTTGTTTCTTATATTCATTGGCTGACGGATACCGTTACAGCGCAAAATAATTCTTCGAAAGGGCGGATTGAACTATGCACCAGTTTCACCACCCCATCTTCGTCATCGGATCCGGTGCGATGGCGGAGGCGTTTGTGCGAGGCATCGTTGGGCAGCAGGCGGTCATCGCGCATAACGTTCACGTGCTGAACCGGAACCATCCCGAAAAACTGCAGGAGATGGCGTCGGTCTATGGAATTCATCCGGCGTCTGATATGGCCGGAATTGCGAAGAGCAGGATCGTCGTCCTCGCCACAAAGCCCAAAGACGCAGAGAACGCCATCAAGAGCGCCCTTCCGTACCTAAATGGCCAACTGCTCGTGTCCCTCGCGGCGGGGGTACACATCGAGTTCCTTCAGACCGTTTGCGAAGGGCGCGCGAAGATAGTGCGCACGATGCCAAACATCCCGGTTGCGGTTCTTGAGGGCGTCACAGCGGTGTCGTTTGCCGATGGGATCCAGGAGTCCGACAAGAAGGACGTCCTGTTCCTTTTGCAACAGATTGGCGACGTGGTGGAAATTCCCGAGGATATGATGGATTCAGTGACGGCGGTTTCGGGCAGTGGTCCGGGGTTCGTCAGCTATTTCCTCGAAGCGATGGAGGACGCCGCCGTAAAGCTGGGCTTTCAGCCAGCCTTGGCCAGGCGGCTGGTGCTTCAGACCGTGATAGGAACCGCGAAGACGCTCTCCGAATGGTCCCTTAGTCCAAGGCAACTGCGCGAAAGAGTCACCTCACCTGGAGGCACCACGGAAGCGGGTCTCGTGGAACTCAAAGCAGGTGAACTCGCACAGTGCGTGATGAAGGCAATGGAAGCCTGCAGTGCCAAGTCGGCCGAAATGGGTCGCTCGTTCACCGTCAAGTAGCGGGGAGGCTGTTGGCGAAGGTTCGGTGTTTGGTCAGGGCAAAGAGTTCGTTAGTCGCCGTTGTGTTTCGTGTCACCTTGGAGCAGGCGGATGGCGTGTGGGAGAACCGGAATGATGCATTCAAGCCCTTCTTGTGCCCCTTTCGGGCTCCCGGGCAGGTTGACGATGAGCGTGCTCTTTCTCACGGCAACAACCTGTCTTGACAGCATCGCAAACGGCGTGGATTTGAGCCCATGCGCCCTCATCGCCTCCGCCATGCCTGGGACTTGGTAATCGCAGACGTCCTCTGTAGCTTGCGGAGTGACGTCGCGGGGGCCCAATCCCGTCCCACCCGTAGTAACGACAACGTCAACCTCTCCGGCATCGCACAGTCTTTGCAGCGCATCGGCAATCCGTTGCCTCTCGTCGGGTACGGTCTCCCTCGTGGTCACTGACCAACCAGAGTTTCTAAGCATGGCTGAGACCGTCTCTCCGCCGGTGTCCTCGCGCACACCGGCACTGGCTGAGTCGCTGATAGTGATGACGGCGCATGTGAGCGCAGACTGCCCCGTTGTCATAGGAAATGCATGCTCCTTTCAAACCCGATAGTTCCTATCGACCACAGTCGAATTGTACACCGGGGCCTTGTACAGGTACAATAAATTGCGAATTGTGCAAAACGAAAGGAGAATCGAACATGTCGCTGTCCAGCAAATGGGTGCGTTATGGTCAGAACGACGAGTATTTGGGGTACGTGGCACATCCAGAACGTGTGCCCGGAACTCTGCCCGCCGTTATCGTCATTCAGGAAATATGGGGTGTTGACCAGCACATTCAGAACGTGACGGACCGATTTGCCGAGGCCGGTTATGTGGCTTTCGCACCAGATTTGTACGCAAAGAACGGGGAGAGGCCCGAGGCCCTGGCCACACAAAGGGTGGATAAGGTCAAAGCGTTTCTCGAGACGGTACCGCCGACCGTATGGAATCAGCCGGACGAACGCGACAAGGCGATAGGCGCCCTTCCGGAACCGGACAGGACGCAGGTCAAGACGACGTTCGGTACTCTTTTTGGCGGAATGAATTTGGATGCTCACATGCCCCAATTGCGGGCCACCGTCGCGTACCTACATAACACGTGTGAGCACAGCCGCGGCCAGAAGGTTGGCTCCGTGGGCTTCTGCATGGGCGGAGGACTGTCGGGTCTGTTGGCGTGCCAGGAACCGTCTCTCAGTGGGGCAGTGATCTTCTACGGGAGTCGCCCGGGTGCCGACCAGGTAAAAAATGTTCACTGTCCGGTCATGGGCTTTTACGCCAGCCTGGATCCCCGAATCACCGATGCCGTACCCGGCCTTTCGGAGGACATGGCTGCGGCGGGCAAGGAGTTTACGTACCGAGTCTACGAAGGAGCACACCACGCATTCTTCAACGACACCCGGGCTTCGTACAACCCCGATGCCGCACGGGACGCGTTCGCCAAGACACTCCAATTCTTCAACGAGCAACTTGCGCAGGCCTAACCATTTTCGGATGGTTTTGACGCAATAGGTTGCAGAGGGATTCCACGAGAGTCAGGTGGAATCCCTCTGTTTATCTGATTAGAATGGTAAATGCGAGAACACGGTTTCGAAGCGCTCAAGTCAATCGCCGTGGAGGTCATGCAATGGATTGGAAAAAATCGTGGACTCTGCCCGCCTTGCTTACCGTTGCGGGAGCATGCACCATAGCGCTCGTGTTGCCGCCCAACTCGGCAGCAAAGAGCCATAACTCGGTCGCGAGCCGTGGCGATGCGCTAATCATGAACTCCCCGCCCGCGCCGAAGGCCATGTCAGCGCCGGGTTCAAAGGGCACGACGACCTTCTCGGCCGCTTCGAATTCATCGTCAGCGCAGTTGCCTGATTCGTTTCTTGGAGGAGTCATCGAGGGGTACTACGGGCCTCCTTGGTCGACGGCCGACACGGTTTCCATGATTGCGTTTTTGAGTCAGCATCACATGAACACGTTTGTCTACGCCCCCAAGTACGACCCGTACGAGCGGGCTAAGTGGAACCAATTATACCCGCAACAGAATTTAATGCAGTTGAAAACCCTCGTAGATGCTAGCAACCGTTACCATGTGCAATTCGTTTATTCCATCAGTCCGGGGCTGACCATCACCTATGGAAGCGCCAAGGACAGGCAGGCGCTTGTGGCGAAGATCAACCAGATTCGCGCCCTCGGCGTGAACGTCTTCATGTTGAGCCTCGACGATATTTACCATGGCCTCGAAGGAACGGATCGACAGGAATACCACGGAAACATGGCGTTTGCCCAGTCGTCGCTGGCCAACTATCTGCTCGCTACCGAGTTGAAGGCAGACCCGAAGTTCCGGCTCGTCATGACCCCCACAAACTATCACGGAATGAAGGATAACCCATACTGGGAGTCGCTGCGCGTACACCTGAACAA